>JAOUQQ010000083.1 GCA_029879245.1 Chromatiales bacterium | reverse complement strand
CTCAAGTATTATGCGCTCAGGCTGAGCCCCGGTCTCTTTCAGGATCTGTGCAAACGTATGTGCCAGGGTGCTATCGCTTAACTGTCGTGTGGAGAGGTTGATCGAGATATAGGGTGCAGCAAGGCCAAACTTATGCTGCCATTGATGTTGAACTTCACAGGCGCGACGAAAGACCCACTGGCCGATCTCTATAATCATACCGGACATTTCGGCAATGGGAATAAATTCGGCCGGTGAGATGGTCTCTCCTCGAAGGTGCCAGCGCAATAGAGCCTCGGCACCGACGATGCGGCTGTCGACTGCGGAGACGATGGGCTGCATTACCACCTCAAATTCATTACGTTCAAGTGCGCTGCGCAGTCCATTGGCGATGGTGAGTTGTGACTTTGCCTGCTCGTGGTGGCTCTCGTTGAACAGTCGCCAGCTGTCTCTGCCCTGATCCTTGGCGCTATACATCGCAGCATCGGCATTACGCAACAATGCCTCACTGTCGTGGTTATCACCGTGACCGTAGGCGAGTCCGATACTGGCGGTAGCGAAAAATTCATGCCCCTTGATGGTGATGGGGCGTCGCAGTGTTTCATTTATTCGATCTGCGACGCGGGCAGCAACGGTGGCCTCTTCAAGCTGTTCACACAGCACCACAAACTCATCACCACCAAAGCGTCCTACCGTATCCCCTGGGCGTACCGCATCGCAGATGCGCTCTGACATCAGGGTGAGAAGATGGTCACCGGTGTCATGGCCAAAACTGTCGTTGATCAACTTGAAACCGTCGAGATCGATAAAGAGGACGGCCAGACCGTGGGCGTGACGGCGTGATCGTTGCAGGGCGTTGTCGAGACGTTCGCGAAACAGCGTGCGGTTGGGCAGGCGGGTGAGGGGGTCGTGGGTAGCCTCCCAGCGCAGTTTTTCCCGCGATACCTTGTACTCGGTGATATCGCGTAATGTTGCAACAAGCACCCAGCCGTTGGGCCCGTGAAATTTGCTGATAGATGCCTCGGCGGGAAATTCCGAACCATCCTTGCGATACCCGGCGATCTCCCCGCGACTACCCATGGGAACCTCATTGTCAGTGGACTGGATAAACTGACTGATCGCCAGGACATGGTGTTCGCGAAAATGGGGTGGGAGCAGCAGGTGTACCAGCATGCCTGCCATCTCATCCTCATCATAGCCGAACATGCGTGCCGCGTTGGCGTTGGCCTGGATAATCGTGCCGCTTGCATCGATGGCAACCACGCCGATATCGATAATCGAGAGGATATTGTTGGCGTGATGTTGGGCGGTTGGCCATGGGGTGGATTGTGTAGCTTGAGGGTCAAGACAGAGCACGGTAAAGCCACGGAGTTTGCCCCTGCCATCCAGCGCCCCTTCGATGCTCAGTTCGAGGCTGCGTGCATGCTCACCGGTTTTGGCACTGAGCTCACCGCTCCACTCCCCCAGACGCACCATGCTGCCAAGAATCTTCTCGACACGCTCTGCCTCATGCCACAGGCTGCTAAATGGTCTGCCGATAAGCGCTACACCGATGTCGGGCCAGAGTCTTTGAAAACTGCTATTGGTATCGCGGATAGTGCCATCCAGATCGAGGTTGGCAATCGCCTGGCTAAAACGAGTGAGGGAGTTTTTCCTCTCAGTGGCTGGGAGATTGGCTGGAGGTGGGGCCATACGATAGCGTGCAGGAATCTCGGGTGGTAACGGGTCAAAGCCGGTGACGATGCTAAAGGTGCCATCGGCACGACATTGCGCCAGGTAACTGTTGACGGTGGCGTGGTGGGTATGGGGGTCCATCACAACCTGCCCCTGTGGACCCTCTACCGTTATCGTCTCCAGGGCGGTGACTAATGCCTCTGCATTCA
Source organism: Chromatiales bacterium (assembly GCA_029879245.1). GTDB lineage: Bacteria > Pseudomonadota > Gammaproteobacteria > Thiohalomonadales > Thiohalomonadaceae > JAPHSX01. The sequence goes on along the minus strand of JAOUQQ010000083.1, from coordinate 9,568 downwards.
CGCTGCCTGCCAGATTAGCCGCCTGGGCGAAGGCCTTGACGCAAAGGTAGGTTCCTTCGCCAAAATTGGTCAGGACCCCGTTTCCGTTAGGCCAGATGCCATTTATGCCATCAAGTGCGGCAAGACGCTTGAGGTAGCGACGGTTCTCCCTGTTTTTGACCCCCATAAAGTAGGTGTTGCTGGAGTAGAAGCCCTCTCGCACCTCGGGTGGGAGTCTGGAGACCATTGCCTCATCATAATGACCCATTACCACCGCCATGCGCTGCTTTAGCCCCATTTCGGTAAAGCGGGTGAGCAGGTTGATCTGATCTGCCCCGGCAAAGTAGGGGACGAAGACGTCGGCCCCGGAGCGCGCGACGGCATCGAGCAGCAGGTCAATCTTTTCAATATCGGCCCCGATGGGGATGTACTGCTCACCCACCACCTCACCATCGCAGCGTGAGAGGGAGCGTTTAGCGGCGTCAATTGAGCCACGCGGCCACTCGTAGTTACTCCCGGCAAAGAAAAATTTGGGGCCAAAACGATCAGCCATGTAGGGGATCATATGATCGATCTGCTGATTTGGCAGGGCGGCGAAGTGAAAGAAGTAGCGGCTGGAGATACTCCCCTCGTAGAACGAGAAGTTGAGGTAAGGGGTCTTGAGCGGCTCCGCCACCTTGTAGGCGACATCAATGCGCGAGTTGGAGAGCAGGTTACCGATGATGGCTACGCACGCCTGATCCTTGATCAACCTTTCCGCGGCGGGGACTGCCGTCTCCGGCAGACTGCCATCATCGACGATCACCAGCTCCAGTGGCCTGCCCCGTATCCCCCCCTGCTCGTTCACCTCGGCGGCGGCGATGCTGGCGGCATTGGAGATCTCAGTTCCGTAGAGTCCCACCAGACCACTTAGCGGGGCCATCACCCCCAGTCGAATCGGTGTCTTTTTATCGGTCATGAGCTCTCACCTTAATAACCAACTAATTTACTCTGTTATAGGGAGTTTGGGAGAGAATGAGAAAAAATCAACCACTCATAGAGTGGAGTCTTTGTGGGTGAGATATGGTGATGTCAATATTTCACTGCCCCGGCCGGGTCGCTAGAATGGCCTGCCTATTCGATAACAACGACGACCAAGCAGAGATTGATGAATATCCTCCAGACCATCGCCAACGAGCTCAATGTCCACATTCGCCAGGTAGAGGCCGCCGTCGGCCTGCTCGACGAGGGGGCTACGGTTCCCTTCATCGCCCGCTACCGCAAGGAGGTGACCGGCGGCCTGGACGATACCCAGCTGCGCAACCTTGACGAGCGCCTCGGTTACCTGCGCGAGCTCGACGAGCGGCGGGTGACGGTGCTGAACTCCATCGAGGAGCAGGGCAAGCTCACCCCGGAGCTGAAGGCGGCGATCCTCGCGGCCGACACCAAGACCCGCCTCGAGGACCTCTACCTCCCCTACAAGCAGAAGCGCCGCACCAAGGCGCAGATCGCCCGCGAGGCGGGGCTGGAGCCGCTGGCCCACGCACTGCTCGCTGACCCGACCCTCTCCCCCGAGGCCGAGGCGGCGAACTACATCGACAAGGACAAGGCGGTGCCCGATGTGGCCGCCGCGCTGGAGGGGGCCAAGCAGATCCTGATGGAGGAGTTTGCCGAGCACGCCGAGCTGGTGGGCAAGCTGCGCGACTACCTGTGGCAGCACGGGGTGCTCGCCTCGAAGGTGGTGGAGGGCAAGGAGGTGGAGGGGGCCAAGTTCAGCGATTACTTCGACTTCTCCGAGACCGTCAAGACCATCCCCTCGCACCGTGCCCTGGCCCTGTTCCGCGGCCGCAAGGAGGGGGTGCTCAACATGGAGCTCTCCCTGCCCGAGGATGCAGAGCTCAAGCCCCTGGAGCCGGGTGCCGCCGAGCGGATGATCGCCGCCACCATGGGGGTGCGCGACGAGGGGCGCCCCGCCGACAGGTGGCTGCGCGAGGTGGTGCGCTGGTCGTGGAAGGTGAAGATCCTCACCCACCTGGATACGGACCTCAAATCGCGCCTGCGCGAGGCGGCCGAGGAGGAGGCGATCAAGGTCTTCGCCCAGAACCTGCACGACCTGCTGCTCGCCGCCCCGGCGGGCCCCCGTGCCACCCTCGGCCTCGACCCGGGGCTGCGCACCGGGGTTAAAGTTGCCGTGGTCGACGCCACCGGCAAGCTGTTGGACCACTCCACTATCTACCCGCACCAGCCGAAGAATCAGTGGGACCAGTCGATCGCCATCCTCGCCGCCCTCTGTGCCAGGCACCAGGTGGAGCTCATCAGCATCGGTAACGGCACCGCCTCGCGCGAGACCGACAAGCTCGCCGCGGAGCTGATCAAGAAATACCCGCAGCTCCGGCTCACCAAGATCATGGTGAGCGAGGCGGGGGCCTCGGTCTACTCCGCCTCCGAGTTCGCGGCGAAGGAGTTCCCCGACCTCGACGTCTCCATCCGCGGCGCCGTCTCCATCGCACGTCGCCTGCAGGACCCGCTCGCCGAGCTGGTGAAGATCGACCCCAAGTCGATCGGCGTCGGCCAGTACCAGCACGACGTGTCGCAGACCCGCCTGGCGCGCCAGCTCGATGCCGTGGTGGAGGACTGCGTAAACGCCGTCGGCGTCGACATCAATACCGCCTCGGCGGCGCTGCTGACCCGCGTCGCCGGCCTCTCCGCCACCCTCGCCGCCAACGTGGTCGCCTACCGTGACGAGAACGGCGCCTTCAGGAATCGTAAGGAGATCCTGAAGGTGGCCCGCCTCGGCGAGAAGGCCTTCGAGCAGTGCGCCGGCTTCCTGCGGGTGATGAACGGTGACAACCCGCTCGACGCCTCCGCCGTCCACCCCGAGGCCTACCCGGTGGTGGAGCGCATCCTGGAAAAGTCAGGCCGCGCGATGGGCAGCATCATCGGCGACAGCAAGTTTCTGGGCACCCTCGCCGCCAATGACTTTACCGACGAGAAATTCGGTGAGCCGACGGTGAATGACATCATCAAGGAACTCGACAAGCCGGGCCGCGACCCGCGCCCCGAGTTCAAGACCGCCGAGTTCAAGGAGGGGGTCGAGGAGCTCAAGGACCTCACCGTGGGGATGATCCTCGAGGGGGTGGTGACCAACGTCACCAACTTTGGCGCCTTCGTCGATATCGGCGTGCACCAGGACGGCCTGGTGCACATCTCCGCCCTCGCCGAGAAGTTCGTCAAGGACCCGCGCGAGGTGGTGAAGGCGGGCGACGTGGTCAAGGTGAAGGTGATGGAGGTCGATATCCCGCGCAAGCGCGTCGGTCTGTCGATGCGCATGAGCGACGACCCGCGCAATCAGGAGAAGGGGCAGCAGCGTGAGCGTCCGACGGGCGGCAAGGGGCGCCAGCCGGCGCCACGCGCAGCCAGCCAGCCGGCCCTCGGCGGGGCGATGGCCGATGCCTTCGCCAAGCTCAAGCGCTAGCGGGGGCAGGCCAAGGCGGACCTGTCGGTTGATCGAGTGGTGGTGATGTGGCACGGTGCAGCGATGACGGGATAGCGGATATCCGTGTTCCGACAACAGTCGTGCATCGTCTTGATCTGAGTGACACCGGGGGTGGAAATGATAGTGGGCAAGGCGCTCTTTTTCGGGATAGTGACCAGTCTGGTTTCGCTCAGTGTATCGGCCGGGGGAGAGACACCTCAGCAGGCAATCTCCAGTGCCGAACAACTGGTGGTGGTGATCACCGATGGGTGGCAGAGCACCACCGGTGAGTTGCGACGCTATCAGCGAGATGGACAAAGTGGCTGGGTAGAGGTGGCGGAAATTACCGAGGTAGTGGTCGGCAAGAACGGCCTGGCCTGGGGACGTGGCCTGCACGGTGATCTCCCTGCTGATGCGATACGTAAACGCGAGGGGGACGGTAAGGCACCGGCGGGCCTCTTTGCCCTTGGTGAGGTATTTGGTTATGCCGCTGCGACAGAGGGCACAGTGGCGTCGTTAAAGATGCCGTATCGTGCTGCAGGTAGCGAGACGGTGTGTGTCGATGACCCGGCCTCTGAATTCTATAACCGTATCACCGAGCGCCAGGCAGGCGGTGGTGTGCCGTGGAAGAGCGCGGAGAAGATGCGCCGCCGTGATCACCTCTATCGCTGGGGTGTCGTCGTTGAGCACAATGGCGCAGAGGTGGAAGCGGGGGCAGGCTCCTGCATCTTCCTGCATGTCTGGCGTGCCGCCAAGCGCCCCACGGTAGGCTGCACCGCACTGGCGGAGGAGGATATCGAGGCGCTGATAGGCTGGCTCGACAGCGACAGTCACCCCCTGCTGGTGCAGTTACCAAAAGAGGTGTATGAGCAGAGACGGGAGGCGTGGGGTCTTCCGTAAAATGGATGTTTGGCGCAGGGTGTTACCGCCAGGGGAGAAGAGTGAAAAAAAACAGCCAGTGGTTCTTGTTGGGTGTGTGTGGCTGGATTGGCGTTGCCGGGGCGACTACTCCTGCCGACTCGCTGGTCTATATCTCATCCACCACGGAGTATGTCGAGGTTCTCCCCTCAGAGGGGGTGGTGCTCGATCTGCGCTACGCGACGACCAACAATTTCATGGGCGTCAATCTCTATGGTGAATTCAACCGCGCCTTCCTGCATCGTGATGCCGCCATCAAACTGAACCGGGCGTCTGAGCTGCTTGCGAAGAGCCGTCCCGGATACAAGTTGCTCATCTTTGATGCGCTGCGCCCACGTTCAGTACAGCAACTGTTGTGGGACAGAGTCAAGGGGACCGCACAACAGCCCTATGTGGCCAATCCGGTTAGCGGGTCGATCCACAACTTTGGTTTTGCCGTTGACCTGTCGATTGTCGATGAGGCGGGGAACGGCCTCGATATGGGCACCCCCTTCGATGCCTTCGAGAAACTGGCCCAACCTCGTCTTGAGGCGCAGTTTCTCAAAGAGGGTAAACTGACAGAGATGCAGTTGCAGAATCGACTTCTGTTGCGCAATATTATGACCGAGGCAGGTTTTATCCAGTTACCTCTTGAGTGGTGGCACTTTGATGCCTTGCCGAAGCGGGAAGTAAAACAACAATACACAATAGTGGAATAATAGGAGCCTACAGGATGAATCCTCTTCGAGTTATAGCCGCCGCGCTGCTGGCGCTGCTGCCCGTGGCAACCAGTGCCAGTGATGCCTATCTTTCGATGATCTACACCAACGCCATGGATAAGAGTCTGCCCTTCGATATCTTTACCAAAGGGGAGTGGGCACCGGACCCCAATGGACGTTTTGTCAAACTCCACATGTACTTTGATGAGCCGATAAAAATCAAGGGTATTGAGATCGACTCGTGCGGCACGCTGAAGCACGATGACCTCTCCATTTTCTTCAACTTTGACCAGTGGCTTCTCTCCCTGACCCCCAGGGGGGAGGGAGAGATCCCGGCGGCGCTCTACCCGAAACATCGGGGAGATCTGCTGGTCCTCGATGGTTTCCGTGGCCCGCTGGAGGTTCGTTCCCTCACCTTCAACTTTGAGCACAACAGTGGTTTTAAGATTTGCGATATTCGCCTGCTTGATGAGGGTGGCCAGCCCTACCGGGTGAAGACACCGCGTCGGGTATCCGGGAGTGTCTCCGCAGATAGTGTGCTTAAACCGGCCTCTGCTTACGACCCGCTCTATCTGTTCGATTCGCGTTTTGAGTATGGTTGGGCCAGTGATAAGAAAGAGAAGGGGATCTCTCTGCAGCTCGATTTTGATGTGCCGCAACGGGTTGAAAAGGTACGCCTGTGGAATGGCTATCAGCGATCGGTAACTCACTATATCGCCAATAGTCGAGCCACCAAACTGCTGTTAAGCGGTGATGGTGGCTACAGGGCAGAGGTGAGTGTGAGTGATCAACTCGGTTCACAGGTGGTTACCCTGCCAACCCCCTTCACCGGACGACAGCTGAAGATGACGGTGGCAGATGCCGAGCGGGGTAAACACTACCGCGATCTGGTACTGAGCGAGATGCGCCTCTTTGATGGCAGCGAGTGGTTTATGCTCGACCCCTACGCACGACTCCATGATGCGGTAGAGGGTAATCGCAAGGCCTTTGCCACCGCATCGGTCGATGCCCTGCTCAATGACTCCTATACGGCGGTAAGGGAGAGCGAGGAGGAGTCCTATGTCAGCTCCACGTTGCGCTTGCGCGCTGACGGCAGTCTCTATATTTCAGGTTATCTTGATGAGGCGGAGTATTTCGCCCTGGGTAACTACGAAGTCAAAAAGGCGAGTGCAGATGGATTGAAGTTGCGCCTCTTCGGACTCTACTATGAGACTGAGGTCTATGGTGACTGCAACAGTTGCGGCCGTGACTGTAACAAACCGGCGCTGCCGGAGCCGGATCCCAACCAGAAGATCTTTCAGGAGATTGTCACCATCCGTTGGTTGGAAGGGGGAAAATATGAGCTGGTCAATCAGAGTGGAGGCAAGAAGCTGAAGTTTGACCGCCTGGTCTACATGCGGCAGCGATAGGGGGATGAGGGTGTTCAGGACTCTACTCTATCTTGTTCTGTTGTTTCCCCTCGTGGGAGCGGCGGCGGAACCGGTCAGGATCAACATCGCCTGGGAGTATGTCGATTTTACCCAGCCGATGAAGCTCTACGAGGTGAAAGGGCGTCCCCGACTCTGGCAGATGGAGAGTGTCAAGTCGCTGGCAGACGCACCGGTTGGTGCGCCTATCACCGAGTCATCCTTTCTGATCGAACCGGGTGAGGAAAAGCGCTTCGTGCTGGTGCTGCACAACGACAGTGATGAGACAAAGTACTTCTTTGCCGCACCTCATACCGCAGCCCCATCTGCCTACGCACTCGGTTTTATGTTCAAGTGCCTCTGTATCAACAAGGCGTATACGGTGGGGCCGCGTGAGACCTGGTACCGTGTGGTGAAGTTCAAACTCTTCGATGGTTTTGTCGGTAAAGAGCTGACACTTACTCACGGGGTGATCGGTATCGATGAGGAGCGTGCACGCGCGTTTGCCAACGAGGAGGGTTTCCGGGAGTTTTAACGGGATAACTGGAACGCTCTGTACTGCTTTAGCAACTATTTTCTCTTAGAGAGTCGCACCAGATCACAATATACGCTACAACTGGTTGTAAATTAACGAAAATGGGTAACAATTTACATTGAAACTAATGGCTTGGAACAGTGTGGCAATAAGCGACTATGGTGGATAACGGGAAAATGACGCGTATTCTTGTGGTTGATGATTCCCGGACGGTGAGGGCGGCGATTAGCAAGATATTGTCTAGCCATTATGAGGTGCTGCAAGCCGAGGATGGCGAGGATGCCTGGCAGTTGCTGCTGCAGAACCCCAACGTGGCGCTGGTGATTAGTGACATCATGATGCCTAATCTGGATGGATATGGGCTGATCTGCCGCATTCGTGCCTCCGGGGATGATTCTGTTAAGAGCCTTCCTATCGTGGTGATCACCAGTGCCGATGATGATATTACCCGCGAACGGGCCCACGCCTGTGGTGCTAACGACTTTATCGTTAAGCCGGTAGATTTTGGTGCCCTGATAGAACGAGCTGATTTTCATACCGAGGCGAAGCTGAATCGGGCAGCGGCTGGTGAACCGAATCAGCAGGGGTTTGCCGAGGTGGAGGTCACCGTGGTGGAGACCCCCGATATCAATTCGGCACTGGAGATTATTCGTGGTGTACGCGAAGGCTCCATCGCCCCTTATGCCATCGACCTCTGCATTGAGGTGCTGCCCTTACTGGAGTATTGCGAGCGGACCTTCTCCCTTGGCATAGCCAAAGAGATCAAGGCGATTAAAGATCAGCTCGACAAGCAGGCAATTTGATCCCGTAATCCCCCTGCAACGCCTATAATGCCTCTGCGTAAGCGGGTACAATCTACCGCTCAATGTCTGACTTTAGTATTTGATAGCGAAAGGTTACGGCTCTTATGCTGCTGATGATCGATAACTACGACTCCTTTACCTACAACCTGGTGCAGTATTTCGGTGAGCTGGGGGCAGAGGTAAAGGTGTTCCGCAACGACCAGATCACTATCGAAGAGATCGCGGCGCTGAACCCCGACCACCTGGTGATCTCCCCCGGACCCTGCACGCCGAATGAGGCGGGGGTGTCGGTAGCGGCGATCAAACACTTTGCCGGCAAGCTGCCAATCCTCGGGGTCTGCCTGGGGCACCAGTCAATCGGGCAGGCCTTCGGCGGCAATATTGTTCATGCGCGTGAGATCATGCACGGCAAGACCTCGATGGTCTATCACGCCGATGTCGGTGTCTTCAAAGGCCTTGCCAACCCCTTTGAGGCGACCCGCTATCACTCGCTGGTGATCGAGCAGGCGACTATCCCTGACTGCCTCGAGGTGATCGCCTGGACGCAGAACGCCGACGGTTCGCGCGACGAGATCATGGGGGTGCGCCACACCGAGTACAACATTGAAGGGGTGCAGTACCACCCCGAGTCGATCCTTACCCAGCACGGTCACGACCAGTTGATGAATTTCCTCAAAATGGAAGGCGGCGTGCGCGGCTGATCGCGCATCGACTATGCACCCGGAGGTCAATTCGTATCGGGGGCTGCTACCGCTCTCGCTGGTGGTAGGGGTGCTCTCCATGCTGGCACCCTTCAGCATAGACACCTATCTCCCCTCCTTTCCCGATATCGCTGCGGAGTTTGTCGCCTCGCCGCTGCAGATGCAGCAGACGATGAGTCTCTATCTGCTCGCCTTTGCCCTCTCCACGCTATTCTACGGACCGCTCTCTGACAGTTTCGGTCGCCGCCCCGTCGCTGTGGCAGCGCTACTGTTCTACACATTCAGTTCGTTGGGCTGTATGGCCGCTGAGAATATCAACCAGCTGATTGTTTTCCGCATCGGGCAGGGGCTCTCGGCCAGTGCCGGGCTGGTGATCGGTCGGGCGATGATTCGAGACTGTGTTGCAGGATTACTGGCGCGCAGGGTGATGGCGCGTGTGATGTTGATCTTCGCCCTGGCACCGGCCGTGGCACCGGTGATGGGTGGTTTGCTGCATGACCTGTTCGGCTGGCGTTCGGTCTTCGCCTTTCTCTCAATACTGGTGGTAGTGATGATGGCGATGTTGCTACTGGGCAGTCGAGAGACCCTGCCGCGGGAGGGGCGACACTCTATCCATCCGGTGATGGTTGGCCGGGCCTATGGCCGGGCCCTTCGACATGGTCGCTTTATGGGGTTGATCACCAGCTTTGCCCTGATGTTCTCTGCGATGTTTATCTATCTGGCGGCGTCGCCCGACATTATCTATCAACACCTGGGGCTGGGGGTAAATGACTTCTGGATCTTCTTTGTACCAGTGGTCGGGGGCGTGGTCGTGGGGTCACAGCTGGCGGGCTGGTTGGCATCGCGTCTGACATCAGAGCAGACGATCAGGATGGGTTTTGTTCTGATGTTGGCAGCAGCATGCCTGAACGTAATGCAGGGGGCATGGCTACCAGCCGCCATTCTCAATGTCATTGCACCGCCAACGATCTATGTGATCGGCATGTCGATGGCGATGCCCAATATCACCCTGGCGGCGCTTGACTGCTTTCCCCACAATCGGGGCATGGCCTCGGCTCTGCAAAGCTTTAGCCA
>JAOUQQ010000014.1 GCA_029879245.1 Chromatiales bacterium | reverse complement strand
AGAGTCCCGAACTGTCTTCAGCAGGACCCGAAATAATCAGCGGCGTACGAGCCTCATCGATAAGAATCGAATCCACCTCATCGACCACCGCAAAATTGAGCTCACGCTGGGCACGATCCTCTGCACTGAAGGCCATGTTGTCGCGCAGGTAGTCAAAACCAAACTCATTATTGGTGCCATAGACTATGTCACAGGCGTAGGCCGCCTGACGCTGCTCCTGGCTAAGACCAGCGATGATCACTCCAGTGGTAAGCCCCAGAAAGCTGTAGAGACGCCCCATCATCTCCGCATCCCGTTGCGCCAGATAGTCATTCACCGTAACCACATGTACTGCACCGGCCAGTCCATTCAAATAGGCAGCCAGTGTTGCCATCAGGGTCTTACCCTCGCCGGTACGCATCTCGGCAATCCTGCCCTGATGTAACACCATGCCACCAATCAGCTGCACATCGTAGTGGCGCATCCCATAGACCCGCTTGGCACCCTCACGTACTGTGGCAAAGGCTTCCGGAAGCAGAGCCTCAAGTTCGACGCCATCACTTAGCCGTTGGCGAAACTCCGCCGCCTTCGCACGCAACTGATCTTCACTAAGCCCCTCAAGTTCTGGCTCAAGGGCATTAATCTGCGCCACCATCTTACGCATCCGTTTGATGGTGCGGTCATTACGGCTACCAAAAATCTTACTAAGAGCTTTGCTGATCATTTATCGTCTTCAATCCTGTCTGCATTCATCGGGCAAGGACCCGAGACTTGCCACCCTGGGTGGCAGAGGCGTTATTCTACCTGAGAGGAAGGCGTTTTGCCGCTATGGGGAGGCCCCAAGGGAGGTCGAAGCGGCAGGGGAGGGCTTAATATACCCCTCATCATCTATGGTTAGGGGGGTTGCAGGAAAATCGAGTAGGGTCAATTCACGTATCAACCGTGCCGCCTGGTGCTGCGGATCCGGTTGTGGTCCAACAGGACGCTGCTGACGATTGGAGTGAATACGTCCCTCAATAAAGTCTCCATCCCCGTTCATGGTTACCAGCAGAATCGGCGCTACACCATTATTTTCTCGAACATTGATCCCCCAGTGGGTAGCAAAATTTCCCAGGCTGTAGGCGATCAGCCTCCCCCGGTAGAGCTCCAGGGCTCGCGGTACATGAGGGCCATGTCCCACCACCAGATCGGCCCCTGCCTCCACTGCCATGCGAGCGAAGGCGACAACATCTCCACGTTGTTCTCCGTGAAAGGTCTCCATAGCAAAAGGAACACGGGTGGCATCGGCCCCCTCGGCCCCTCCATGGAAAGAGACGATGAGAATGTCGCTCTTAGAAGAGACCCCATTGATCAACTCACGGCCACCATCCATGTCCAGCATGTCATGGGAGCCACCAAAGGGGGCAAAGGCAATCATGGCAAGGCGCAGCCCATCCTGCTCCCAGTAGGCAATATCCCCTGTCCGTCCGCTGTGGTATATGCCGACACCATCCAGTGCCTGCATCGTCGCATCACGTCCCTCCTCGCCAAAATCACGCGCATGATTGTTTGCCAGACTCACCACATCGAAGCCAGCCCGTGACAGCGTCTCTGCATAGGAGGCAGGGGAGCGGAAGACATAACAGCGTGATGTGTTGGTGCAACGCTTACGCGCCTCACCGCCATCCATCAATACCCCCTCTACATTGCCGAAAGTGACATCGGCCAGCTGTAGCACAGGAGCGACGGATGCCAGCAGCGCATAACTATCTTCGGCAAGCCGATCACTTGGATAATCGGTACCGAGCATAATGTCGCCAACAGCGGCGATGGAGAAGCGTTGTGCCGATCCTGAAGCAACGATATCGGTAGAGCCCTGCCCTGCGCCCTCTTCACTACGTTCTGGTTGGGTAGTGACACCACTACAGGCGATCTGGAATAGTGTTGCACAGAGCAGTAGAGCGCGTCCCCACGCATGGGAAGAGAGCGATTTCACGAAACAATGGGGAGAGGAAAAAGCGTTGCTGATCATTACTTAAATAACACAAAAAAGCCGCATCAAAATGCGGCTCTTATTATGGATTAGTTCGAGGCGTGGATGTATTTGGCTGGATCGACAGTCTTTCCATCTACCCACACTTCAAAGTGGACATGTGGGCCTGTTGAACGACCGGTATTTCCCATCAGCGCGATCATCTGCCCCTTCTTTACCGTTTCGCCCACCTTTACCAAAACCTCTTTGGCATGGCCATAACGGGTCACATAGCCATTGCCGTGAGTCACCTCAACCAGATTGCCATATCCATAACGATTACCTGCCCAGGTCACGACACCGGCGGCTACTGAAATAATGTCACTTCCCTCCTTGCCAGCCAGATCTACACCCTTATGAAACTCGGGTTTACCGGTAAAGGGATCACTACGAGTACCATAATTTGACGATAACCACCCCTTTGTAACGGGTCGGCCTGCAGGAAATACCTCCTTGTGCAGATTACGGCTCATCAGAACATTCTCAAGTACGTTGAGTTGCTGCTCACGATTCTCAAGCTGGCGGGAGAGTTCATCCAGTTGAGTGATAAAATCAGGCATCTGCAAAGCTGGGGCGCTGCTGCTATCATCCTCGGGACCGCCCTGTGCTGGCGGGTTGGAGAAATCAAACTCACCACTATCAAGGCCACCCATTCGGGTCAGCCGTTGTCCTAGCGCATCAAGACGAATAACATGGGCCTGCATCTGTCCCAGGCGCATGGTCAGCGCATTTAAATTCTCTTCTGCGACGCGGCGTGCGTCGTCTATCTCCTGTTGCTGACGATCCAGTTCATAATTGATCACCGAGGCAACATCAGCATTTCCATACTGCGATGAGCCGCCAGCCATCTGATAGCCTACATACAGACCAGAAAGTGGTAGCATGATAAAAACAGACGACAACACCGCGATCACCTTGCCACGAGTGAGACTAACGCATGCAGATGAACCAAAGCGTTTCGATACCAGTAGTATATTCATTGTATTAGCCTGGATATTTTTCGTTGTTTATCATGGTGTTGTACCACATAATTAAACTATGAACAAGCTTAGTCAACTATCTGTACTCCTGCAACAGTGCGGTATTGCCTCTGACGGGCTATTACAGCATGGACAACGTCTGAACCTGCTAGAGCAACTGATCAAGGAGCTGTTAGATAGTGGTTCAAGTCTACACTTTCGCCTCGGCAATTACCGTGACAATACGCTCATCCTTTACGCCGACTCCAACGCCTGGGCCTCCAGACTGCGCTACCAAGCCCCCGCGCTGCTCACACAATTACGCAAAATGGAGGGGCTTGATGGGATAGACAGGATTGATGTTCGCGTAATGCCTCAGGAGATAAAATCTATAAAAAAACAACATGTTAGCCTAAGCAGTGCAGCTTCATCCTGCATCATTGCCTGTGCCGATGGGGTCAGTGATGAAGGCCTGAGAAACGCCCTTCGCCATCTTGCGAGGCATCACAAACCCGATTAAATCAGCTTGCCGCCCCAACAGGTTGCGCATAGGAGATTGGCGCCTTTTTCTCATCCTCAAAGGTGACCAGTTCCCACGATTCCTGATCTGCGATTAGGGCACGCAAGAGCTGGTTATTGAGGGCATGACCCGATTTGTAACCACTAAACGAGCCAATCAGACTGTGTCCAAGAAGATAGAGATCACCAATGGCATCAAGCACCTTATGTTTGACAAACTCATCTTCGTAGCGCAATCCATCCTCATTAAGGACACGATAGTCGTCCACTACAATGGCATTATCCAGACTGCCTCCCAAGGCAAGATTGCGGGAACGCAGCATCTCCAGCTGGCTCATAAAGCCGAAGGTACGAGCGCGACTGACCTCTTTAACGAATGAGGTAGTGGAAAAATCGATTTCACAGGTCTGCTTGCGTCCATGGAAAACCGGGTGGTCAAAATCGATACCCAAATTAACCTTAAAACCATCAAATGGCTCGAACTGCACCCATTTATCACCCTCTTCTACCCGGATCGTGCGCTTAATACGGATAAAGCGTTTGGGGGCATTCTGTTCTTCAATACCTGCGGACTGTACCAGAAATACGAAAGGGCCCGCGCTACCATCCATAATCGGTACCTCGGCAGCACTCAGATCGATATAGGCATTATCGATCCCCAGTCCAGCAAGGGCTGATAGCAGATGCTCCACAGTAGAGATACGCACATCGCCAGTAGAGAGTGTAGAGGAGAGTGTCGTATCGCTAACATTCTCTGCACTGGCTTTGACTTCTACAGGTGGATCGAGGTCGACTCGGCGAAAGATGATCCCCGCATCGACCGGCGCAGGGCGGAGCGTAAGGTAAACCTTTTCACCGGTATGTAAGCCTACACCCGTAGCGCGGATTACATTTTTCAGTGTTCTCTGCCGTATCATCTATCTAACCCTTTGTTTTTTTTGGCATTATGCCTCACTTTGGGTGAATATTAACATAGCCCTAACCAGTGTGCCTAGAGAAGGTGGTCACAAAAGCACACTCTTACTGTCAGATTTATGTCATATGTCAACATTTCCGCTCTGTTGAGACACTTACCTCCCTTTAATCCGCCTGACGGCGCAAGAATGCTGGAATATCCAGATACTCCATATTCATCTCGCCTCCAGACGCCACGGCATCCTTTCCATCTGCCCTTGCCTTCTTGCGCAGAACAGTGGGACGGTCATAGTCTACTTCGACGGTATCACTCAGCGCTCTCTCATTATTTACCACAACAGATACTGGGGTATCAGCAATCGACTCGGCAGCGCGTCCCAGGCCGGTCGCTACAACTGTGACTCGTAACTCATCGCTTAGTTCCGGGTCTATTACGGTACCGACTACCACCGTAGCGTTCTCTGAGGCGAACCCCTTAATGGTATTACCCACCTCTTCAAACTCACCGATCGACATATCGAGCCCTGCAGTAACATTAACCAGAATGCCACGGGCACCCGACAGGTCGACATTATCGAGCAGTGGACTGGAAACCGCCCGCTCAGCAGCCTCACGCGCACGTCCCTCACCCTTGGCACTGCCGCTGCCCATCATCGCCATGCCCATCTCAGACATAACAGTACGCACATCGGCAAAGTCGACATTGATCAGACCAGGGCGAGTGATGAGTTCAGCAATACCCTGTACGGCACCCAGCAGAACATTATTAGCTGCCTTGAAGGCATCCAGCAGAGTCATCTCCTTGCCCAGTACGCTGAGCAGCTTCTCGTTAGGGATGGTAATGAGGGAATCAACATATTTTTTCAACTCCTCCATCCCCTGATCGGCAATCGCCATACGCTTCTTTCCCTCAAAGGGGAAGGGCGTGGTTACCACGGCAACCGTCAGGATCCCCAGCTCCTTTGCTACCTGAGCAACAATCGGAGCACCACCGGTACCGGTACCGCCACCCATGCCAGCGGTGATAAAGATCATATCGGCACCACTAAGTACCTCCTCGATACGATCACGATCCTCCATCGCGGCCTGACGACCAATCTCCGGATTGGCGCCAGCCCCTAGCCCCTTTGTGATATGAGTTCCTATCTGGATCACGGTACGACTGGAAGAGCGTTCCAGCGCCTGAGCATCGGTGTTGGCGCAGACAAAGTCCACCCCCTCAATGCTCTGGCAAACCATATGCTCTACCGCGTTACCACCCCCACCGCCAACACCGACAACCTTGATAACGGCGCTCTGGTTGTTGTTATCCATTAGCTCAAACATTCCACACCTCCTCATTTAATACGGGCATAGCCCATCACACGACACTCGGTACAACTACAATTAAAAATTACCTTGAAACCAGCTTTTCATTCGTTGTAAAACGGCGTTAAATCCACCCTGTTTACTGCTATCGATAAAGGCTGCATCGCGATTGTGCTGCCCAAATAGCAACAACCCCACCCCTGTTGCAAAGATCGGATTACGCACCACATCGACCAAACCAGACACCCCTTCGGGATCACCCAACCGCACTGGCATATGAAAAATCTCTTCCGCCAGTTCCACTGCCCCCTCCATCTTCGAGGTACCTCCGGTCAACACAATCCCCGCGGCACAGATATCCTCAAAGCCACTACGACGCAACTCTGCCTGTACCAGAGTAAAAAGCTCCTCGTAGCGCGGTTCCACCACCTCAGCCAGGGTCTGCCGTGCCAGCCTGCGCGGCGGTCTGTCACCAACACTTGGAACCTCAATGCTCTCATCGGCATTGGCCAGCTGGGTTAGCGCACAGGCATATTTAATTTTGATCTCCTCGGCATACTGGGTAGGGGTACGCATCGCCACCGCAATATCGTTGGTTACCTGATCCCCAGCGATCGGGATCACCGCAGTGTGACGAATCGCCCCTTCGCTGAATACCGCTATATCGGTAGTGCCTCCGCCGATATCGACGATACATACCCCCAGCTCTTTTTCGTCCTCGGAGAGCACCGCATAGGAAGAGGCCAACTGCTCCAGAATCACATCATCGACCTCGAGTCCGCAGCGACGCACACACTTGATGATGTTCTGTGCCGCACTCACTGCACCGGTGACCAGGTGAACCTTTGCCTCCAGTCGCACACCCGACATCCCCACCGGTTCGCGGATCCCCTCCTGGTTATCGATCACAAACTCCTGCGGCAACACGTGCAGAATGCGCTGATCGGCTGGGATGGCAACGGCACGCGCCGCATCAATCACCCGCTCCACATCACCGTGGGTCACCTCTTTGTCCCGAATCGCCACGATACCGTGCGAATTGAGTGACTTGATGTGGCTGCCGGCGATCCCTGCACAGACCGAGTGGATCTGACAGCCCGCCATCAGCTCAGCCTCCTCAACAGCGCGCTGGATCGACTGCACCGTTGACTCAATATTGACCACCACCCCTTTTTTCAGGCCGCGTGATGGGTGGGAGCCGATGCCTATGATCTCGATCTCATTTTCCGCATTCACCTCACCGACAATCGCCACTACCTTGGAAGTGCCGATATCCAGGGCAACGATCAGATTTTTTTCCATCTTCTTTGACATTATCCCGTCCCCCGCCTATACCGACTCTGGCCCATATCCATCACGCCAGCGCACGGCAAAACCGTTGGTGTAACGCAGGTCGATCATCTCTATTGCAGCAAGACGTGACGCAATTACCTGAGGATAGACGCGCACAAAGCGTAACAACCTCAAATCCGCATCGGCACGCCCCAGCCCCAACTGCAGGTCATTATTCAACTTCAATGTCAGTGCACGTCGCTCGCTTAGTGACATATCGGTAATACCCAGCCCAAGCGGGCTTAACATCTGCTGCATTGCTGCATACTGCTCGGCCACCATCCGGTTGGTCTCCTTAGGGCCACGCAGCAGCGGCAAACCATTCATTGCCTCATCTATCTCTGCCTCGAACACCTCGCCGCGGATGTTCAACAGTGCATCACTACCCCAACGCGCCAGCACACGCTGCTCCTCAATGCGGATCACCAGACGATCGGGCCAGGAGCGCCGCACCGTGGCACGGTCAACCCACGCTATCGCTTCAATCCCATCACGCACCGCATCCACATCCACCCCTATAAAACCAGCGGCGACATGATTCTCAACCGCCTGACGGATCCTCTCCTGCTCCACATGTTCAAGCTGACTCTCTATCCTCACCGTCCTTACCGGGAAGGTCTGCGGATCGAATAGCTGCTGTGTACCCCACACCGCGCCACCAACCAATAGCGCCAGCAACAACAGTCGGGCGATAACACCACCCACGTTACCGGAATCGCTCTTCTCACTATGCAATCGTGTCGCGCCGCGTCGCCGCTTAACCATCACCGCACTCCAGAGTTGTCTCAAGGATGCGCCACACCAGCTCATCAAATTCAATACCCGCCGCCTGTGCCGCCATTGGCACCAGACTGTGGTCAGTCATTCCCGGAACGGTATTCGCCTCCAAAAGATAGGGCTCTCCTGCATCATCCAGCAACACATCGATACGTCCCCAGCCATGTGCATCGAGCACTTTGAAGGCCTGCAACGCTAGCGATTGCATCCGTGCCACCTGATCATCCGCCAAACCGCAAGGACAGATGTAACGTGTGTCGTCCTGCAGATATTTTGCGGAGTAATCATAGAAGGCATTGGCCGGAACAATTTTTATCGGAGGAAGTGGCTCACCATTTAATATGGCAACAGTAAACTCCCCTCCTCCCATATACTTTTCTGCCAGCACCAGTGAGTCATATCTAGCGGCTTCTTCATATGCAGTTTTCAATTCGCCGTTCCGACCAACCATGGAGATACCAACACTCGACCCTTCATTCGCCGGCTTCACAAAGAGCGGCAGCCCCAGCCCTCTCTCCACCGCAGCAAAATCACTAGCCTCTTCAAGCAGCACACACTCCGGCACTGGTAGACCCGCTGCCTGCCACAACAGTTTGCTGCGCCACTTGTCCATTCCGATGGCTGAAGCCTTCACACCACTACCGGTATAAGGTAGGTGTAGAATCTCAAGCGCCCCCTGTAGAGTGCCATTCTCACCAATACCGCCATGCAGGATATTAAATACACGGTCAAATCTGCCGTCTTTCAATATCATCAATGGGTCATCACTCACGTCGATTCCGTGTGCATCGACACCACGTGCCAGTAGTGCATTGAGCACGGCGGTACCACTCTTTAGTGACACCTCTCGCTCGGCAGAGAGGCCTCCCATCAGCACCGCCACCTTGCCAAACTGTGACGCGCTAACCATGGTCAACCTCACCCACAATGTGCACTTCACGTTGCAGCTCAATACCATGCTGCCTTTTCACCTCGAACCGGACCTTTTCGATCAGCGCTTCAATATCGCTGGCACTCGCACCACCAATATTGACGATAAAATTGGCATGCTTATGCGATACCTCGGCGTTACCGATGCGCAAACCTTTAAGCCCTGCACTCTCAATCAGACGAGCCGCATAGTCTCCCTCGGGGTTACGGAATACCGAACCGGCATTGGGCTGCTGCGTCGGTTGCGTTGCACCACGCTTCTCCAGCAATTTTTTATTCGCCTCCAGCAACCCCTGCGCATCACCCTTTTGCAGTCTCAACGTTACGCTAACAAACCACTCACCTGACGGACCACTCACGTGACGATAACCAAAATCAAATTCCGCAGCGCTATGGCTTTTACGACGCCCCTCCCGGTCCATCATCTCTACCGACTCCACAAGCCGCCAGGTCTCACCACCGAAGCAACCGGCATTCATCGCCAGTGCACCACCCATGGTGCCGGGGATACCGCAGAGAAACTCGGCACCCGCCAGCCCCTCACGGGCACAGAAACGGGCCACCTTGGCACAACTCACACCACTCTCCACCTGCACGTGGTTCTCATCGGTTCTTACCATCTCATTCAACATGCCACTGGTAGCGATGACGGTGCCGCGTATACCACCGTCACGCACCAGAAGGTTGCTGCCAAGACCCAGCCAGAAAAGCGGCTCATCCTGCGGCAGTTGTGCAAGGAATCCTGCCAGGTCTGTCACATCGGCGGGCTGATAGTAGTTGTCCGCCGTGCCACCAACGCGCCATGTGGTGTGGCGTGCCATCGGCTCGTTGTGCAACAACCTGCCGCGCAGTGGCTGTATCGCCTGTGCCGCCATCACAATAGCGCCTCCAGTTCACCGGCCAGGGTCTGCGCCGCGGCTCCGATGTCACCGGCCCCCATGGTAATCACGACGTCGCCACCATGCAGTACCCCACTCAAGGTGTGTGCCAGGTTGGAGGTCTCGCCTACAAAGATCGGATCAACAAGACCACGCGCACGAATGGCACGACACAGGTCACGACTATCGGCCCCGGCAATCGCCTCCTCACCGGCGGCGTAGACATCGAGCACCAGCAACACATCGACTTCCGTCAGCACCTCGGTAAAGTCTTCAAACAGATCGCGTGTTCGTGTATAGCGATGTGGCTGAAATGCCACCACCAGGCGACGCTCCGGCCAGGCGGCACGCGCCGCCTGAATGGTGGCCGACACTTCACGTGGGTGGTGACCATAGTCATCGATCAGCTGTACCTTGCCACCAGCACACTCCACCTCTGCAGTGAGAGTGAAACGCCGGCCAACACCGGTGAACTGCTCCAGCCCTCTGCAGATCGCCTCATCACTCACCCCGACCTCATGGGCTACCGCAATTGACGCCAGTGCATTGAGAACGTTGTGCCGCCCCGGCATATGTAGCGTCACCTCGAGCCACTTCGACTCACCCGGACGGCTCACATTAAAGTGGGTGTAGAGACCATCCTGGCGCAGATTGGTGGCACGAATATCAGCATCCTCACTATCGATGCCGTAGGTGATCACCTGGCGTGTCACCTCGGGGAGGATCCCGCGCACCTCCGCATCATCGACGCAGAGCACTGCGATGCCGTAGAAGGGGAGGTGGTGCAAAAAATTGATAAAGGTCTGACGCAGTTTGTTGAAGTCACCGCCGTAGGTCGACATATGATCCGCATCAATATTGGTCACGATAGCAGTCATCGGTTGCAGATAGAGGAAGGAGGCGTCGCTCTCATCGGCCTCGGCCACCAGAAAATGACCACTACCAAGTCGTGCATTGGTCCCTGCGCTGTTCAGGCGGCCACCAATAACAAACGTCGGGTCCATCCCCCCCTCCGCCATCACGCTCGCTACCAGACTGGTAGTGGTCGTCTTGCCGTGGGTTCCGGCCACGGCAATGCCGTGATGAAAACGCATAATCTCCGCCAGCATTTCTGCGCGTGGCACGATAGGGAGACGCCGTGCACGGGCCTCGATCACCTCGGGATTGGACTCATTTACCGCCGTTGAAGTGACCACCACATCACAATCGCTAACGTTCTTCTCGTCGTGGCCGATATGAACCGTCGCCCCTAATCCCGTCAGACGCTGGGTGACCGCATTGGCCTTGAGGTCAGAGCCACTCACCTCATAGCCGAGATTGAGTAGTACCTCCGCGATCCCCCCCATACCGGAACCACCAATTCCGATCATGTGAATATGGCGGATGCGTCCCATATTTTTCTGTCGCGCACTCATGCCATCACCTCACTCTCAATTCCTGCCAGATTCAGACAGGCTTCAGCCACCATCGCTGTCGCCTCGGCCCTTGCCATCTTGCGCGCATTTTCTGCCATCGTTTTCAGACGCTCTCTGCCTGCAAGCGGCTCAGCACAATAGCCACGCAACATCTCCGCCAGGGCCGTGGCGCTCATATCACGCTGCTGTATCAGTTCTGCTGCACCGTGATTTACCAGGTATTGACCATTGGCGCTCTGGTGGTCATCAACCGCATAGGGAAACGGGACAAGGATGGCGGCTACACCGGCCAGCGCCAGTTCACTCACGGTCAGCGCACCGGCACGACAGATCACCAGGTCGGCCCACTCATATTGCGCCGCCATATCGTCGATAAATGGAATTACCCTGGCTTCTACACCGGCACTTGCGTAGGCATCACGTGCCATCTCAAGGTGTCGTTTTCCGCTCTGGTGGCACACCTCTGGGCGTATCGCCTCAGGCAGCGCTTTCACTGCCTCAGGCACCACCTCATTCAGCGCCAAAGCACCGAGGCTCCCTCCCACTACCAGCAGACGCAACCGACCCTCACGGCCGCTAAAACGCATCGCTGGTTCAGGCAGTGAGGCGATATCATTGCGCACCGGATTACCGGTATGGGTAACCTTCGCGCCGCTAAAGGTACCGGGGAACGCTTCCAGCACGCGTTTGGCGATCCGAGAGAGGAGTTTATTGGTAAGACCAGCGATGGCGTTCTGCTCGTGAATCAAGAGTGGCCTGCCACTAATCTTTGCTGCCACACCACCAGGGCCTGTCACAAAGCCGCCCATTCCGAGTACCGCATCGGGCTTGCGTCTGCGCACCACTGCCAGTGCCTGAAGGATGGCACGGGTAATACGTAGCGGTGCCGCCAGCCAGCCGAGCAGGCCGTTACCGCGCAGCCCCGCAATGGAGATATAGTCAATATCAAAGCCATTTGCAGGGACCAGCTCCGACTCCATCCCACGTCGCGTCCCCAGCCAGCTCACCTGATGTCCTCGCTCGTTCAGGTAGTGGGCCACTGCCAGTGCCGGGAAGACATGTCCGCCGGTACCGCCCGCCATAATCAGGATGCGTGCACTGTTCATGTCGCTCTCCTCTGGCTCACCCCGCGTCTGGGAGTCTCCAGCGCTACCCGCAGCACCATCGCTATCGCGGCACACATCACCACAATACTGCTGCCGCCATAACTCATCAGTGGCAGCGTTAATCCCTTCGTAGGGAGCAACCCCATGTTGACCCCCATATTGATAAAGGCCTGGATCGCAAACCAGAGTGCCACGCCGTAACAGAGGTGTGCACCAAAGCCGAAGCCCGCCTCGGCGGCACTGCGGCCAATAGTGAAGATGCGTGCTACCAGCACGACGAATAGCAGCACCACCATTGAGGCGCCAAAGGTCCCCAACTCCTCGGCGAGCACCGCATAAACAAAGTCGGTGTGCGCCTCGGGCAGATAGAAGAGTTTCTGCACACTGGCCCCAAGTCCAACACCAAACCACTCGCCTCGCCCAAAGGCGATCAGCGCCTGGGTCAGCTGGAAACCGCTATTAAAGGGGTCGGCCCAGGGGTTTAGGAAGGCGGTAAGGCGTTCCATCCGGTAGGGTGATGAGATCGCCAGCAGCGCCATCGCACCGAATGTCATCAGCACCAGCACGCCAAAGAGCCAGATCCGCACCCCACCGAGGAACATCATTCCCAGTGCGATCCCCCCCAGCACCACGGTGGCACCAAAGTCCGGCTGGCGCAGCACCAGTACAGCAAGGATCATTACCAGCGCCATCGGCTTGAGAAATCCGCCCACGGTAGTGCGTACCTCATCACCGCGGCGCACCAGATATCCCGCAAGGTAGACAATCACCGACAGCTTCACCAGCTCAGAGACCTGCAGATTGAACGGCCCCAGCTGCAGCCAGCGGGTCGCGCCATTGACCGAGCGTCCCACCCCGGGAATAAACAGTACGATGAGCAGTAGCAACGAGGCGATGATCATCACAGGCCCCAGCCGCTCCCAAACTGAGAGCGGAATACGCCAGGTCACCCATGCAAATGAGAGCCCCATCCCTACATAGAGCAGCTGACGGGTGAGGTAGTAAGTGGCGTCGCCGGTCTGCCGCTCCGCGATACCGACCGAGGCCGAGGCGATCATCACCAGACCGATACCCAGCAGCAGTAGCGCGCTGGTCAGCACGGTCCAGTCGACACACTGCTCCAGCGGATTGCGGCGTGCCGCCTCGGGCAGTACCGGGCGCAGCATCAATTGTGTCCAGGAGGCACTCATTTCGCACCCTCCTTAACCGCACTGATAAATGCCTCGCCCCGTGCAATGTAGTTGGCAAACATATCGAAACTGGCACAGGCCGGCGAGAGCAGCACGCTGTCTCCCGCTTTGGCCAGTTTGCGTGCCTTGGTCACCGCATCGCTCATATCAGCAGCCATCACCAGCGGTGCGGCGCGCAGCAACGCCTTTTCGATCACCCTGGCATCCTCACCGATCAACACCACAGCCCGTGCACGCTTTGCTACAACAGTCTTGAGTGGCGAAAAATCCTGACCCTTGGCCTGACCACCGGCGATCAACACCACCTTCTCACCCGGTAATCCCGCCAGTGCCGCAAGGGTAGCCCCTACATTGGTTCCCTTTGAATCTTCGTAGTAATTCACGCCATTCTGCTCGGCAACCCACTGGCACCGATGCGGCAAACCTGGGAACTCACGCAGCACCTTGAGCATCGCCGCCATCTCAAGCCCAACCGCATCACCCAGGGCCAGTGCCGCCAGGGCATTGGACCAGTTGTGGCGCCCCGGCATCTTCATCTCGTGCACGTTGAGAAGCGCCTCGCCATCACGCGCCAGGAAGGTCTCCCCCTCGCACAGCAGCAGGCCAAATCCTTCAGCGTTATCAAGGCCGAAGGTGATGACATCACGCCCATCCGGCCGCATCGCCATCACCACTACATCGTCATGGTTGAGCACCACCACCCCATCACCGCTGTAGATGGTCTGCTTGATCGCCGCGTAGTGTTCAACTGAACCGTGACGATCCAGGTGGTCTTCACTGATATTCAACACCACTGCGGCGGCGGCATTGAGTGAACGGGTCACCTCGAGCTGAAAACTGGAGAGCTCCAGCACATAGAGATCAGGGGTAGAATCCTGCAGAAGCTCAAGCGCCTGGGTACCGATATTGCCACCGACGCGCACATCGCGCCCTGCCGCCTTTGCCATCTCACCGACCAGGGTAGTAACGGTACTCTTACCGTTGGAGCCGGTGATCGCCACCACCGGTGCATCGGCATTGCGGGCGAACAGTTCGATATCGCCCAGCACTTCGATACCCGCATCGATTGCAGCGACAATTGCCGGGTGCTGCGGTGCTACACCGGGGCTTAGCAGCAGTCGATTGGCACGCTGAAACAGCGCCGCATCAAACTCACCACAGTGGTACTCAATATCGGGAAACTCCCGCTTCAGCACATCGATACCGGGCGGATTCTCACGGCTGTCGGCGATGGCGAACTGCTCACCGCGGCTGGCAAGAAAGCGTGCGCAGGCAAGACCGGTCGCACCCAGTCCCACGACCAGGGTCTCCAGCCTCATCTCGTCACTGCTTGCCTGTGTCACAGCCAGTCCCATGCGCCCTTAACGAATCTTTAGTGTGGATAGGCCGATCAACACCAGAATCACGGTGATGATCCAGAAGCGGACGATGACCCGAGGTTCGGGCCACCCCTTCAGTTCAAAGTGGTGGTGCAGCGGTGCCATGCGGAAGATGCGTCGCCCGGTCAGCTTGTAGGAGGCGACCTGCAGAATCACTGAGACCGTCTCCATCACAAAGACACCGCCCATGATTCCCAACACAAGCTCCTGTCGTGTGATCACGGCGACCACACCGAGTGCAGCGCCCAGTCCCAGCGCCCCCACATCCCCCATGAATACCTGAGCCGGATAGGTGTTAAACCAGAGAAAACCGAGCCCTGCGCCAACCAACGCCCCACAAAAGATAATGATCTCACCGGCACCGGGTATATAGGGGATCGACAGGTAACTGGAAAAATTCACATTACCGGTCAAATAGGCGAAGAGCCCCAAGGCACCGCCCACCATCACCGTCGGCATTATCGCCAGACCATCGAGCCCATCGGTCAGATTCACAGCATTACTGGTGCCGACGATCACAAAGTAGGTAAAAACGATGTAGAAGAGACCCATCGGGATCGCCACACTCTTGAAGAAGGGGACGATCAGTTCTAACTCCGCCGGCACCTGATGGGTATAGTAGAGGATGGCGGCCGCACCCAGCCCTGCAACTGTCTGCCAGAAATACTTCTGTTTCGCGGTCAGACCCTGTGACTGTTTTTGAATCAGTTTTTTGTAATCATCGGCCCAGCCGATAGCACCAAAGGCGATAGTCACACCCAGAACAATCCAGACGTAGCGGTTAGAGAGGTCGGCCCACAGCAGGGTGGCGATCACAATCGCCGCCAGGATCAGAGCCCCACCCATCGTTGGAGTTCCGGCCTTGCTAAGGTGACTCTCCGGGCCATCATCACGAACAAACTGCCCCACCTGATAGTGGCTCAGTTTGCTGATCATCAGCGGACCGAGTAACAGGGAGATCAACAATGCGCTGAGTGCACCAAGGATCGCCCGCATCGTCAGGTACTGGAAAAGATTGAATCCGCTGTAGTGTTGA
Organism: Chromatiales bacterium; assembly: GCA_029879245.1. Taxonomy (GTDB): domain Bacteria; phylum Pseudomonadota; class Gammaproteobacteria; order Thiohalomonadales; family Thiohalomonadaceae; genus JAPHSX01. Next base: position 19,262 of record JAOUQQ010000014.1, on the reverse strand, counting down.
CTCAGATAGTCGGCCAGTTCGTACAACATCTTATCTCCCCCCCCCTGCGCACAGCGCCTCTACCACACGCTCCATATGGCTGCTGCGTGACCCCTTCACCAGTACTGTGACATCACTCGTCAGTTGTGGGATCAGCGCCTCGATCAGCTGCTGTTGCTGTTCAAAATAGTGTCCGTTCTCGCCAAAGGCCTCGACCGCCCCACGGCTCAGCTCACCGGTGGCGTAGAGCTGGTCGATACCCGCCTCACGTGCCTCGCTACCGACACTGCGGTGCAGTTCTACAGTGTTCACACCCAGCTCACCCATATCACCAAGGGCGAGATAGCGCTGTCCATGGCACTCGGCGAGGACACGAATCCCCGCCCCCATCGAATCCGGATTGGCGTTATAGCTGTCATCGATCACGGTGGCACCATTAACGCCCCGCTGTGCCTGCAGACGGCCACCCACCGGCTGCAGCGACTCCAGCCCGGCGATGATCTGGTGGCTATCGATATTCAGGGCGGTGGCCGCGGCGATTGCCGCCAGGGCATTCATCACGTTGTGGCGTCCCGGCAGGGCAATATCGAGCCGGAATTCACACACCGGGGTCACCACCTCAAGGCGCGAGCCATAGACATCCCCCTGCCAGCGGCTGCTGATATCTGCGGACTGCTCCAGGCCGAAGGTGAGCACCTGCCTGCCGGCGTTCATCTCGCGCCACAGCGAGGCATAACGGTCATCGGCATTGATGATCGCCACGCCATGCTCCTCCAGCCCCTCGAAGATCTCCCCCTTGGCACGGGCCACCCCCTCCAGCGAACCAAACCCCTCCAGGTGGGCGGAGCCTGCGTTGTTGAGGATCGCCACCTGCGGACGGGTCAGGTTGGTTAGATAGCGGATCTCCTCGGGGTGGTTGGCCCCCATCTCGATCACCCCGTAGCGGTGCTCGCGTGTCAGCCTTAGCAACGTAAGCGGTGCACCGATGTCGTTATTCAGATTACCGCGGGTAGCCAGAGTCATACCCGCCTGCGCCAGAATCGCCGCGCACATCTCCTTGACCGTGGTCTTGCCATTGCTGCCGGTTACCGCAACCAGCGGCAGCCCCAGCTCACGGCGCCACGCACTGGCCAGACGCCCCAGGGCAATTCGACTATCGTCAACGATTATCTGCGGGATCACACAGTCGACCGGATGCTCCACCAGTGCCGCCACCGCGCCCGCCTGGGCAGCGGCCGCAACGTGCTGATGACCGTCGTGGTTGGGGCCGCGCAGGGCGATGAAGAGGGAGCCGCTCTCAATTGAGCGCGAATCGCTGCTGACACCGCAAAACTCAACGTCCTGACCGATCACCTTCGCCCCCAGCCAGGTGGCGGCGGTCGAGAGCAGGGTTTGAATGCCGTCAGTCACGCACCACCTCCCCCAGCAGTCTGGCCACCGTCTCGCGGTCGCTGTAGGGAATACGCTCGCGCTCGACTACCTGTTCAGTCTCGTGTCCCTTGCCTGCCACCAGGATCACATCCTGCACACTGGCCAGGGCGATGGTGCGCTCGATCGCCGCGGTACGGTCACGATTGATATAGACCGCATCGGGATTCTCCATGGTGCGGGTGATATCTTCGATAATATTGATGGCATTTTCACGGCGCGGATTGTCATCGGTGACGATGACGCTGTCTGCGAACTCTTCGGCAATATGCCCCATCTTCGGCCGCTTCTCCCGGTCACGCTCACCGCCACAGCCGAAGATGCACCAGAGGCGACCGCGGGTGTGTTCACGCAACGCCTTGAGCACCTGTTCCAGGGCATCGGGGGTGTGGGCAAAATCGACCACCACCATCGGCTGCCCCTCACCGCCGAAACGCTCCATACGCCCCGGCACCGTCTCCAGCTTATTGAGACGGAAGACCGCATCATCAAAGGCAAATCCGAGCAGCAACAGTGCCCCCAGCGAGGCGAGCAGGTTGGCGACATTAAAGCGCCCCAGCAGCGGGGTGGTGACCACACCACTGCCCCAGCGCGAATCGACCTTAAAGCTCATGCCACTGCTGCCCAGTTGAATCTCCTCGGCGAAGAGGTCGGGGGTTCTGCCACCCTCCCGCTGGGCAAGTCCGTAGCTCACCATCTCTACCCCCGCGGGAGGGTTGGCGAGCCACTCACGTCCCGTCTCATCATCGTTGTTAATCAGCGCACTCTTCAGTTCCGGCATCTCGAGCAGACGACGCTTGGCACCGGCGTAGCTCAACATATCGCCGTGGTAGTCGAGGTGGTCGTGACTCAGGTTGGTAAAGATGGCGATATCAAAACTGACTGCGTTGACCCGCCCCTGATCCAGGGCATGGGATGAGGCCTCCATCACAACATGCCCGGCGCCTGACTCACTCATCTTTGCCAGCTCCGACTGCATCACCACCGCATCAGGGGTGGTGTGGCCGGTGTCATAGAGCTTGCCGACAATGCCGCTGCCGAGGGTCCCAATCAGGCCGCAGGTATTGCTCTGGGCGATCGCCTGGGCGATGAACTGACTTACCGAGGTCTTGCCGTTGGTGCCGGTAATACCCACCACCTGCATCTTTCTCGACGGGTGACCATAGAATCTTCCTGCCAACTCGCTCACCAGTGTGTGGAGGCGCTCTACCGGGAAGATCGGCACAGCGGCGTTATCGTAATCAAAACCCTCGGTCTCGACGGCCGGTTCCAGCGCGACCGCCGCGGCACCATTCCTGACCGCCTGATCGATAAACTTCACCCCGTGACGCACAGTGCCGGCACAGGCGAGGAACAGCTCGCCCGGCTTTACCGTGCGACTATCAAGGCTCAGGCCGCTAACGGAGATCCGCGGCAACAGCCCCTCGTCGGTCAGGCCTTCAAACAGTTCGTGCAACATCATGCCGCTGTCGATGTGGTTTACCGCCACACTCATTGCGCCTCCTCCATGAGAGCCACCTTAACCCCCTTGAGTGACTCGACATCATCAGGGGCGATATCGAGTAAACGTAGCGCCCCCTCCATCACGCGGGAGAAGACCGGGGCGGCCACGACACCGCCGTAGTATTCACCGCTCTCGGGGCGATCCACCATTACCACCATCGCCAGACGCGGACGACTGGCGGGGGCAAAACCGGCGAAGACCGCGATGTAGTTATCCTCGCTATAGCCCTCTTTACTCACCTTACGTGAGGTCCCTGTCTTCCCGGCGACCCGATAGCCATTAATCGCCGCACTGGTACCGGTACCGCCGCTGGCCACCACCCGTTCCAGCATGGTCGTAACGGCACTGGCCACCTCGGGGCGCAACACACTCACCCCCTCAGGCTGCTCATCGGGCCTCAATCTGGTAAAACTCACCGGGCGCAATACCCCGCCACTCGCCAGCGTGGCATAGGCACGAGTGAGCTGTAGTGTGGTAACCGAGAGACCATAGCCGTAAGCGACGGTGGCATTCTGCGCCTTGCCCCAGTCCTGATAGGCGTTCATCAAACCCGCCGCCTCGCCGGGAAAGCCGCTGCCGGTATCGTAACCAAACCCGACACGCACAAACTCATCCCACAGCTGCCGTGGCTCCAGCGCCAGCGCAATACGACTGGCACCGACGTTGCTCGATTTCTGGATCACAGTGGCCACATCGATCTCACCGTAATTCTTCGCATCACGAATGGTGAAATTGGCGAGCTTTAGGCTGCCGGGGTTGGTATCAATGCGTGTCGTTGCCCGGAACTTGCCGCTCTCCAGCCCCGCAGCGACGGTAAAGGGCTTGACGGTGGAGCCCGGCTCAAAGACGTCGGTCACTGCACGATTGCGCAACCGCTCGGCGCTGAGGTCACGACGGTTATTGGGGTTGTAGGAGGGCTGATTGACCATCGCCAGCACCTCACCGCTCTGTACATCGAGCACCACCGCCGAACCACCCCGTGCCTTGTGACGCTGTACCGCGCCGAGCAGCTCCCGATAGGCCAGATATTGAATGCGCTGATCAAGGCTCAGTGCCAGTTCAGTACCCGGACTGGGCTCGTGGATGCTCTCCACATTCTCGACGATGCGTCCAAGTCGGTCCTTGATCACCCGCTTGCTGCCGGGGGTACCGCGCAGCTGCCCCTCCATCATCAGTTCGACCCCCTCCTGCCCCGCATCATCGATGTCGGTAAATCCGACCACGTGTGCAGTTACCTCACCCAGCGGGTAGTAGCGGCGGTATTCGCGCTGCAACGAGACGCCCGGAATACCGCGCGCCATCACCTCTTCGGCCAGCTCCGGGGTAATGTGCCGCTTGAGGTAGACAAACTCCTTCTCCATTCTTGCCCCCAGCCTGTTCTCCAGCTGACGTTGCGAGATATCGAGTAATTTCGCCAGTTCGGGCCAGCGCTCACGGGCGGCGGCCAGTTCAGAGGGATTGGCCCAGACCGAGGCGACCGGTGTACTTATAGCCAGCGGCTCGCCATGGCGGTCGGTGATCACACCACGGTCGGCGGGGATAGTGATATCACGCAGGTAGCGGGCATCGCCCTGATCCTGCAGAAATTCCCGTTGATTGATATTGAGGTCAACCATGCGCCACAGCAGGGCGACAACGCCTAATAGCAGCATGCCGAAGACAAAGCCTCGACGCTGCGGATAGTCGTAATTGTTGTTGCTCTTGTTCACGGCTGTACTATCACCACGGCCCCAGGGGGCGGTATCACCATATCGAGTTGGTTGTTCGCTATCTTTTCAATTCGTCCATGAGTGGCCCAGGTGCTCTGCTCAAGCTGCAACCTGCCCCACTGTGTATTCATCTCGTCTCTCACCTTCTGCAACCCCTGCAGCTCTACAAACAGCAGACGCGCCTGGTGTGTGCTAAAGACCACCCCCAGTGAGCTGGCAAAGAGCAGCAGTGCCATCGCAGCGGTGAATATACGGCCCATCAGGCCACCCTCTCCGCCACCCGCAACACGGCACTACGCGCCCGCGGGTTCTCGGCCAGCTCCGCCTTACCGGCCCTTATCGCCTTGCCTACAGACTTGAGACGACGCTTGAGCTGGCTCTCCATCACCGGCAGGTCAGGGGGAAACTCATCGCCCTTCACCTGCTGGCGGATGAACTGCTTGACCCGACGGTCCTCCAGCGAGTGGAAGCTGATGATCGCCAGCCTGCCACCCGGCGCCAGTAGCTCTACCGACTGCCGTAGAAAATCGTCCAGATCATCCAGTTCACGATTGATGTAGATGCGGATCGCCTGGAAACTGCGCGTCGCCGGGTGCTTGTCACGTTCCCACTTGGGGTTGGCCTCGGAGACCACCTTCGCCAGTTCGGCAGTGGTCTCAATCCGCCCCCGCTCCTGGCACACCTTCACAATCGCCCTGGCGATGCGTTTGGCGAAGCGCTCCTCGCCATACTCCTTGAGCACCCCGGCGATCTCATCCTCCTTCGCCGTGGCCAGCCACTCGGCCGCGCTCTGCCCGCTCTGCGGATCCATACGCATATCGAGTGGCCCCTCCTTCATGAAACTGAATCCCCGACTGGCATCATCAAGCTGCGGTGAGGAGACCCCAAGGTCGAGCAGAATACCGTCGACCTTGCCGTGCCACCCCCTCTTCTCTGCCTCTTGCGCCAGCATGGTGAAGCTCCCCCTTACAATCTCAAAGCGCTTGTCACTACCAAACCGCTGCTCGGCGGTAGCAATCGCCTGTGGATCCTTGTCGGTCGCCAGCAGGCGGCCATTCTCACCGAGCTGCGCCATGATCCCCGCACTGTGGCCACCGCGGCCAAAGGTGCCATCAAGGTAGATACCATCGGCACGCATCTGCAGGGCCTCCAGCACTTCATCGAACAGTACCGGACGGTGTTCCATCGCCTGTGCCATCACCTACAGCGACAGATTTTCCAGTTCAGCAGGCATTTCACCCGCATCTATCACCGCATCGGCCTGCCACGCCTCACTGCGGGCATCCCAGCTCTCCTCGTCCCACAGCTCGAACTTCTTGCCCTGTCCGGTCATTACGACCTTCTTATCCAGGCTGGCGTGCTTGCGAAGTTTGGGGGGTATAAGGATGCGGCCATTGCCATCCATCTCTACATCGGTGGCATTGCCCATCAGCATCCGCTTCACCATGGCGGACTTGGTATTAAAGCTGGAGAGGTTATCCAACTTCTGCTGGATTGGTTCCCATTCGTTAAGGGGGTAGATAGCCAGACACTTCTCGGCAATGTCGATGGTGATCACCAAACGACCGGCGCAGGAGTCCATCAGACGCTCGCGATAACGCGTGGGCATCGTCATGCGACCCTTGGCATCGAGATTGAGTTCAGCTACCCCGCGAAACAATTTTTTATTCTCCCCCAGTTGGCAATCCATTCCCACTTAGATCCACTTTGATCCACATTTTCACACTATAGGGAGAGTAGCTCGCATTTGTCAAGTAAAAACGGGGTAGCGATCACATAATTCTTTCTTATTTCACAATGACTTAGCGATGGTGGCGAAAGGTGGGAGAGAGGATCCAAATCTAACCCCAGATAGCACCATTTTTATCAAAATGTTGAGGTTTGAAGTTAATGTAAAACATTAAGTTGTGGGGATTGTTTGGAAATAGAGATGTGGATAAGAAAGAGGGAGTCGGCCGATAAGCCGGGTTCTGTCGTGGACAGTCATTCATCTGCGATGCCCGTCGCCGGACACCTGTAGCAACCTACCCGGGAGCAGTGCGGGCCACACCAACGCTCCCCTATTTGGTCTTGCTCCGAGTGGGGTTTACCATCGCCACGGAGTGTTGCCACCCGCGCGGTGCGCTCTTACCGCACCTTTTCACCCTTACCTGTGTCCTTGCGGACCATCGGCGGTTTCCTTTCTGCTGCACTTTCCGTCGGCTCACGCCGCCCAGACGTTATCTGGCACTCTGCCCTGTGGAGCCCGGACTTTCCTCCCCACCCGAAGGTAGAGCGACTGCCTGGCCGACTCCCGGCCCATAAGATACGGACTTTTGTAGAAAGTTCAACAACTTATTCATATTCTGAGATTCACGGCTGGCTCTCACCGAATCTTTTCTTGCTATTGCGAATCATTATCATTTACACTTCTATCAATTCATTATCTTCTTGAGGATTCCCGATGTCACTCATCCACCGCTCCATCCTCCTGCTGCTGGGTCTTGGTCTGTCGGCCCAGACCGCTGCCGCCCCCGAGCTCAACCTCTACTCCGCCCGCAACGAGGCGCTGATCCAGCCGCTGCTGGAGCGCTTTACCGAGCAGACGGGGATTAAGGTCAACCTGGTCACCGGCAAGGCCGATGCCCTGCTCAAGCGGCTGAAGAGCGAGGGGCGCAACTCCCCCGCCGATCTCCTTCTCACCACCGATGCCGGTCGCCTGCACCGCGCCGTGGAGGCCGGGGTGACCCAGCCCTTCAGCTCGGAGCTGCTCGACAAGGTGGTCCCCGCCAATTACCGCGACCCGCAGGGCCACTGGGTGGGGCTCTCCGTGCGCTCGCGCCCCATCCTCTATGTAAAGGGTAAGGTCGAACCATCAGAGCTCTCCAGCTACGAAGCGCTGAGCGATGCTAAGTGGAAAGGGCGGATCTGCATCCGCTCCTCCTCCAATATCTATAACCAGTCTCTGATCGCCTCGATGATCGCCGCCAACGGCGAGGCCGAGACAGAAAAATGGGCAAAAGGGCTGGTCGCCAACCTGGCGCTGCCGCCCAAGGGGGGGGATCGTGACCAGATAAAGGCCGCCGCCTCCGGCCAGTGCGATATCGCCATCGCCAACACCTACTATCTAGCGGGGATGCTCAACTCCAGTGAGAGCGATCAGGTAGATGCCGCCAGTAAGATGGCGGTGTTCTGGCCTAATCAAAATGGCCGTGGCGCCCATGTGAACATCTCCGGGGCGGCGATCACCCGCTCAAGCAAGAATCCCGGCGCTGCGGTGAAGCTGCTCGAGTTCCTCGTCTCCGAGGCCTCGCAACAGTGGTACGCCGAGGTCAACGGCGAATACCCGGTACGCGCTGGGGTTGCCGTGGGCGACATCCTCAAGGGGTGGGGCGAATTCAAGGCCGATACCCTCAATCTCGGTCAACTGGGTGAACTCAACGCCGAGGCGGTGATGCTGATGGACCGCGCCGGGTGGCGCTAACCCCAGCCGATGCGCGTTAATTACTGGTCCATTAGCAGCAGCGGGATCGCCCTTATCCTGGCGATCCCGCTGTTCGTTGTAGTGGCGAATATCTTCGTCCCCGCCGGTGAGGTGTGGCAGCACCTGGCCGAGACGGTACTGCGCGACTATGTGGTCAACTCGCTGTTGCTGATGGTGGGCGTGGCCATCATCAGCCTCACCCTCGGGGTCGGCACCGCCTGGCTGGTGTCGATGACCGAATTCCCAGGGCGTCGGGTATTCGAGTGGGCACTGCTACTGCCAATGGCGATCCCCGCCTACATCATCGCCTACACCTACACCGGCATGCTCGACTTCGCCGGGCCGGTGCAGACCACCCTGCGCGAGCTGACCGGCTGGGGCTACGGCGACTACTGGTTCCCGGAGGTACGCTCGCTTGAAGGGGCGGCGATCATGCTCGCCCTGGTGCTCTACCCCTACATCTACCTGCTGGCCCGCGCCGCCTTCCTCAGCCAGTCACTCTGCGTGCTGGAGGTGAGCCGTTCACTCGGCAACGGCCCCTGGCGCACCTTCTTCTCGGTCGGCCTGCCGCTGGCCCGTCCCGCCATCGCCGCCGGGCTATCTCTGGTATTGATGGAGACCCTGGCCGACTACGGCACGGTGCAGTACTTCGGTGTCGACACCTTCACCACCGGCATCTTCCGCACCTGGTACGGACTGGACAATGCCCCGGCGGCGGCGCAACTGGCGGCGATCCTGCTGCTGTTCGTGGTGGTACTGGTGACGCTGGAGCGCTACTCACGCCGCCAGGCACGCTACCACGACAGCGGGCGAGGTAAGTCCTCACTCACCCGCCTGCCGCTACACGGATGGGGACGGCTAAGTGCTACCCTGTTCTGTCTTGCCACGCTGCTGTTCGGGTTTCTGCTGCCTGCAGGCCAGCTTGGCCTCTGGGCCATCGACACCTATGAGGAGATGATCGATCAGCGTTTCGCCACTCTGGTGTTCCACACCCTGGAGCTGGCCGTGCTCGCCTCGCTGCTGGCGCTTATCACCGCGTTGCTGCTCAACTACGCACGGCGTCTGCAGCCGAATCGTACCGTACGCTTCGCTGTGCGCGCCGCAGGTATGGGTTATGCCATCCCCGGCACGGTGATCGCCGTCGGTGTGGTGATCCCCTTCGGCTGGTTCGACAATACGCTGGATAGTTGGATGCGCGAGCAGTTCGACATCTCCACCGGGCTGCTATTAAGCGGCACACTCGCCGCCCTGCTATTCGCCTATTTAGTGCGCTTTCTCGCCGTCTCGCTGCACGCGGTGGAGAGCGGACTGGAGCGCATCACCCCCTCGATGGACGAGGCGGCCCGCGCCATGGGCGAGCGCCCCGCCGCGATCCTCGGTCGCATCCACATCCCGATGCTCAAGGGCAGCCTGATTACCGCACTGCTGTTGGTGTTCGTCGATGTCTTAAAAGAGTTACCGGCAACGCTAATCCTGCGACCATTTAATTTTAATACCCTGGCGGTGCGCGCCTACGAGCTGGCTGCCGACGAGCGCCTGGCCGATGCCGCCAGCGCCGCACTGGCCATCGTTATCGCCGGTCTGATCCCGGTGATCCTGTTAAGCCGCTCCCTCTCACAAAGCCGTGAGGAGAAAAAATGAAAACCGAACTGGAACTCAAGGATGTCGCCGTCGCCTATGATGGCAACACCGTGATCAAGGAGGTCAGCCTGTCGTTACAGCCCGGCGAGATCGGCTGCCTGCTCGGCCCCAGTGGTTGTGGCAAGACCTCGCTGCTGCGTGCCATCGCCGGTTTCGAGCCGGTGAGTCATGGCGAGATCCACCTTAATGAACAGCTGGTATCACAACCGGGCAACAGTGTACCCACCGAGCAACGCCGCGTCGGCATGGTGTTTCAGGACTTCGCCCTGTTCCCCCACCTCAGCGTGGCGAAAAACGTCGCCTTCGGCCTGAAAAAGATGGATGCCGGGCAACGCGATGCCCGCGTCAATGAACTGCTGCAACTGGTCGGCCTGGCACACCTCAAAGAGGCCCACCCCCACCAGCTCTCCGGCGGTCAGCAACAGCGCATCGCCCTGATCCGCGCTATGGCTCCGCGCCCCGATATCCTGTTAATGGACGAGCCCTTCTCCAGCCTCGACACCGAGCTGCGCGAGCAGCTGGCGCGCGAGGTGCGCGAGCTGCTCAAACGTGACGGCATTACCGCCATCCTCGTCACCCACGACCAGTTGGAGGCCTTCGCCATGGCCGATGTCATCGGTGTGGTTGGCGAGGGGCGCCTGCACCAGTGGGACAGCGGCTACAACATCTACCACAAACCACAGAGCCGCTTCGTCGCCGACTTTATCGGCCAGGGGGTAATGCTACCGGGAAAAGTCAGCGAGGCACTCGCCATCGATACCGAGCTGGGGACCATTGAGGGAAAACTGCCACTGGGGTGCAAACCCGGTTGTGAGATCGAACTGCTGCTGCGCCCCGACGATGTGCTGCACGACGATGAGAGTGAGCTAAAGCTGGAGGTGAAGGAGAGGGCCTTTCGCGGTGCCGAATATCTCTACACCCTGGCGCTGCCCAGCGGCCAGCCGATCCTTTGTCTGGTACAGAGCCATCACCACCATAGAATTGGCGAGCGGATTGGGATCAGGTTGGATGTGGAGGATATTGCGCTGTTTCCGGCGAGGTAGTTGGGTAGCCTCAGCGGCGCAGGTCCGATTAGCGCAGCGTAATCGGACGAATGTGGCTGTGTGGTTGTTTGCATGCGTACGATTACGCTGCTGCTAGTCGTACCTACGGGCTGAGCACGGGCTCAACCAAGTTGATTCACAAGGAGCATTTTTCGGGCTTTGCTATCCCCTTCGCCTCGCTTGACGCCATAGAAGAGGGCTATACGCAGATGAACCTGGTGCTCAAAGATTGTGTTGAAAACTCTATCTGTAGAAGGGAAAAATGAGGTGTGCGAACTGTTCAAACGCGCCAACAATGTACCGATGATGTTGGTCTCAGGTTTGGCGTATGCCAGTGCAAAAAAGAAAAGGCCGGGATTATCCGGCCTTCTCTCAATCAAGAGCTACACGGCTTAATCAGCCTGATAGATCACCTTCTCCCATGCACCGTTATAATTCAGCCCTACACTGCTCCCACAACGCCAGCCACCGGTGTAATGATCATGGGTATGCCAGCTGAGACGTAACGGGCTGCCCATGTTCTGGGTATCGGCAGAGGTTCTCATCACCCCTTCGCCCTCAGGCGCAAAGCCCATCGAATAGTTGTAGGAGAAATACCAGTCAACACCGTTAGCATTGTGCACCACGTTGCCACCATCGCCGGTGACAAAGAAGACATCCTCGCGATTAGCATGGGCCGCCACCGTCAACACATCACTCCCAGTGGGACGACATGCGAGCATAATTTTATTGCCGGTACAGGCCGCCTCCATCGCCTCAGGATGCGCAATCATATCTGCATAGCTGGTGCTGTAACACTCCGACCAGCCGTTCAAGTTGTCAACGGCCAGATCTGTTTGAATACCCGAAAAGGTATAGAGATGGAAACCAAACAGGGTATCGACGGCACCTTCAAGAGCTGTCACACGCGACTCCAACATCGCCAGCGCCTCGGCTTGTGTGCTCTGGGTCTTTTCCAGGGTGGCATGACGGTTCTGCAGGTCGATGATACTGCTGTTGATCGAGGTAAGTTGCGCGTTCACCATCAGCAGTTGCAGTGTTGCGGCATTGATATCAGAGCTGTTCTGGCTGACCGCGACTGACAACTCGGAGATTTGAGCATTCAGGCTCTCTGCCAGAGCTTGACGCAGATTGTGCAGGTTTGCCAGCTCAATAGCGATTGCATCCAGCGCAAGGTTGACGGCGACTATGTCGCTTGTATGCTGCGCAGCAAGCCCGCTCAGTTCCGCATAGAGGGCCTGAATATCACCCTCTGCCATGGTGATGCGATCAAGCGCTGCGGCGATACTGGCACTATTGTTGGCAACGTCAAGTTCAAGTGCGGTTATCCTGACATCAGTAGCATCAATCTTCGCATTAATCTCATCAATATTAAGCGTCAATCCTGCAATCGCGCCTGTGTTAGCCTGTATCAAGGCCAGATTGGCATCAATCTGCGCCTGTAACTCCTGGAAGGGTTTACCATTTGCTGCAAAGACCGGGGCAGATAGAACACCTAGAGCAAGGCATACTGTAGTAACATATTTTATGGAACTCATGTTTTCTCCCTGAAATATTTTCAATATATGTCAATAATTATATTTTGAATTTGTGATGCGGCGCACACATTATATCATTGGCGACGGAATGTAAATGGCTCGAGGCTCCTCTATATCAACTTCATTGAAAAATACGGGTGAGAGTGATCTTCAACGTAAAACGCTCAACAGATAGTTGTAAATCGCGTTCTTCTTCTCACCACTAATCTTCGCCGCCAGCGCCGCGGCCTGTTTGATCGACAGCTCTTCTGCCAGCATCCTGGCAATGCGCTGGGTCTCGCCATCCAGCCCCTCGTTCTCCTTCGCCGGGGCACCCTCGACCAGCACCACGAACTCCCCCTTGCGCTGGTTGGCATCATCTGCGACCCACTCGGCCAGCTCTCCCAGAGTGGCGTGGCGGATGGTCTCGAAGGTCTTGGTCAGCTCGCGGGCGAGGGTGGCGGGACGAGCCTCACCCAAAATCGCTGCCATATCCTTAAGGCTCTCTTCAATGCGGTGGGGGGTCTCGTAAAAGGCGAGGGTACGGGGTTCGGCGGACAGTGCCTCCAGCGCACGGCGGCGTGGCCCCGACTTAGCGGGGAGGAAGCCCTCGAAGCAGAAGCGGTCTGTCGCCAACCCAGAGGCCGAGAGGGCGGCGATGAGGGCGCTGGGGCCGGGTAGCGGCACCACCTTGATGCCAGAGGCATGGGCCTGGCGCACCAGGAAGTAACCGGGGTCGCTGATGAGGGGGGTACCTGCATCGGAGATCAGGGCCACCGACTCCCCCTGTTGCAGGTAGCCCAGCACCTGCTCCGCCTTCTGCCGCTCGTTGTGCTCGTGCAGGGCGAACATCGGGGTGTCGATGTGGAAGTGGCGCAGCAGCGAGGCGCTGTGGCGGGTATCCTCGGCGGCAATGCGGTCTACCCGCTGCAGCACCTCCAGGGCACGAGCAGAGATATCCCCCAGGTTGCCGATTGGTGTGGCTACTATATAAAGTGTACCTGCTTCAATTGACACGCACTCACCTCACCCAGATACTGTGCAACTTGAATTTACCTACAGACGAATGATAACTATCTTACCGCACCCGCTATGCAAAAGATCCTGACAATTACTACCCTGTTACTCCTGCTCCTTGCTGGTGGATGTGGCACTCAACCCAGTCGACATGGTGGTGGTTTCTCCGATGAGAAGGCCGCTGATGCTGCTGAGGCGATGCATGATGGCGATTTCACTCATGCTGCCCGCCTCTATAACGAGCTGGCGAATGATAGTCAGCTGCCGCAGCAGTATGAATACCGTTATCTTGAGGCGGTAGCACTGTTTCGTGCCGGTTTTCCGCAGCATGCCGGGCAGATTCTGGAGGCCATCCCCAGCACGGCCCTACCCACCGAGCTTCAGCTCAAGCACCAGTTGTTGAGCGCCGAGATCGTCCTGAAGCGGGACCCTGACCTGACCCTCTCACTATTACTGAATCCCGCTGTAGACGCCGGCCAGCTACCTGGGCGCGATGACCTCTTCGCCCGCTACCACCTGCTGCGCGCTCGCGCCTTTGCCCGTCTTGGCAACCACCTGGAGACGGCACGCGAGTACCTGCTAAGGGAGTTCTACCTGACTGAGACCCCGGCAATTGAGGCCAATCAACTCTCTATCTGGCAGGCCCTCTCACTGCTCACCCCGCAGGCGCTGGAGCAGTTGCGCGTTGCCCCGCCACCCGACGCCCTGAGCGGCTGGATGGAGCTCATCGCCATCTCCAAGGACTACACCCTCAGCCCAGCCACAGTCAGCCAGAAACTTACCGCCTGGCGTCAGCGCTATATTGCCCATCCTGCAAGTGAACAAATACTCATCATGCTGCTCGATCGGAGTAAGGAGCTGGCCTCACGGCCCGCCAACATCGCCCTGTTGCTTCCGCTCTCCGGCCGATATGCCCGAGCAGGTACCGCCCTGCAGGACGGCATTCTTGCCGCCTACTATAGTGACACGCAACGTGGCCAGATCACGCTGCGCAGTTACGATATCGGCGAAACCGAGGGGGAGCAGATCCTCGCCACCTATCGGCAGGCCGTAGATGAGGGGGCCGAGTTCATCATTGGCCCCCTGGAGAAGAGCGCCGTCGCTACCCTTGCGCAGCAGAGTGACTTGCCGGTACCCACCCTCGCCCTCAACTACGCCGAGGAGAGCGACAACGATCAGCTCTATCAGTACAGCCTTGCCCCGGAGGATGAGGCACGTGAGGTGGCCGAACGGGCATGGCATAGTGGTTATATGCAGGCCGCCGTTCTGGTACCCGACAACTCACTGGGTGAGCGACTCAGCCTCGCCTTCAACCAGCGCTGGCAGGAGCTGGGCGGGGTTACCGTCTCCGAGAGTCGCTATCTGAATGATCAAAACGACTTTTCCACCCCGATCAAGCTGCTGCTCAATATCAATGATAGCGAGCTTCGTGAGCGCCGCGTACGTCAGCTATTGGGTGAGAAGGTAGAGTTCAGCCCGCGCCGTCGTCAGGATATCGACTTTGTCTTCCTCGCCGCCAGCCCGCGTCAGGCACGACTGATTCGCCCGCAGATGAAGTTTCACCACGCCTCCGACCTGCCGCTGCTCGCCACCTCCCACCTCTACGACGGCAAGCCCAATCGTGCCCAGGATCGCGATATGGATGAGATCCTCTTCTGTGACATGCCCTGGACCCTCAACGCCGCCAGTAGTCGCCAGGCGTTAAAGGAGCAGCATCGTGATGAGTTCAAACCCCACGCAGGTCAGCTACAACGGCTGCTGGCGATGGGGATAGATGCCTACCAGCTGGTACCGCTGCTACCGATGCTGGAGGGGCACCCCTATGAGCGCTACCGCGGCGAAACCGGCCAGTTGCACATCACCGAGGGACGGCGCGTCAACCGCAATCTGCAGTGGGCCCGTTTTGAGCGTGGTATCGCACAGTTGCAACAGGAGAGCTTCACGGATGATGGGAGTATCTGGCAATACAAGCCGTGATCAGGGTGAGCTCGCTGAGAAGCAGGCGAGAAAATATCTTGAACAGCAGGGATTGCGCTATGTGGCAAACAATGTGCGGGGGCGCTTTGGTGAGCTCGACCTCATCATGCGTCACGGTGAGACTCTGGTCTTCGTTGAGGTGCGCTACCGCCGCTCCGGTCGTTTTGGCGGGGCATTGGCCAGCGTCGATCGCAACAAACAACGCAAACTTATTACCACCGCCCTCGGCTACCTGCAGCAACACCCCCACGATGGCCCCTGTCGATTTGATGTTGTCGCCATCGGTGAAGGGGCAGATGGGATAGAATGGCTACAGAACGCCTTTGAACTGAGCGAGTAAAATGCAGGAACGAATCAAAGAACTGTTTGAACAGAGCGCCCAGCTTAAACTCCAGTCGATGGATCGGCTCGCCCCGGTGATCGCCGCCGCCGCCGAGTTGATGGGTAATCAGCTGCTGCAGGAGCGCAAGATCCTGAGCTGTGGCAATGGCGGCTCGGCCGGTGACTCACAGCACTTCTCCTCGGAGATGCTCAACCGCTTTGAACGCGAACGGCCTGGGCTCCCAGCAATCGCCCTGACCACCGACACCTCAACCCTCACCTCCATCGCCAATGACTATCACTACGATGAGGTCTTCGCCAAGCAGGTACGTGCCCTGGGTCAGCGCGGTGACGTGCTGCTGGCCATCTCCACCAGTGGCGGCTCCAGCAACGTGGTACAGGCGATGCGTGCCGCCCACGACAGGGGTATGCATGTGGTTGCCCTCACCGGCAAGGAGGGGGGTGAGATGGCGCTCAACCTGGCGGAAGGGGATATCGAGATCCGTGTCCCCTCCTCCACCACGGCTCGAATACAGGAGGTTCATCTGCTGGTGATCCACTCTCTGTGTGACGCCATTGATCGTATGCTGTTTGGCGAGGAGATCTAAACCGATGGTCAGAGGAATTCTATTAATTGTCTCAATTACCCTGCTCTACGGCTGCGCCGCCGCCCCGATGGTACTCGGGGTGGGCGCCGCCGCCGGGGGGGCGATGGTAGCCGGTGACCGGCGTACCGCCGGTATGATGATGGATGACGAGCGCATCGAGCTGAAGACGATGAACATCATCGCTGCCGACACCATCCTGCGTGACAGTTCACACATAAACGCCACTAGCTACAATGGACAACTACTGCTCACTGGCGAAATCCCCGATGAGATCAGCAGCAAGGCACTGGTCGCTCGGGTCAAAAAGATTGAGCGGGTCACCGTAGTCAAGAACGAGATGCTGGTCGGGCCGGTCAGCGACTCCGCCTCCCGCACCCAGGACAGCGCCATCACCGCCCGTATCAAGTCCCGCCTGATCTCCCAACTGGAGAGTGGCCTGGGACAGGATATCAAGGTGGTGACCGAGCGACGCAGCGTCTACCTGATGGGGCTTCTCACCAAGGCCGAGGCAGAACAGGCGATCGCCATAGCCCGCACCGTGGACGGGGTACAGCGCATCGTCAAGGTCTTCGAATACCAGGAGTGAGCTTGTCTCAGCTACCCCAGGCCTTTCTGACACGCCTGAAACGGCACTTTAGCGATGAGCAACTGCTGTTTTCAGAGGCCGAACGCTACGCCTACGGTTATGACAACAGTCGCCAACAGGCGACCCCTGCACTTGTTGTCCGCCCCGCCACGCAGCAGCAGGTACAACAACTGCTCGAGCTGTGTCACGAATTTCAACTTCCCCTCGTCAGTCGGGGCAGTGGCACCGGCACCGCAGGGGGGGCGGTGCCGCTAGAGAGTGCCATTGTCCTATCCACCGAGCGGCTTAACAGGATCATCAAGATCGACCCCGCCAATCGGGCGATGG
This sequence comes from Chromatiales bacterium, assembly GCA_029879245.1. Lineage (GTDB taxonomy): Bacteria > Pseudomonadota > Gammaproteobacteria > Thiohalomonadales > Thiohalomonadaceae > JAPHSX01. The sequence continues at coordinate 2,142 of JAOUQQ010000014.1, read as the reverse complement.
TAGTTGAACCCGGCGTCACCAATGCCGAGGTACAACAGGCCGCCGCCGATCACGGTTTCTTCTGGCCACCAGACCCTACCAGCAGCGCCGTCTGCACCATCGGCGGCAACCTCGCCTGTAACGCCGCCGGCCCCCGCGCGGTCAAGTACGGTACCCCACGGGAGAATGTCCTGGGGCTAAAGGCGGTTACTGCCGAGGGCAAACTACTCAAAACGGGCAGTTACACCACCAAGGGGGTGGTGGGCTATGACCTGACACGCCTGCTCATTGGCTCGGAGGGGACTCTGGCGGTGATCACCGAGGCGACACTAAAACTGACCCCACTGCCGGAGGAGCGAGTCACCCTGCGCGCCCTCTATACAGATATCAGCAGCGCGGCAGAGGCGGTCTCCGCCATTATGGCGCAACCCATCACCCCCTCAACTCTGGAGTTTATGGACGGCCAGGCACTACGGATGATTCGAAACGCCCGGCAAACCGACCTGCCCGACAACGCCCAGGCGCTGTTGATGATCGAGGTAGACGGCCCCGTCAGTTCAATTGAACAGGACGCACGTAAGGTAGCTACCCGCGCACAGAATGGCGGTTGCCTGGAGGTGATGGTGGCAGACACCCCGGCAAAGGTTGAGGCCCTCTGGTCTCTGCGCAAGGCCCTCTCCCCCACCCTGCGTACTGTGGCACCGAAGAAGATCAACGAAGATGTGGTGGTTCCCGTCTCGCGCATCCCTGAGTTGGTCAATGGCCTGCAACAGCTGGGCGAGACGCACCACGTCACCATCGTCAACTTCGGCCATGCCGGCAACGGTAATATTCATGTCAATTTGCTGGTGAACCCCGATGATAGCGAGGAGATGGCAAGGGCAGACGCCTGTCTTGCCGCACTCTTTTCCCTGGTACTTAAGCTTGAGGGCACCCTCTCAGGCGAACACGGCATCGGCATGGTCAAACGTGACTATGTCTCACTGGAGATTGACCCGGTAACTCTGGAACTGATGCAACGGATCAAACTTCTGTTCGATCCTCACGGGATCCTGAACCCGCTCAAAAAATTACCCGCTCTTTAGGCGTATTGTTCCCTGATTCAAATGAGATTGGAGAGAGTCATCGTCCGCCCTCATACTATGAAAAATAGCGCCGTACATCAGCGCCAGTTAACATTCTAATGTCACATAGGAATGAGCTGAATTCAGAGAAAAAGAGATGAATTCCCAACCATTTTCCTATAGCATATTTAGAATTATTATAAATCCCATATTAAATAAGTGGTTGTCATTTATTCAAGAAAGGGCACAAACTGTAATCGTGCGAGAAAGGACGCACTGAGAGGGATGAAGATATGTACCTAATGGAGCGACTGCAGCTTAAACTCTCCTTCAGTCTAGCAACGGCATTTATTCTGGTTCTGGCGATGCTCGCCGGAATGATCGGTTATGGCCTGCACCATCTGGCAACAATCAACCGCCACCTGCAATACAACACCCATGGGCACAACGTGGTACTCGATCATGTTAATACCATGCGCATTACTGCACGCGAACGGACCCTGATCCTCTCACGCATGATCTATCTTGATGACCCCTTCGTACTCGATGAACTCCATATGCGTTTTAATGCACTGGCAGGTCGTTTTGTCCGGAGTCGAGAGCAGTTACTCAAGCAACACCTTGACCCGGTGGCAACGGCACTACTGGCCCAACAGGGACGACTCACCCTCAGCGCGACGACAGTTCAGGATCAGGTTCTGAAACTCGCCCTTAACGGTGAGCACGATGCCGCCCGCAAACTACTTTCCAATCAGGGGATACCGGCACAGGACGCCGTATTTAATATCCTCAATGAACTCTACCAGGTGCAGGAACATGAGATGCTGCGCGCTACTGAAGAGGCCGGATCCGCCTATCACCATGCACGTCTCCTGATGGTACTCATTGGTAGCATCGCCGTGGTGCTAGGCTGTCTCATAGCACTCTTCGTAATCACCCAAAACCGTCGCTATCGTGCGCAACTTATTCGCGAAAAGACCCTTGCCCATACCGCACTGCACTCCATTGCCGATGCTGTTATCACCACCGACACCAAAGGTAACATCGAACAGATCAACCCACAGGCCAGTGAAATGCTCGGCCTTGAAAATCAGTGTGT
>JAOUQQ010000168.1 GCA_029879245.1 Chromatiales bacterium | reverse complement strand
GTTTTCTCCTCTTCATCCCCTTTCTCATCATCGACCTGGTGGTGGCCAGCGTACTGATGTCGATGGGTATGATGATGCTCTCACCGATGATCGTCTCGCTCCCCTTCAAGATCATGCTCTTTGTGCTGGTCGATGGCTGGGGGCTGGTGATGAGTACGCTTGCCTCCAGTTTTTACGTGGCGGCCGGGGGATAGGTCGCGATGACGCCGGAGACAGTACTCACCATCTTCCAGCAGGCGCTGGAGGTGATCGCCGTGATGATTATGGTGCTGCTGTTGCCCGCGCTGTTTGTCGGCCTGCTGGTGGCGATGTTTCAGGCGGCCACCCAGATCAACGAGATGACCCTCAGCTTTATTCCCAAGCTGTTAATTACGCTGGGGGTATTGCTGCTGGCCGGGCCGTGGTTGTTGCAGATCCTGATCGACTACACCAGTCGCCTCTTCGGCAACATTCCGATGCTGATAGGGTAGGCGATGAGTATTACCACGGCAGAGATCGTCGCATGGCTTGGCACCTTTCTCTGGCCCTTTTTTCGTATTAGCAGCATGTTTATGGTGGCGCCGGTGACGGGGGGGCAGTATGTGCCGGTAAAGGTGCGTCTGATGCTCTCTCTAGCCATCACCCTTGTGGTGATGCCGGTGATGCCATCTCCTCCCGCAGTGACCCCTTTCAGTTTGACCATGTTTAGTCTGATCCTGCAGCAGATCCTCATCGGGGTGGCAATGGGATTTGTTTTGATGCTGGTCTTCAGCGCCATCGTCACCGGCGGGCAGATCATCGCGATGCAGATGGGACTCGGTTTTGCCTCAATGGTCGACCCGGCCAACGGCCAACAGGTGCCGGTGCTGTCGCAACTCTATCTCATCATGACGTCGCTGATCTTCCTTGCCATCGACGCCCATCTGGTGTTGATCTCACTGCTGGTTGAGAGTTTTCACACACTGCCGATAGGTCCGTTGGGATTAGACCGTGACAGTTTTTGGGCGATCGCCAACTGGGGCAGTGAGATGTTTGCCGGTGCGCTCTGGATCTCACTGCCTGCGCTCGCCTCACTGCTGATGGTCAACATCGCCTTTGGTGTAATGGCGCGTGCCGCGCCGCAACTCAACATCTTCGCCGTCGGTTTTCCGGTGACGATGGTGGTGGGTTTTATCGTCATCCTCTACACCCTGCCGAGTGTGGCACCGCAGTTTACGGTGTTGCTGGAGCAGGGGTTTGAGTTGATGGGTTTTGTGATTAGCGCAGGGCGTTGAGATGGCGCAGAGCAGCGACGGCCAGGAACGTACAGAACTCCCGACACCGAAACGGTTGCGTGAGGCGCGCGAGAAGGGACAGATCGCGCGCTCACGCGAACTCAATACGCTGCTGGGTCTGCTCGCCGCCGCCGTCGCATTCCTTGCGGTGGGTGATCGGATCATCTTTGACTTGAGCGAGCGGATGCGTCAGAGCTTCACCATTGATCGCGAATTGATCTTTGACGATGGGGCACTGCTCAATACGTTGAGTGCGGCGCTGATCGATGACCTCTGGGCGATTCTCCCCTTTATGTTGTTAATGGCACTGGTGGGGGTGCTCTCCAGTCTCTCGCTCGGTGGCTGGAGTCTCTCTGCCAAGGCGTTCGCTTTTAAGCTGGAGAAGCTTAATCCGGTGAAGGGGCTGAGTCGAGTCTTTGGCTGGCGCGGTGTGGTGGAGATGTTAAAGGGGCTGGCGAAGTTTCTGCTGGTGGCCATCGCCGCACTGTTACTGCTCGACTTATGGGGCGATCGATTTCTGGGGCTGGGTGGTGAGCCGTTGCCACAGGGAATGGCGCACATGGGTGAACTACTTGTCTGGTCGTTTCTGATCCTGAGTTCCGTATTGATCATTGTTGCTGCCATTGATGTGCCGTTTCAACTGTGGGACCACCAGCGTCAACTGAAGATGACCAAACAGGAGATCAAGGAGGAGCACAAGCAGACCGAGGGCTCACCCGAGGTGAAGGGACGCCAGCGCCAGATGCAGATGGAGATGGCGCAGCGGCGCATGATGGAGGAGGTGCCGAAGGCCGACGTCATTGTCACCAACCCGACTCACTACGCGGTGGCGTTGCGTTATGACGCCGAGCGGATGGGGGCACCCCAGGTGGTGGCCAAGGGGAGTGAACTGGTGGCGGCAAAGATCCGTGCCATTGCAGCCGAGAACGATGTGCCCCTGGTGTCGGCACCGCCGCTGGCGCGTGCCCTCTACTTTAATGTGGAGCTGGGCGAGGCGATACCGGAGGGGCTCTATCGTGCCGTGGCACAGGTACTGGCGTACGTCTATCAACTGCGCCAGGGCCCCATCTATAACCGAGACGGACAGACCCCGATGGTGGATCTGCCCATCCCCGACGATTTACAGCACGACTGAGAGGTTGCAGGGTGAATAGCATGGTTGAAGGTAACCGGACACTGGGTTTTTTGAGTGAGATGATGCGCAGCGGACTGGGTGCGCCGCTGATGGTGGTTATCCTGCTGGCGATGGTGGTGTTGCCGCTGCCGCCGTTTCTGCTCGATATCTTTTTCACCTTCAATATCACCCTCTCGTTGATCATTCTGCTGGTGGCGATCTACGCCCTGCGACCGATGGATTTTGCCGTCTTTCCAACGATCCTGCTGATCGCCACACTGTTACGCCTGGCGCTCAACGTCGCCTCGACCCGTGTGGTGTTGCTGGAGGGGCATAGTGGTACCGGCGCGGCGGGGCAGGTGATCGAATCGTTTGGTGAATTTGTGGTGGGCGGTAACTATGCGGTAGGTCTGGTGGTCTTCGTTATTCTGGTGATCATCAACTTCGCCGTGGTGACCAAGGGTGCCGGGCGGATCTCCGAGGTGAGTGCCCGTTTTACCCTTGATGCGATGCCGGGTAAACAGATGGCGATCGATGCCGACCTCAATGCCGGTCTGATCAATCAGGAGGAGGCACGCAGCCGTCGCGCCGAGATCGCCACCGAGGCGGATTTCTACGGCTCGATGGATGGTGCCAGTAAATTTGTTCGCGGTGATGCCGTGGCGGGCATTCTGATCACCGTGATCAATATCATTGGCGGTTTTGCCATCGGTATCGCACAGCACGGCATGGCGGCGGGTGATGCCGCTGAGGTCTATGCGCTGTTGACCATCGGTGATGGACTGGTGGCTCAGATCCCCTCACTGGTGCTCTCCACTGCCGCGGGCATTATCGTTACCCG
>JAOUQQ010000167.1 GCA_029879245.1 Chromatiales bacterium | reverse complement strand
CTCGCTCCCCGCCTCCTCCGGCTGATCCTCGAAGCCGATGGAGAAGGTGAGGATCTCCTCCACCCCCTGCTCGGCCAGCAGGCCTACCAGCAGGCTTGAGTCGAGGCCACCGGAGAGGAGCACCCCCACCGGCACATCTGCGATATCGAGGCGACGCTTCACCGCTTTCTTCAGCGCAGTGTGTACCGCATCGAGCCACTCACCCTCACTCAATGCCACCTCGGGGCGCTTTGCCTGCAGATGCCAGTACTGCTTGAGTTCAGTGGTGCCATCCATCTCGATGGTAAGGGTGTGACCCGGCTGCAGCTTGCGCACGCCGTTGAGGATAGTGCGCGGCGCCGGGATCACCGCATGCAGGGTGAACTGGTGGTGCAGCGCTACGGGGTCGATCGTGGTATCGACCCCGCCGGCGGCGAGGATCGACTGAATGTTGGAGCCGAGCAGCAGCCGCCCTTCATCCAGACTGTAGTAGAGCGGCTTGATCCCCAGGCGGTCGCGCGCCATGAAGAGGCGCTGCTCGTGCATCTGCCACACGGCAAAGGCGAACATGCCGTGCAGCCGTTCCACGCACCGTTCCCCCCAGGCGGCATAGGCCTTGAGGATCACCTCGGTATCGCCACAGGAGAAGAAATGGTAGCCCATCCCCTTGAGCTCCTCGCGCAGCTCCGGGTAGTTGTAGATAGTGCCATTAAAGACGATGGCGAGCCCCAGCTCCGCATCAACCATCGGCTGGCTGCTGCGCTCACTCAAATCGATGATGGAGAGGCGACGATGGCCGAAGGCGAGCGGGCCATCGGCGTAACTACCGCCGTGGTCGGGGCCACGCCGCTCCAGCTTCTGCATCATCCGGTCGATATCGGCCAGCACTGGTGTGGTGCCGTCCAGACGCAGTTCGCCACAGATCCCGCACATGCTGTTTCTCTACCTCAGTTGCAGATTAAGGTTTAATACTCAAACGGTTATCTACCCGCTTCACCCCCGCCACTGCGGAGGCAAGCTGAACCGCGCGCCGTGATGCCGTGGCGCTCGGTACACTACCACCAAGGGTCACCACGCCATCGACCGTGCGTACCTTGATCCCCATAGCGGGAACCGAGCGGTCGCGCACCAGCGCCGAGGTTACTGCCGCACTGAGCTTGTTGTCGGCACGCGCCTCGGCATAGCTGCGCCCATCGGCATCACGCCCCCCCTGGCCGTAGCCGCTACTAATCGACGAGGCACACCCCGCCAGTGAGAGGGCCGCCAAAAGACAGATAAACAGACGCATCGCTACTCTCCTCCTCTATCCCAGCCACCACCACCTGGGGTGGCGATGGAGAGACGATCACCCGGCTTCACCGAAAGCCGTACCTTGCCCGGCAATAGCACATTGTTCAAGCGGTTCTCGCCCGGCAGCGCTGCCTCACCACCACCTACCCCCCATGGGGCATGGGTTCTTCGCTCGGTAAGCAGGGTCACCTCGGCACCATCAAGAAACTCGAATTCACGTACCAGACCATCGCCGCCGCGCCGCCCCCCAACACCACCTGAACCATGCCGTATCGCATAGCGACGCAGGCGCAGCGGGTAGTTCATCTCCAGCACCTCGATGGGGGTGTTGAGGGTGTTGGTCATGTGGGTCTGCAGCGCCGAGAGGCCGCCACCGTGGGCACCCGCCCCCATGCCACCGCCCATCGTCTCGTAGTAGTCCCACTTGCCCTGAACACCATCACGGGCACCCATCGCCAGGTTGTTCATTGAGCCGTGGCTGGCCGCAGGGATAAGCTGCGGGATTGCCTGTGCCAACGCGCCACAAATCACATCGACTACCCGTGTCGAGGTCTCTACATTGCCCGCCGCCACCGCCGCCGGGCGTCTGGCATTGAGCAGGCATCCCTCCGGGGCAAAGAGGGTAATAGCGCGAAAGGCACCAGCACAGGCGGGGGTGTTTTCCGGCATCAGGCAACGAAAGACATAATAGACCCCGGCCGCCGCCACCGAGAGGGGGCAGTTGACGTTGCCGGCAGTCTGCGCAGCGGTGCCGGAAAAATCGACCGCGATGGCATCGTGCGCCACCCTTACCGAGGCCCTGATAGCCAGGTCACAATTGCCCAGGCCATCATCATCAAGATAATCGGTAAAACAGTATTCGCCGTCGGGGATCGTCGCCAGGGCCGAACGCGCCAAACGCTCGGCGTAGCCATTCAGCTCTACTAATGCCTCGCGATAGCCCTCTGCCCCCATACCCGCCACCAGCTCAGCCAGCCGGGCCGCACCGCTACGGTTAGCACTGATCTGAGCGGCAAAATCCCCCTGCAACTCATGGGCGTTGCCGGTGGTGCCGACGATGTGATCGAGCAGCGCCTGATCCAGTTTGCCACCACGTATCAGATGGGTAGGGGGGATGATCACCCCCTCCTCCTCCAGGCTGCGGGAGATCGGCATCGAGCCGGGTGCATTGCCGCCGATGTCGGCGTGGTGGGCACGGTTGGCGACAAATCCTGCCGGCTCGCCATCAATGAAGATAGGCGCGATGAGGGTCACGTCGGGGAGGTGGGTACCGCCGAGGAAGGGGTCGTTGACCACCACCATGTCGCCCTCACACCAACGGATACCACCGACGATATCGCGCATCGCATAGGCCATTGAGCCCAGGTGCACCGGGATATGGGCCGCCTGAGCGCAGAGTTCCCCCGCGGCATCGAATACCGCGCAGGAGAAGTCGAGACGGTCCTTGATGTTGGGTGAGAAGGCGGTGCGGCGCAGCACCGCCCCCATCTCCTCACACACCGCCTCGATCCGGCTGGAGAATATGCTCAGTTCAATCGCATCCATGGCGCGCATCATAACAGATGCGCCAGCTGCGATATCGGATAAGAGCGATATTTCAGCGCATGTGATCCCAGCCAAAGGAGAGGGTAAGGTAGAGCTCTGTTCCCTCATCAACTTGCGTCTGGTGTAGATAGTTCCGCCAGGTGTGACTCACCCCAACGGCAAACGGTTTTTTTCTTAGTTCAAGACCCAGCTCGGGGCCATGTGCGTCATGCCACAGGTCATCCCAGTTTCTAAGTCGAAAGTGATAGGCGGCAAAGGTATCAAGAGACGCCCCTCCCTCGAAGTTATACCAGCTAATCCCCTGTTTGAGATAGCCAAGCCCTGATCGATTACCATCCCTGTCACTTGTAAAACGACCGTATGCCGCGCCGGGAAAAAGCCCAGAGTCACCCCCCCCGAGAAGAGAGACT
>JAOUQQ010000023.1 GCA_029879245.1 Chromatiales bacterium | reverse complement strand
ATTGACGATATCCCCCTTTTTCAGAACCTTATCAGTGGGGATGCCGTGGCACACCACGTGGTTGATGGAGGTGCAGATGGAGCGAGGGAAGCCGTGGTAGTTGAGTGGCGCAGGAATGGCCTGCTGCTCGTTGACGATATAGTCATGGCAGAGGCGGTTGAGCTCCTCAGTGCTCACACCGGGCAGTACATGGGGGGCGATCATCTCCAGTACCTCGGCGGCGAGGCGCCCGGCTACACGCATCTTCTCGATCTCGCTGGCGTTCTTGATTTTGATACTCATGTCGTTGATTTCACTGGTCTCTTCCTGCTTTTCGCTAGTGTATCGCTGGGGGCGGAAAAAGTGGCTCCGTCGTTGTTGATTGGGGTCGGTTATGGTATAAAGTGCGCGCTTTATAGGCAAACCCAATATCGGGGAGGCGGTTTGGCCGCTAAACCGAAATCCACACATGTGCCGACAGGGTCTGTCCGGGTGCCCCTCATTATAGATGATTGAGGGGTTGGACATCCCGGTACATGGAGGACTAACCCAAACTTAGGAGTTTAAACTTATGGCTAGCGTAACCATGCGCCAAATGCTGGAGGCCGGTGTTCATTTCGGTCACCAGACCCGTTACTGGAACCCCAAGATGGCCCCGTTCATCTTCGGTGATCGTAACAAGATCCACATCATCAACCTTGAGAAGTCTCTGCCGCTCTACAACGATGCGATGAACTTCATCTCCAAGCTGGCCTCGAAGAAGGGCAGCGTCATGTTTGTTGGTACCAAGCGTCAGGCAGGAGAGATCATCCGCCAGGAAGCCGAGCGTGCCGGTATGCCCTTCGTCAATCACCGCTGGCTCGGTGGCATGCTGACCAACTTCAAGACCGTCAAGCAGTCGATCAAGCGTCTGAAAGAGCTTGAGGCGATGGATGCCGATGGCTCTCTCGACCGTCTCACCAAGAAAGAGGCACTGATGCGCCGTCGCGAGATGGAAAAACTGGAGCGCAGCCTCGGTGGTATCAAGGATATGGGCGGTCTGCCCGATGCGATGTTCGTTATCGACGTAGGTCACGAGAAGATCGCCGTGAGCGAGGCGAAGAAGCTGGGTATCCCGGTTATCGCCGTGGTTGACACCAACTGCAGCCCCGATGGCATCGATTATCCGGTACCCGGTAACGATGACTCTATCGGCGCCATCACCCTCTACGCCCAGGGTGTTGCCGATGCAATCCTGGAAGGCAAGGCCTCCAGCGGTAATGCACCTGCCGGTGGCAGTGATGAGTTTGTCGAGGTGTCGGAGGCCTGATAAGCCGCGCGCACTAACCACAATAAAGGGGGCCATGCCCCCTTTTTTGGAATTATACCGGTATCTTCCCGGACTGTTCGGGATTGATATATACAAGATTTAACAAGTTTTATATAGAGGAAAGCAGAGATGGCTATTACCGCTGCACTGGTTAAAGAGCTGCGCGAGCGCACCGGCGCCGGCATGATGGAGTGCAAAAAGGCACTGGTTGAGGTTAATGGTGATATCGAGGCGGCAATCGAGCACATGCGCAAGACCGGCCTTGCCAAAGCCGACAAGAAAGCTGGCCGCATTGCCGCTGAAGGGCTGATTGTGGTCAAAGCAGGCGATGGCAGCAAAAAGGCTGTGATGCTTGAGGTCAACTGTGAGACCGACTTCGTCGCCAAGGGCGATGAGTTTCAGAATTTCTGTAACGAGGTGGCAGGTCTGGCACTGGCCAATCAGCCTGCGGATCTTGATACCCTGCTGGGCTATGAGATGTCAGGTGGTGAGAGTGTGACCGATACGCTGAAGCGCATGATCGCCAAGATTGGTGAGAACATGAGCGTGCGTCGTTTTCAGCTCTTTAGCACTGACGGTATGCTGGTGAACTACCTGCACGGTTCCCGTATCGGCGTGATGGTTGACATCAGTGGTGGCAGCGAGGAGCTGGGCCGTGATGTCGCCATGCATATCGCTGCCAGCCGTCCTACCGCGGTCTCGGCTGACGAGGTCGACCCGGCACTGATCGAAAAGGAGAAGGAGATCTTCACCGCCCAGGCCGCTGAGTCCGGTAAGCCTGCCGATATCATCGAGAAGATGATCGGTGGTCGTATCCAGAAATTCCTCAAGGAGATCACGCTGCTCGGTCAGCCTTTCGTCAAGGACCCCGACCAGACCGTAGAGAAGTTGTTGCAGTCTGCTGGTGCCTCCGTTAACGGTTTTACCCGCTTCGAGGTGGGTGAGGGCATCGAGAAGAAGGTTGAGAACTTTGCCGACGAGGTAATGGCTCAGGTGAAGGGTAGCTAAGCGATGAGCGCTGCCGATAGCAAGCTGGCCTATAAGCGTATCCTGCTCAAACTCAGCGGTGAGGCGCTGATGGGTGAACAGGATTTTGGCATCGACCCCGCCGTGGTCGAGCGTGTCTCTGCGGAGATCGCCGAGGTGGTGGCGTCCGGTGTCGAGGTCGGTATTGTGATCGGTGGCGGTAATATCTTCCGCGGCGTCAGTCTTGCCGGGGCCGGTATGGAGCGGGCGACCGCTGATCATATGGGCATGCTTGCCACTGTGATCAACGCCCTCTCGGTAGCGGATGGCCTGGAGAAGGCGGGGCTGACGGTTCGGGTGATGTCGGCACTGCCGATCCACCAGGTGTGTGAAGATTATGTACGCCGTCGTGCCATTCGGCACCTGGAGAAGGGGCGCGTGGTGATCTTCGCTGCCGGTACCGGCAACCCCTTCTTTACCACCGATTCGGCGGCCACCCTGCGTGGTATTGAGATCAATGCCGATCTGGTAATGAAAGCGACCAAGGTGGACGGTGTCTATACCGCTGACCCGGTCAAGAATTCCGATGCCAGGCGCTACAGTCGCCTTACCTTTGATGAGGTGCTGGACAAGAAGCTTGGCGTAATGGACCTGACGGCGATCGTGCTGTGTCGCGATAACAATATGCCGCTCAAAGTTTTCGATATGAACAAGCACGGCGCCCTGATGCGTGTGATGCAGGGCGAAGACGAGGGTACGCTTGTAGAACGTGGAGAGTAACTGACCATGATTGACGATATTCAGAAAGATGCCGAAAGACGCATGCAGAAGAGTGTCGAGGCACTGAAGACCGAGCTTGCCAAGATCCGTACCGGGCGTCCCCACCCGAGTCTGCTGGATCACGTGACCGTAGAGTACTACGGCTCTGAGGTGCCGATTAGTCAGGTGGCCAACATCAACGTGGAGGACTCCCGTACCCTCTCTGTCACCCCGTGGGAGAAACCGATGGTTGGTGCGGTGGAGAAGGCGATCATGACCTCTGACCTGGGTCTCAACCCCGCGACCAATGGAAATGTGATCCGTGTGCCGATGCCGCCGTTGACCGAGGAGCGCCGTCGTGACCTGAACAAAGTGGTGAAGGGTGAAGGCGAGAGTGCCAAGGTGGCGATTCGCAATATCCGCCGTGATGCCAACTCCGACTTTAAATCGTTGCTCAAGGATAAGGAGATCAGCGAAGATGAGGCGCGCGGTGCCGAGGATGGTATCCAGAAACTGACTGATAAGTATGTTGCTCAGGTCGATGCCGTGTTGCAGGAGAAAGAGCAGGATCTGCTCTCCATTTAGGTTTATCAGGAACCTCTGCGGCTCCCTGGACTCCCACCAGATAGCGACGTTTGAGACGACGAAAGGCATTAGCTATGGCCGATAACAACAGCAATACCAAGACTCTTCGTCATCTGGCGATAATCATGGATGGGAATGGTCGCTGGGCTCGAAAACGTTTTCTGCCGCGATTTGCTGGCCACCGTGCCGGGCTGGAGGCGGTACGTAAGACAATAAAGTCGTGCGTAGATGATCAGAAGATTGAGGTTCTAACTCTTTTTACCTTTAGTAGCGAGAACTGGCGTCGTCCCGCCGAAGAGGTAGGACTGTTGATGAAGTTGTTCATGACGGCGCTCGATAACGAGGTGAAAAAGTTACATGAGAGAGGGGTAAGAGTCAGGGTTATTGGTGAACTGGACGCTTTTCCGCCTGAGTTACAGCAAAGAATAGCTGCGGCTGAGGCCCTGACGGAGAATAACACTACTCTCTCTCTTAATTTTGCTGCTAACTACGGTGGTCGCTGGGATATTACACAAGCGGCACGCAAATTGGCTGAGCAGGTAGAAAGAGGAGAACTTCGCAGCGAGGAGATCACGGAGCAGAAATTGGCACAGATGCTCTGTCTCGCCGATTTGCCTGAGCCTGATCTCTTTATTCGCACTGGCGGTGAGCAGCGTGTGAGCAACTTTCTACTATGGCAACTTGCATATACGGAGTATTACTTTACTGATCTTTTGTGGCCTGACTTTAACGCAGATTCATTACAGCAGGCTATCGATTCGTTTAGTAAACGTGAACGCAGGTTTGGTCGTACTAGTGAGCAGGTGAAGGGGGAAGATGATGCTTAAACAGCGCATCATCACTGCACTGATCCTGGCACCACTGGTAGTGTGGGCGATCCTCTCGCTGCAGAACGCCACACTGTCGATGATCCTAGGAGTTGTCTTTACCCTCGGCGCGTGGGAGTGGTCGCGTCTGGTAGGAATTGAGTGCCATCTCGGACGGATTGGCTACAGTGCGATTTTTCCTGTTAGTTTTTATTTTTATTATCCCCTGTTAAGTGAGGGGACCTGGCTACAATTTCTCCTTACACTTGCCGCTGTCTGGTGGGCGCTGGCACTGTTGTCTGTCGTCACATTTCCACGTAGTGAGGGTTTGTGGAAAAGCAGCGCCCTCGCTCGTGCTTTCGCAGGACCGTTTGTATTGATTCCATCGTGGGGAGCGCTCACTCTACTGCATAGCAGTTACGGCCCCGGCTATTTTATTTTGTTGATGTTGATCATCTGGGGGGCAGATAGCGGGGCCTATTTCGCTGGTCGTGCTTTTGGTAAGCACAAGCTGGCACCGCACGTTAGCCCCGGTAAGAGCTGGGAGGGCGTGATCGGCGGTCTGTTAACGGCTGTGGTTATTGCCGTGATCGCCACACAGTGGCTTGATGCCGTTTCCGGTCTGACTGGATTTATTACACTGGTTGTACTTACCGTCTTCATCTCGGTGCTGGGTGACCTCACCGAGAGCCTGTTTAAGCGAGTGATGACGATCAAGGATAGTGGCACTATTCTGCCCGGGCATGGCGGTGTGCTTGACCGTATCGACAGCCTTACTGCAGCAGCGCCAATCTTTACTCTGGGACTGCTATGGCTGAGTCGATAAAAGGGGTTACGGTACTGGGGGCAACCGGCTCGATCGGTGTAAGTACTCTCGATGTGCTGGCGCGTCATCCGCAACGCTATCGTGTCGTAGCACTTAGTGCCAATACCCAGATAGATCGTATTCTGGAGCAGTGCCTTGCCCATCGGCCACGCTATGCGGTGATGGTTGATGAATCGGCTGCAGAGCAGTTAGATCGGCGGTTGCGTGAGAAGGGTAGCGATACCGAGGTATTGAGTGGTGTTGAGGGGCTCGAGCGGATCGCCTCGCTGGATGAGGTCGACTATGTGATGGCTGCCATCGTCGGTGCAGCTGGTCTGCCGCCTACCCTCGCCGCTGCACGCCACGGCAAGCGTGTGCTGCTGGCCAACAAGGAGGCCCTGGTGATGTCGGGCCACCTCTTTATGGAAGAGGTGCGAGCCAATGGCGCAGAACTGCTGCCTATTGACTCAGAGCACAACGCCATCTTCCAGTGCATGCCTGCGAATTTTGCCACAGGCCTGCATCAGAACGGGGTACGTCATATCCTGCTAACTGCATCGGGTGGTCCGTTTCGTGCAACACCGCTAGAGGAGCTGAAGTCGGTCACTCCGGCCCAGGCTGTTGCCCACCCAAACTGGTCGATGGGGCGCAAAATCTCAGTCGACTCGGCCACCATGATGAACAAGGGGCTGGAGGTGATTGAGGCGTGTTGGCTCTTTAATACCGATACCTCTCATATCAAGGTGGTACTGCATCCTCAGAGCGTTATCCACTCGATGGTTGCCTATCAAGATGGCTCAGTACTGGCGCAAATGGGAAATCCTGATATGCGTACTCCCATCGCCCATGCGTTGGCGTGGCCGGAGCGAATCGAATCGGGTGTGGCGGATCTCGATATCTTCGAGGTGGCAAAACTCGATTTTGAAATCGCCGACCTGAACCGTTTTCCCTGTCTGCGTCTGGCCATTGAGTCAATGGATGCGGGAGGTACGGCCCCTGCGGTGTTAAATGCCGCCAATGAGGTTGCTGTAGACGCCTTCCTCAATGAGCAGATTGACTTTACCTCGATTGCCCGCGTCATTGAGCAGACTCTGAGCCGCGTAGAGCGCCGAGAGGCCGACTCTCTGGCAACCATATTTGAGGCGGATGAGCAGGCGCGTGAGACGGCATTGGCGTTGGTGAAGAGGAGCCGTTGATGGCAGATTTTCTGTTTACCATTGTGGCCCTGCTGGTCGCTCTCAGCATTCTGATAGCCGTACATGAGTGGGGTCACTACGTGGTTGCACGCTGGTGCGGTGTAAAGGTGCTGCGATTTTCGATCGGCTTTGGTAATCCAGTCTGGCAACGTAATTTTGGCCCCGACAATACCGAGTTTGTCATCGCAGCTATCCCGCTGGGTGGTTACGTCAAGATGGTGGATGAGCGTGAGGGGGAGGTCGCCGAGGCAGATCTTCCCCGCGCATTTACGCGTCAATCGTTAGCAAAACGTGCTGCGATTGTTGTTGCGGGCCCTGTACTTAATTTTATCTTCGCAATTTTTGCATATTGGTTGATGTTCGTGAGTGGTATAGACGGTGTTAAGCCACTATTGGCAGAGGTAGCACCTGAGAGCATTGCCTATGAGGTTGGTTTGCGTGGAGGTGAGGAGATTATTGCGGTAAATGGGGAGATGACTCCTACCTGGCAGGCGGTGATGGAAAAGATGATGCCGCTTGCCTTGTTGCAGCAACCGGTGAGGCTAACCCTGTACGAGAATGGTCTCAGTACAGAGCGTGAACTGAATACCTCAACGGTCTCTGCAATGCAGAAGCCGATGGAGGTTATAGAACAGTTGGGCCTGAAACTACAGCCGCTTCGTATAGCACCAATACTCGACACGGTAGTTGAGGGGGATCCAGCTCACCGCGCGGGCCTACGAAGTGGAGATGAAATTCGGATTATTGATGAGCAACCCATTGATGAGTGGTCACAGTTGGTTGCGTTGGTTGAGGCCAGTCCGGGTAAACCGTTACAGATGACAGTTATGCGTAATGGCTCTGAGGTTAATGTTGAAGTACGTCCCAGAACTGAGAGTCAAGGCGATAAGAGTTTCGGCAAGATAGGCGTCACGCCCTATATCGACAGAGAAAGATTACAGGCGCTACGCAGTGAACTTAAACTTCCCATGATACCTGCTATATCTGCAGCTTTAACAAAAACATGGGATATGAGTCTATTCACCCTGCGCATGTTTGGGCAGATGGTGATTGGTCGGGCCTCTATTGAAAATATCAGTGGTCCGATTGGCATTGCCCAGTACGCCAAGCGTTCCGCAGAGCTGGGTTTTGAACAATTTCTCTCATTCCTCGCAATTGTCAGCCTTAGTCTCGGCGTCCTCAATCTGTTGCCAATCCCTGTGCTTGATGGCGGTCATCTGATGTTCTACCTGGTGGAGTTCTTCAAAGGAAAACCTGTATCTGAACAGACAGAGGCAATAGGCCAGCGTATCGGGCTGACGATGTTGTTAGCACTTACTAGTCTGGCAATCTACAATGATATAGTTCGACTGGCAGGATGAACATCTACATGCAACAAACTCTTTCCATCTCTGCACTTATGTTGGCACTGTTTCTTGGCTGGCAGACAACCGCTTTCGCAGTGGAGTCATTTGTCATTGGCGACATCAAAGTCGAAGGTTTACAGCGTATCTCTGTAGGTACTGTGTACAATTATCTGCCTCTCAAAATGGGTGAGCGAGTTGATGATGAATCATCAGCGGCGGCTATACGTGCACTATTTAAAACCGGTTTCTTTGAAGATGTTGTACTTGAACGTGATGGTAATACGCTGGTCGTATTTGTTTCAGAGCGGCCAGCGATAGCCAGTATTGAACTTGAGGGGAACTCTGATATTCCTACCGAGCAACTGGAGAATAATCTTAAACTGATTGGCCTGAGTGAAGGTAAGGTATTTGATCGCTCGTTACTCGATAAGATTCGCACTGAACTGCAACGTCAATATCTTTCCCTTGGAAAATATAACGCCAAGGTGCGCACTGAAGTGAAGAGGCGTGAGCGTAATCGTGTCGCCATCAGGATTGAGATTGCAGAGGGTGATGTGGCGAAAATTCACCATCTCAATATTACTGGCAATGAGGTTTATAGTGAGGATGAATTGCGTGACCGCCTTATCCTTTCAAGCGATGGAGGATGGTTTGGTGGTGACGATCAATATTCCAGACAGAAATTAAGCGCTGATCTGGCGACACTTCGTGAATATTATCTAAATAACGGTTATATAACATTTAACGTTAACTCTACCCAGGTGACTATCACCCCGGACAAACGCGATATTTATATTAATGTTAATGTATCAGAGGGAGAACAGTATCGCGTCAGTGAGATAACAATCAGTGGTGACACGATAATGCCAGAGGAGGATATCAGAAAGATGATCTCCCTTAATTCAGGCGATATTTTCTCACGAAAAGAGATCACGGCGAGTAGTAAACGTATTTCTGACCTACTTGGTGATAACGGTTATGCCTATGTCAATGTGAATCCGATTCCATCCTTGAATAAAGAAAAACAGGAAGTTGCACTGAATTTTTATATCGACCCTGGTAAAAGGGTATATGTTCGCCGCATCAACATAAGCGGCAACAAACAGACAGAAGATGAGGTGCTGCGACGCGAAATGCGCCAGATGGAGGGTGGCTGGATATCTAATAAGCAGGTTGAACGCTCCCGAACCAGACTAAATCGGCTCGGTTTCTTTGATGAAGTGAAGGTGGCAACGCCAGCAGTAGTTGGTGAGGGTAATCAAGTGGATCTTGATGTCGAAGTTGTTGAACGTGAGTCGTTTGGCAGCTTCAATCTGGGTATGGGATATGGTGATGTACAAGGATTTACCATGAATACCAGTGTCGATTGGGAAAATTTCATGGGAACAGGAAAGCGATATAGTATTAGTTTCAATAATAGTGAAGTAAACAGAATATACAGTTTTGATGTGACAGAGCCGTACTACACAATAGATGGCGTCAGTCGTAACTTGAAACTATTTTATCGTGAAACAGATTCGGCTGCTGCCAATACCTCTGACTATACCTCTGATAGCTATGGTCTTGGTATAGGGTTTGGTGTGCCTGTTAGTGAGTATGATTCCGTTTCTTATCGATTCGACTATGAGCACACAAAGTTGAACACCTCGGTTAATACATCAACAGAGATACTCGATTTCTGTACCGATGTAGCAAAACCTCTGGCCTGTGAGTTTGGTACCTATAAATTTGGTGGCGGCTGGTCACGTGATACTCGAGACCGTGCCATCTTCCCGACGGACGGCGGAGTGCTCAGTTTGGGCGGTGAGGTTTCTGCAGGTGGAGTAGAAGGGTTGGGTGACGAGTTTCGGCAAGCGCCCCAATTTTATAAGACGTATATCAAAAAACGTCAATATGTGCCTTTGGCAGATTGGTTGACATTGTCCATGAGGGGTGAAGTTGCATATGCTGATGTTTATGGCGATAGCAAAATATTAGCACCTTATGAGCGCTACTACGCAGGTGGTATTCGAACGCTGCGCGGTTATGAGACAAATCGTCTCTATTCTACTCCTGGGACGCTCGATAGCTATGGTTTGCCGTTAGGTGGTAATGCCCGAATTCTTGGTGGGATTGAGTTTATATTCCCACCGTCAGCAGACAGCAAATCGATACGTTTTAACGCCTTTATTGATGCAGGTAATGTGTATAATACCGATGAGATAATATCTGCAGAGGAGATGCGTGTGACCTATGGTATCTCAATGAATTGGCTTACGCCTGTGGGTCCGCTTATCTTTAGTTATGGTCTGCCATTGCAATCTAAGTCTGGTGACAGATTGGAGAGTTTTCAGTTTAGCCTTGGCATGATGTAGGAAAGGAATGCTGTGATGTTTAGATATTTATTGAAACTGTTTATTACTATCCTGATTTTTTCACTGGGCTATGTGGAATCATCCGTAGCTGAAGAACTGCGTGTTGCTTTCGTTAATATTCCGCAAATTCTTGAACATGCGCCACAGGCCGATGCAGTTCGTGAAACTCTTGATCAGGAGTTTTCTGCCAGGGATATAGAGCTGACAACAGGAGATAAGAAACTTGAATTAATGAAGCAGCGCCTTGATCGTGAGTCTGTTTCACTGAGTGAAGAGGAGCGTCGTAAGCTGGAGCGTGATCTACTTACTCACGAGAGAGAGATGAAGCGCAGTCACGAGGAGTACAGCGAAGATCGTAATATTCGCAAGAACGAAGAACTGGCGAAGATGCAGAGTGAGATTCGTCTCTCAATCGTCAATTTGGCCAAGGAGCAGGGATTTGACCTTGTGCTTGAGAGTGGTGTGATGTACGCCAGTCAGCGTGTCGATATTACTGGTCAAGTAATCGATCGATTAAAGAAGGGCTATTCAGTCGTTAACAAGAAAGAGAAATAACAGTTTCGTGTATACGCTTGGTGAGTTAGCAGAACGTATTGGTGCGCGTGTTACGGGGGACCCCTCTACACAGATCATCGGCGTTTGTTCTCTGGAGTTGCCGAAGCCTGGCTGTATTAGCTTTTTGACCCAACCACGTTACCGAAAGCATCTTGAGAATACATCAGCTGCGGCCGTAATTATACGGCAGACCGATCAGGAGTATTGTTCTGTCTCTGCGTTGGTCTGTGACAATCCCTATGTTGCCTATGCACGAATAACGGCGCTATTTGATAAACAGGGAAATAGTAATAATACGGTTGATGAGACCGCAGTCATCGATCCGTCCTCGACTATTGGTGAAGGGGTCTCTATAGGTGCTCACTCGGTTATCGGTGCCGGGGTAAAGATAGGTGATGGGACACGCATCTACCCCAATGTGACAATCTATCACGATTGTCTCATTGGCCGTAATGTCACTATTCATAGTGGTGCGGTTATTGGTTCTGATGGTTTTGGCTTTGCCAACGAAGCCGGGAGATGGATAAAAATCTACCAGCTCGGCCGTGTGGTTGTTGGCGATGATGTAGAGATCGGCGCTAACACGAGTATCGATCGTGGAGCCATAGAAGATACGGTAATTGGCAACAATGTAATCATCGACAACCAGGTGCAGATTGCCCATAACGTGCGTATCGGTGACCATACTGCCATTGCCGGTTGTGTTGGGATTGCCGGTAGTGCGGTTATTGGTAAACATTGCGCTTTGGGTGGTGGTGCCGGTATTCTGGGGCATCTTGAGATCGTTGATGGCGTGACGGTGACGGCGATGTCACTGGTTACCAACTCGATTAAGGAGCCAGGTGTCTATTCGGCAGGAACCCCGCTGGAGCCGAAGTCACACTGGCAAAAAAATTATGTTCGTTTCAAACAGTTAGACGACATGGCGCGCCGGCTTAAAATGCTGGAAAATGAATTAAAGCAGTTAACTGATAAAGGTTGAAGATTGTGAGTGCAATGGATATTCAGGAGATTCTCGAGCATCTCCCACACCGTTACCCCTTCCTGCTGGTTGATCGTGTACTGGAGTGTGAGCCGGGCAAGCGACTGGTTGCCGTGAAGAATGTATCGGTCAATGAGCCGATGTTTACCGGCCATTTCCCCGAGCGTCCAATCTTTCCCGGTGTTTTGATCATGGAGGCACTGGCCCAGGCAACAGGAATACTGGCGTTTAGAAGTTCAGGTAAAAAACCTGATGGTTCATCACTCTACTTCTTTGCCGGGATCGATAGCTGTCGCTTTAAACAGCCGGTTGTTCCTGGAGATCAGATGATCATGGAGGTTGAGGTAATAAAGGAGAAGCGTGGTATCTGGAAGTTCAATGCCGTTGCCAAGGTTGATGGCAAGGTAGTTGCGAGTGCAGAATTAATGTGTGCAGAGCAGGCTATTAAATGAGCAATATTCACCCCACAGCTATTATTGATTCTACAGCGAAGATTTGTGACGGGGTGACAGTTGGTCCCTATTCGGTTGTTGGCGCGGGTGTCACAATCGGCAGGGGTACCTGGATTGGTCCTCATGTTGTAATTAATGGCCCCACAACTATCGGTGAGGATAACCGCATCTATCAATTTGCCTCGATTGGAGAAGCGCCACAGGATCTTAAATACAATGGTGAGCCTACTCGACTTGTGATCGGTGATCGCAATACCATTCGAGAGTCGGTCACTATTAATCGTGGTACTCCGGGTGGAGGGGGAATTACCAGTGTAGGCAATGACAACCTGTTTATGGCCTATATACATATTGCCCACGATTGTCATGTTGGTAATAACGTGATTTTCTCGAATAACACGTCTCTGGCCGGGCATGTCACTGTGGGTGACTTTGTCATTCTTAGCGGTTTTACTCTGGTACACCAATTCTGTAGCGTCGGCAGTTATGCCTTTACCGGTATGGGCAGCGCCATCTCCAAGGATGTCCCACCCTATCTGATTGTTAACGGTAATCCTGCGGCACCTCATGGCCTGAACAAGATTGGGTTGAAGCGTAGGGGCTTTGGTGATGAACAGATACGGTTACTGTTAAACGCCTACAAGGTGCTCTACAAGAAGGGCATGACTCTGGATGAAGCCAAGGCTGAACTGCTGAAAATGTCAGAGGGGAGTGAGGAGATAAGGTTCTTTTACGATTTTCTGCAACAGTCAAACCGGAGTATTATTCGCTAACTATTTTGCTGCTCCAGCATATGTAGCGTGAGTTGTGCGATCTTCTGCGAAGCACCGCCAGCCCCCAAACGGTTACGAATTATCCCCATACGTTCTCTCATCGCATTTGCTCGCTCGTGATCTGTGAGTAAGGGGATTGTCTCCTCGCAAATATTCGCCACCGTGGCACCACTCTGTATTAACTCAGGGACGATGCGCTCACCGGCGACAATATTACATAGCGCGATGTGCTCTAGCTTTACCAGCCTCGAAAAAATAGCATAACTGAGCGGAGCCATTCTATAGGTGACTATGAGTGGCACCTGCATCAGACCAATCTCCAGCGTCGCAGTACCGGAGGCGCTGATGATGGTGTCGCAGCCACGCATCACATCGTAGGGGCGTCCAGCGATAATCTTGATATCAAGCTCACTTTGCCCAACAGGTCCCTGCAGTAGCTCAAGGGGCAGGGTCGAGGCACGCGGGATCAGAAACTGAAGCTCCGGTATGTGTAACTTAAGCTGCTTTGCGCTTTGCAACATTAAGGGGAGAAGAAGGCTTACCTCACTGCGTCGGCTGCCGGGGAAGAGGCCGAGTACCGGACGGTTCGGGTCGAGGCCGAACTGCCGCAGAACGTCGTCTCGGCTGTAGTCGCATTTTACCTCGTCGATCAGCGGGTGGCCGACAAATTCCACTGGTACCCCCACCTTGTCGTAGCAGGCAACCTCGAAGGGGAAGACCACCGCCATCATGTCGACCAGTTTCTTGATCTTGAAGACCCGTTTCTTCTTCCATGCCCACACCTGAGGGCTGATGTAGTAGAGCACCTTGATGCCGAGCTCTTTGGCGGTCTCGGCAAGGCGCAGGTTAAAGCCGGGGTAGTCGACGAGGATCAGCAGGTCGGGCGGGTCGCGGCGCAGTTCGTCACGCATCCGCTCCAGCACTCCCTTGAGAAAGCGATAGTTGGCCAGTACCTCGACCAGCCCCATCACCGCCATTTCAGCACAGTCGATCAGGGTCTCGACCCCGGCGGCGCGCATCTGCTCACCACCGATGCCGCGAAAGTGGACGTTGGGATTGAGTTTGTGCAGCTCTTCGACGAGGCGGGCGGCGTGATGGTCGCCGGAGGCCTCACCGGCGATAATCATCACCCGTTTGCTGTTAGCCAACCATCACCCCGCGAATCACATCCAGTATCTCGTCGACCTGCTCGTCGGGCAGTTCGGGGAAGATGGGGAGCGACATCACGCGGGCGGCGACCGACTCGGTCACCGGCAGGGTCTGCCCCTTGCAGCTCTCGGCGAAGACCTCCTGCTGGTGCAGCGGTACCGGATAGTAGATGGCACAACCGATCTCTTTTGCGCGCAGCGCCACCATGATCTCCTCACGGTTGTCGGCGAGCAGGGCGTACTGGTGGTAGACGTGTTTGCCGATACCGTCCTCGTACGCCGGGGTGAGACCCATCTCAGCGAGTGCGGCATTGTAGCGGCGGCCGACACGGCGGCGGCCGTCGTTGTACTGGTCGATGCGCTTCAGTTTGGCACGCAGGATCACCGCCTGCAGTTCGTCGAGGCGCGAGTTGAAGCCAAGCTCCGAGTGGTGGTACTGCTTCCACGAGCCGTGGTTGCGCAATACCCGTAGGTGCTCGACCATCTTGTCGTCGTTGGTGGTGATGAGTCCACCGTCGCCGAAGCAGCCGAGGTTCTTGCTGGGGAAGAAGCTGAATGCCCCCACGTCACCCATGCTTCCGGTCTGCATGCCGTTAATGTCGGCACCGAAGGACTGGGCACAGTCCTCGACAATCTTGAGGTTATGTTTCTCGGCGAGGGCGAGCAGGGCGCCCATATCGGCTGGCTGGCCGAAGAGGTGAACCGGGATGATCGCTTTGGTCTTTGGTGTGATCGCAGCGGCCACCTGCTCCGGGTCGATATTGAAGGTTTTGGGATCGATATCGACGAACACCGGCTTGGCACCGACGTAGAGAATCGCCTCGGCGGTGGCGATGAAGGTGAAGGGGGTGGTGATCACCTCGTCACCCTCGCCAACCCCGGCGGCGATAAGACCAAGGTGTAGTGCATCGGTGCCGGAGGCGCAGCCGACCGCGTGCTTAACGCCCAGATAGGCGGCCGCCTCCTCCTCGAAGGCGCGTACGTTGGGACCGAGGATAAACTGGGTGCTCTCCAGAGCCTCGAGCAGACCGCTGTCGATCTCCTCTTTTATGTCGTGGTACTGCCCCTTGAGGTTGACCATTGGGATCATTGTTCTCTCTCCTGGAAACTCTTATGAATTCTGATTCAGCAGTTCGCTGATGCGGATCGCGGTATCGAGCGCCTGGCGCCCATCCTCGCCGGTGACCGGTGGTCTGGTGCCAGTGTTGATGGCATTAAGAAAGGCCTCGGCCTCGGCGAGGATGGCATCAGAGTTGTCGAAGATGCTCTCCTCAGAGGTGATCTCCGGAATGCCGGGGAACATCTCTTTCTCCCCCTTGCGGTGGACGCTTAGCACCTTGTCCTGAAAGTCGACCGAAATATAGGCGTCGGGCTGGAAGATGCGCATCTTGCGCTGCGGCTTCATGCTCACCCGGCTGGCGGTCACATTGGCGACACAGCCGCTCTCAAAGGTGATGCGGGCGTTGGCGATGTCGTGCTCCTTGGTTAATACCGAGACGCCATTGGCGTCGATACTGGCGATGGGGGAGCCGACCAGCGACTGGATGATGTCGATGTCGTGGATCATCAGATCGAGCACCACGTTGACATCGGCACCACGCGGGTTAAAGGGGGCGAGGCGGTGCGACTCGATAAACTGCGGATTGCTCAGCACAGGCTTGAGCGCCAGCACCGCCGAGTTGAAGCGCTCCAGGTGGCCGATCTGCAGTACCAGCCGCTTCTCTGCGGCGATGGCAACAAGTTCGTCGGCCTCGGCCACGGTGACGGTCATCGGCTTCTCCAGCAGCACGTGGATGCCGTTCTCCAGGCACTCCCGTGCCACCTGGTAGTGGAGCTGGGTGGGGACCACGATGCTCACCGCATCGACCTTACCGAATAGCTCGCGGTAATCGGTATAGGCGGTGGTGCCGCACTCCTCGGCAACGCGTTTGGCGTTCTCCACGTTGGCATCGGCCACACCAATGAGTTCAGCACCCTTCAGGGCAGCATATTTCTGCGCATGGAAACGGCCAAGATAGCCGACACCAATGACGGCGGTTTTTAACGTGGTGGTCACAATCGTGGTCCTGAAATAGGCTTCAAAGTGCCGCGAATAGTCGCATTTAACAGGTGAAAATTCAATTAGTTAATGTGGTTGTTGATGGCTCTATCACAGCCTCTCGTGGACTCTCATGGCATGGGGTGACAGAATGTTGGCTCTCAATCAGGAGCTATGGAAAACAGATGCAAAGCGGTTTTGATTTTTCCTTTCCCGGTCAGCTTGTGGCGGGTGTTGATGAGGTGGGACGCGGACCACTTGCCGGACCGGTGGTGACCGCCGCCGTGATCCTCGACCCTGACAGGCCGATCGCGGGGCTGGCTGACTCCAAGGCTGTGAGCGAGAAAAAGCGTGAACGGCTGTACGAGGAGATCAGGGAGCGGGCACTGGCCTGGTCGATTGGACGTTGTGAGGTAGAGGAGATCGATGATCTCAATATTTTGCAGGCCACCATGGTGGCAATGCAGCGTGCCGTGGCCGGGCTTAGCCCTCAACCCGAACACGCCTTGATCGACGGTAATCGTTGCCCCCAGCTACCCTGCAGTTGTGAGTTTGTGATCAAGGGGGATAGTAAGGTCGCTGTGATCAGCGCTGCCTCCATCCTCGCCAAAGTAACGCGAGACAGGGAGATGGTGGAGCTGGACAGACTATATCCGGGCTATGGTCTAGCCGGGCACAAGGGCTACCCTACCAGGAGTCATATATCTGCTCTGCAAGAGCTGGGTGTCACCCCTATCCATCGCCGCTCCTTCGCCCCGGTACGCAAGGTTCTGGAGGGCTAAACCTGGCGCCGAACGGCGAAGGGGTTGTTCTTGTGCACCAACTCCTTCACTCGATAGACCACCCCCTTGGGGGTACGCACCATCTCGAAGGCATCGCTATAGCTATTGGGTGACTCCGAGCCACCGAGAAAGAGATAGCCACCAGGATTGAGACACTGTGCCATACGGTTGAGGATGTCGCTCTTCAGTTCGCTGGAGAAGTAGATCAACACGTTGCGGCAGAAGATGATGTCAAATTTCCCAAGGATGGCAAAGTTGTTGAGCAGATTGAGTTCCCTGAAGCTGACACGGGCCTTGATTTCTGGACGCACTCGCCACTTGTCGCCCTGAGGCATAAAGAAACGTTTCTTGCGATCTTCCGAGATCCCGCGCGAGAGTGACATCTTGTCGTAGGTCGCCTCGCTGGCGTCACGCAACATGGTGGGGGAGATGTCGGTACCGATAAGTTGGATATTGTTCGGCAGTGAGCCGGGACGGCTGCTCAGATACTCCTGAATCGTCATGCTAATGGAGTAGGCCTCCTGCCCAGATGACGAGGCGGCTGACCAGATCCGTAGCTGTCCCTTTCTCTGGCTACTGATCTCGGGCAACAAGGAGTGTTTGAGTACCTCAAAGGGATAGGTATCACGAAACCAGAGGGTTTCGTTGGTAGTCATCGCATCGACAATCTGCTCGTGCAGTTTTGAGGCGCGCTGCCCCTTTAGCTGTCTCATCAGGTGGGCAAAGTCCTCAATCTCAAACTCCCGCATCAGCCGATTAAGACGACTGGTCACCAGATAGTGTTTGTTATCGCCAAGTACGATGCCGGAGGCCTGCTCAAGATAGCGGCGAAAGTCATCATACTCCTGAGCAGATATTTGTCTTAGTGTCACAGATTCAAGCTCTTTGCGGTTGCACTGTGTGGTCAATTCCAACTGTGAGATTGGGGGCACTGCGGCACAGTTTCAACGTCCAGTGCGCACTTTGTGGTTTCAGCAGGAGAACCCCTGATGCGCCATCGCCCGTGTTCGGCACGGAAAATGCTTGTTTCCTGATGAGTCAATAAATCGACGTACGCCGGTTATGTCGAATAGATGATCAGGGCGTGCGCTGAACAGGGGTAGCGATGGGACGTGTCAGAAATATTACTGGGTTGTGGCTGTTGGCAGTGATAACACCCCTCTCAGCTCAGGTGCCAGTGAAGGGGTATCAGACGCTTGAATCGATCAGTGAGAGTGTCCGTCTCTTTGTCGAGGCAAATGTGGATAACTCAGCGGGTGAGACGGTGGTCTCGGTAGGCGAGCTGGATCGTCGCCTGCGCCTGAGTCAATGTGATGTGCCTCTGCAGGCAGAGTTTGCGAATACCACACGCAAGCTGGGTAACGTGACCGTGGCGGTACGCTGTTCTGAAGGCACCAAACCGTGGTCCTTGATGGTGCAGGCTCGCATTCAGCACTATCTGGAGGTGGTAGTTGCCGCCCGTCCTATGGCGCGTGGAGAGCAGTTTGCCCAGGGGGATCTGAAACTTGAGCGTATCGATGTCTTACGCCTCAACGGTGGTTACTATGCCGCCGTTGGGGAGATGGAGGGGATGGCGCTAAAACGCCCAGTCAAGGCTGGGAGCGTACTACAGAGTTCAATGCTCTCTCCCGTAGTGGTCGTACGGCGCGGAGAGCGTGTCACAATACGTGCCCACAGTCACTCAGTAGAGGTTCGCATGCAGGGAGAGGCGATGCAGGCAGGGGCGGTAGGTGAGGTGATTCAGGTGAAAAATATCTCATCAAAACAGATAGTTGATGCAGAGGTATCGGCTCCCGGGGTTGTCTCAGTGCGTATCTGAGTCGCGATGCGGCATAGAGTGATATGACCCTAAAGAAAGATTACGGTTGGACGATAACCCTATGGAGAGAGGAGAGAAGCTATGGCTATTAACAATGTGACCGGTTACACCAGTCCCCATTCTCAGCGTTCGGCTGAGGGGGCAAAGGTTGAGGTATCCCGTACCGAGCTGAGTGTACCTCAGCAGGAGACCGGAGCGACCAATGCCACCGATTCGGTCAGCCTGACCGATACCGCGGCACATCTACAGAAGCTGGAGAATACCATTGCCGCACTGCCGGTGGTCGATTCCCAGAGGGTGGAGGAGATACGCAACGCCATTACCAATGGTGAGTATCAGATCGATGCGGCGAATATTGCCGATAAATTGATCAATCTTGACACCGATCTCAATCGCTAGGGTGGTGATATGGAAGAACGGGTGACAACAATTCTTGGCATGATTCAGGATGAATTGCAGCAGCTTGAACAGCTTGGTGCTGTACTGCAGAAGGAACACCTCGCCCTGCAACGACGTGATACCTCCGCTCTAAATAGTGCCACCAGTGAGAAGGACAAACTGGTCGCTGCTCTGCGCTCACGTGGTCGGGCACGTATGGAGTTACTCATCACCATGGGTGTGGCCACCGATCAGCAATCCATTCAATGCTATGTCGCCTCAATGCCACAGCTAATGGAGTCGTGGCAAATGCTGGAGAGAAGCCTGTTGGAGTGCCAGAAACAGAACCAGATCAACGGCATGTTACTGGAGAAGGGACGCAAACAGACTCAGAGCCTGCTCGCTCTTTTTCTCGGTGATCAGATGCGCAAGGCGGAGACCTACGACGCACGAGGCTATACCTCATCCCTCTTTAATGGTCGCTCAGTCAGAGTGTAGACCGCTGAACTGAAGTTAAACCGGAGCGGGAGACCTCCATTGAGTGAACAGGCCACCTCCGAGTCGATCCGCGACTGCAGTTACATCATCACACTGTTGCAGCGGATGGTCACTGAAAGATGCCTGGTAGACCTCTTCCTGCCCGGTGCCGTCGCTGCCCCCTTTATCACCACCCTTCTGCAGGTCAGGTCGGATGAGGCATCCCTTTTGATGGATGATCTCTTTCCTCAGGGTGTGGCGGATCTTCATGCACAAACACCCATCCAGATAATCGGCCACCCAAAAGGGGCTGAAATCAATTTCATTACTACCGTGCAACAACAGAACAACCATCAGGGATTGATGCTATGGAAAGTGGCGATGCCTGAGCAGATCACCTATCGTCAGTTACGCCATCTTCATCGCAGTGTCGTAGCGTCGTTAAAGATGATAGTTACACTCAGTAGTGGGGGAGAGATAATCTGCAGAGGATTGCTCTATGATATCAGTGCTGAGGGTATCGGTATCCGACTGGCAAAGGCCAGCGGAATTAAACGCAACGGGGTCTATCAGTGCAGTATTGTCTATGGCGACGGTGAGGTATTTGACGTGGTGGGGGACATCGGTCGAGCGATAAAGGTCAACTCAAAACTACCTGTGCACCTGGGATTGCAGCGCCATCGTGGGGATGAGCAGCAAGAGTTGATGTGGCAACGATTTATAGCCGAGATGGAGAGGCGGGTATTGCGGAAAAATAGTGGTAACAGGGTGTAATGGAAGGTGACTGTAACGACAGAGTGGCATGTGAGCATCCATTCTCAATAATGCCATAAAATCTTAAAATCCTACTTTAGTGTATTGGTTGTGTCCAGACTCATACCAGTAGTTGTTTCCATTGACAAAACCACCGCCATTAGCAGAGGGGTGAGAGAATGATGACACCTGATGAGTAGATAAATCATAAACACTTAAAGGCTGATTCAATAATATCCGATTGTTATCGGCAAATAACATAGTTTTAGCGGAATATGTATTACTGAAAGTAAGATCGTGCATCGCGATAAATTCGCCAGTTACACTGAATATATTGAGTTTGTAGTTGTGGGCAATGAAAAAATTATTATCGTTTTTTGCAAAGAGACCATATGATGTATCTGTAAAACTTTGTAGATTACTGTTAGTTAAATTGCTCAATATTATTTGATGGTCGAAAACACCCTGGTGCGTATAAGCATCGATCGTGACGCCATTTAAGACGTATACGAAATCCACATCGAGATCAAATCCCTGCTTGGCCATAACCGCGAAATTAGTTGAATTCATATTTGCGATATCAAACATATACATCTCGTAGCTTCCTTGCGGCCACTCTGATTGGAGAAAGACCATGCCATTATAAGCTCGCGCATTAAGGTGCCATCCAGAATAGCCAATTTCATTATTTGGATCGGAAAACACAGTGTTATTTTGATGATTTAGTGGGGTTATAGCGAAACCACCATTGCTGTGGTCATAAAAATATAAGTTGATGTCATCGCCGCCAAGAAATTTACCGGCCCAGTAATATAGATTGCGATTTATACTTTCAACCTCAATCAATTGGGTGCTTTGTGCCTGAATGCCGTACGCCCCAATAATGTGCATATTGTCTGATCCTGGGTTGTGACGGAAGCTATATAAGTAGTGCTTAAATGTTCCTGCGCCACAGTTTGCGCCATTCAAATCACAATATTCGAGGTTTGTTGTATATACTGTTGTCCAAATAATCTTATCGCTTAGTATCGCAAACGATTTTGCATCGGGAACAGTAAGTATCTCAGTGGTCTGTCCGGTAAGCAGAGCAGGCAAATCAAATACTCTCATGGTATTTTGATTACTAATTACGTCGTTTACAGCTAATCTACCATAGCCGAGGTGGATCGCTCCTCTGCGATACAGGTAGTCGTCGATGCTGACGTTTACAGATATGGGGAGGTCGGCTTTGTATTCGAACGTACTTTGCTGAACTGAATAGGTGTACATCGCAACACCTTCGAAGGCATATAGAGTAGTCTTGTCGCTGTCAATGTGCGCGAATTTCCCCGGCTGAGAGCTAATAAAGTTACCGTCTAGATCGAAGCGTAATATCTCACCAAACGTATAGTTTGTTACCCATAACTCATTATTATGAACTGTTCCACTAAACTGGCTGTTTAGTTTGTTATTGTTTGTCGGGTGGAAAGCACTGCCATCGTTCACGTTTGAGTGAGTGCCGACGATGCCAATAATGCTACTTGCAGTCAGTGTTGCGCCTTTGTTGTAGAACAGGATGCGGCTGTTCTCATAATCCAGTACGACAAGACGAGTTGATGTGTCCAGGATCTTTAACGCGTGACCCATGTCTGTCTCAAAACTAGTAAGTAGAAGTCCCTCCGAGTCTTTGATGTGGAGATTGTAAGTGATGGCGGTGTTCGTTGTTATGTCTGTATTGTTTTGACTACCACCGCCCCCTCCATTGCATGCGTAAAGGAGAGCGAACAGTAATGTGTAAAATACCGAGAAGGCTCTTTTCATGCTATATCCCCCCATGTTTATAACTATGACATCGTGTGACTGTCTCGGACGTAGACTATGTCCCCTCAGTGTAGCAAAAACCACGGGTTTTTCATGGCTAATGCTTGAGTGCGGTCTACGAAACGTTTTGTACAGATGCAGCTGACAGATGTTGCAAACGATTTTTATTCAGTATGACCAGGGCCACGCGTCTTTTAGATGGTAGATAGATCTGGCTGCCCAGATCGGGGGATGTCACTAAATAATGGCTGTCTTGTTTTGGTGATTAACCCTGTAGGTGGAGAGCGTATCATTAGCCACCCCGCCAATGCAGTGATAGAATCGCCCCCATAGCCCCCGTAGCTCAGCAGGATAGAGCGTCCCCCTCCTAAGGGGAAGGCCACACGTTCGAATCGTGTCGGGGGCACCATCTTCCCACTATGTCGCTTGTCAATATATTGACCTCTGCGGCGCTCTCCCCTGTCACACTCCCGAATATGCTTTGCCCTGGCGGCAATAGTTTGCCGCTTCTCCCTATTTCCCCTCATACGAGTTTCGTAACTTATTGAAAAAGAATAACAATGTTCGGTGGCACACTCTTTGCTGCGCTCTACGCAACGTTTGGTGATGGAGTGAAGTTGATGCCGAGTCTTGATAACGCCCTGGGGATCCATGAGCTGGCGCTCCGGTTGCGCTCGCAGAGGATGGAGGTGCTTTCATCCAATCTGGCCAATGCCGATACCCCTAACTACAAGGCGCGTGATATCGATTTTCAGGCGCAACTTCAGCAGGCAGCAGGGCGGTCGACCGATGGTACAGCATTGCAGCGAACCCATAGTGGGCACCTGCCATCGAGCGACTCATCCGGTGCGCAGACGATGTACCGCAACCCAATGCAACCGGCGATTGACGGCAACACCGTTGATAGCCACGTGGAGAAGGGCAAGTTTATGGAAAACGCCCTGCAGTATCAGGCGACCCTGCAATTTATTGACGGACGGATCCAGACCCTGCGCAAGGCGATTAGAGGAGATTAGTGATGTCAATGTTCAAGGTATTTGATGTGGCCGGCTCAGCGCTCAGCGCCCAGTCTGTGCGGCTTAATGTGACGGCCAGCAACATGGCCAATGCCAACAGTGTGAGCTCCAGTGAGGGGGAGACCTATCGCGCCAGGCAACCGGTTTTTGCCGCGATGCTGGACCAGGCGACCTCGACAACACAACAGCAGAGTGTGGGTGTGCAGATTAAGGGAGTGGTGGAGAGTCAGGCGCCGCTGCAGCAGCAGTATAGCCCCGACCACCCGATGGCAAATGAGGATGGTTATATCTTTCTTCCCAACGTCAATATGGTGGAGGAGATGGCCAACATGATCTCCGCATCACGCTCGTATCAGAGCAATGTCGAGGTGATCAACACCGCCAAACAGTTAATGATGCGAACCCTCAGCATGGGGCAATAGAGGCTAATTGATGATGAGCACAATCGACCCCCGCGCAGTTAATCCTTACGACTCACTCGGCCTCTCTTCAACGTCAACCGGTGCGCCAAAGGGTGACGGTCTGCAGGATCAGTTTATGACGCTGATGCTGACGCAGATGAAAAATCAGGATCCGCTGAAGCCCATGGAAAATGGCGAATTTCTGGCGCAGTTGGCGCAGTTTAATACGGTAAGCGGTATTCAGGAGTTACAAACCTCCTTTGCCGATTTTGCCACCTCAATGCAGACCAATCAGGCTCTACAGGCATCAGGTCTGGTTGGGCGTAGCGTCTCGCTGCCGGGGCCCGCTGTGGCACTCACGAACACCGGCCCGGTGGAGGGCACTGTCACCCTGCCCGCCAGTACCACAAATCTGCGCCTCGCCGTATACGACAGCAGTGGGCAACTGGTGCGCACCATCGGTATGGGGGCTCAGGGTGAAGGGCAGGTCGCCTATCGTTGGGATGGCCTCTCCAGCAACGGAACTGCTCTGCCACCGGGACGTTATCAGGTAATGGCAGAGGCGCTGATAGATGGCACACCTACGGCGGTATCGAGCGCCTCCTATGCAACGGTGGAGTCGGTCAATCTGTCGGGCTCGGGGCACGGCATTCAGTTAAATGTGGCTGGGATCGGCGCGGTGCCGTTCTCGGAAGTACAACAGGTCAGGTAGGCGAAGAGAAGAGGTAGACGATAATGGCATTTCAGACATCACTAAGCGGGCTGACAGCGGCCCAGGGTAATTTGAGTATTACAGGCAACAACATCGCCAATGCAAGTACCAACGGCTTTAAAAAGTCGCGAGCCGAATTTGCCGATGTCTACGCCACTTCATTTGGCAGCTCCGGCTCCAACACGATCGGTTCGGGAGTCAGACTGGCATCGGTGACGCAGCAGTTTACCCAGGGCAATATCGAGTTCACCGAGAGTTCGCTCGATCTTGCGTTGAGTGGTCAGGGTTTTTTTGTACTTCACGACACCGATGGTTCGGAGATGTTTAGTCGTGCCGGTGCCTTTCAGGTAGATCGCGACGGTTACATTGTAAACACCCACGGTCAGCGACTGCAGGGGTATGATGTGGACCAGGCGACGGGCCTCGTCTCCAACCTCACTACCAATGATATTCAGTTAACCACCGGCACCAATCCGGCCCGTGCAACTGATGCACTGCGTACCGACGGGACGCCGGGTGGGGTCGACATCAGCATGAATCTTGATGCCGATGCCCCTGTGCTCGGGGCCGGCAATGTGATGGCGGGCAGTGGTACCTTCTCACCCCTCGACCCCTCGACCTACAGCTTCTCTACCTCGACCACGGTTTATGACTCGTTGGGTGGTGATCACACCGCTACCTTCTACTACGTCCACACCGATATGGCGTCAAGGGAGTGGGAGGTCTATGCAGAGATTGAGAATACGGTTGGCGATCGATTCCTCTCCGGCCCGCAAACCTATAACTTCGATGCCTCGGGCAACATCATCAACCCGGCTGGTGCCACCCCCGGTATTGCCATCTTCTTTGATGGCGCCCTGCCGATCTACCAGTCTACAGATAGCTGGGCGACCTGGGCTGGCGCTGCCGCGTTTGACCCCGGTAATGGTGCACTACCGTTTAATGACCTCAGAGTGGACCAGAGTCTCACCACACAATTTGCCGGCTCATCCACCGTTAACTCACTGGTACAGAGCGGATATCCCACTGGTGAGTTGAGCGGCATTGATATCGATGAGACCGGTGTGGTCTTTGCGCGCTATACCAATGGCCAGTCATACATGCTGGCGGCGGTGGCGGTGGCCAACTTTGCCAATCCGCAGGGGCTCTCACCGGTGGGTGATACCAACTGGGTGCAGACATACAGCGCGGGTGATGTGATCTATGGTCAGGCGGGTCGGGGGATCTTCGGCAAGATCCAGTCGGCAGCGTTGGAATCCTCCAACGTCGATATCTCCAAACAGCTGGTCAACATGATCCTGGCACAACGTGATTTTCAGGCCAACGCGAAGATGATCAGCACTGAGGATCAGATCACGCAGACCATCATCAACATCCGTTAATTGATCATCGAATAGTTGAGGAGTCGTTATGGACCGAATGCTCTATCTTGCGATGACCGGCGCACAGCAGGCGATGGTTGCGCAGTCGGTCAACAGTAACAATCTGGCCAATGTCAGCACCACTGGTTTCAAGTCGGACCTTGAGCAGTTTCGAAGTATGCCGGTCTATGGCAGCGGGTTGCCCAGTCGCGTCTATGCATTGACCGAGCGCCCTGCCACCGATGTGACGGCGGGGGCAATACAGACTACAGGACGAAGCCTTGATGTGGCGGTGGACGGCGAGGGATGGCTGGCGGTGCAGTCGCGAGACGGCTCTGAGGCCTATACCCGTGCAGGCGATCTGCGTATCGAGGCGAGCGGCATGTTGCTGACCGGTGCCGGTCTACCGGTCATTGGTAACAGCGGTGCACCGATCGTGATCCCGCCTGCGGAGTCAGTCGAGATCGGTGTCGATGGCACCATCTCGATCCGCCCGCTGGGGCAGACGGCAACGGTACTGGCCGAGGTGGATCGCATCAAGCTGGTGAATCCGCCGGTAGATCAGTTAACCAAGGGAAAGGATGGATTGATTCGCGTCAAACAAATGGATGCTGTTGAGCCGGATGCAACGGTAAAGCTGGTGAGTGGTGCGCTGGAGGGGAGCAACGTCAATACCGTTGAGGCGATGGTGAAGATGATCGAACTGCAGCGACAGTATGAGATGCAGGTGAAGATGATGAAGACGGCGAGTGATAACGACGCCGCCCTCTCATCCATAATGAAGTTGGCATAGAGATTGCGACCTGATTAATACGAAAGTGACAACGTCAAAAAATTAGCGGCGAGAGCGAGGTAACGTGTTATGAACCCGGCACTGTGGATTGCAAAAACCGGTCTGGATGCACAGCAGACCAAGATGGGTGTGGTATCGAACAACCTCGCCAATGTCAGCACAACAGGTTTCAAGCGAGACCGCGCAGTGTTTGAAGATCTGTTGTATCAAAATGTACGCCAGCCCGGCGCACAGAGTAGTCAGGACTCTACGCTCCCCTCCGGTCTGTTGCGCGGTACCGGGGTGCGTACCGTTGCCACGGTGAAGACCCACTCTCAGGGTAGTATCACGAAGACCGAAAACGCACTCGATATGGCGATCCAGGGGCGTGGTTTTTTTCAGGTGTTACGACCGGATGGCACCCTCACCTATAGTCGTGATGGAAGTTTTCAGATTGATGCGCAGGGGCAGGTGGTGACCTCCAACGGCTACCTGCTGCAACCGGCGATCACCATTCCGGGCAATGCCATTAGCATCACCATTGGCGAGGATGGGGTGGTCTCGGTGATGGAGCCGGGTAATACCGCACCGACGCAGGTTGGCACAGTGCAACTGGCCGATTTTGTCAATCCGACGGGGCTACAGGCGATTGGCCAGAACCTCTTTGTCGAGACTGCATCGAGTGGAGCAGCACAGCAGGGCAATCCCGGCCTGAATGGTCTTGGATCGATCAACCAGGGTT
>JAOUQQ010000107.1 GCA_029879245.1 Chromatiales bacterium | reverse complement strand
CGAAACCTCCAACGTCAATGTGGTGGAGGAGATGGTCAACATGATTGAGACCCAGCGTGCCTATGAGATCAACTCCAAGGCGATCTCTACCGCCGATCAGATGCTCGGTTATCTGAACAACAACCTGTAGTGATTCTGTGATCATGAATCGATTAATTAAAAGGGTGGTGCCGCTTTACTGCATAACCCTGGTGCTTGCCGGCTGTGTCACCAACTCTCCGCGTGACAACCGCTATGAGTACGCCCCAAGTTACCCTGTCGCGCAGCAGATCCCGCAGGATAGCAGCGGCAGCATCTACAAGAGCGGTTTTGGTATACGCCTGTTTGAAGATACCAAGGCGCATCGCGTGGGTGACCTGCTGACAGTGGTGCTGATCGAGAATACGTCGGCGCAAAAGTCGGCATCCACTTCAAGTTCAAAGGGACAGAATATCGACTTCCCCACACCGATCATCATGGGTGCACCGGTAACGTTAAGGGGCAGAGAGATCCTCAATAACGAGGTCGATATGGGGAACGATTTTAGTGGCGACGGTTCAAGCAGTCAGAGCAATAGTCTGAAGGGGAGTCTTACCGTCTTTGTCTCGCACGTGTTACCCAATGGCAATATGGTGATCCGGGGTGAGAAAAAACTGACCCTCAATCAGGGTGATGAATATCTGCGGCTCACCGGTATTGTACGACCGGTAGATGTGCGCCCGGACAACACCGTTGACTCATCAAAGGTGGCCAACGCCGAGATCTTCTACAGCGGTGACGGCTCAATCAATGATGCCAACCGTATGGGCTGGATGGCGCGCTTCTTCAATGGGCCGTTGTGGCCGTTCTAGCCAGGGGTGATGCAATGAGAGTCTCTAATTATCTTCTCCTGACACTGCTACTGGCTGCTCCGGTTGCCCAGGCGGAACGGATCAAGGACCTTGCCTCGGTGGCGGGGGTGCGTAGCAATCAGCTGCTTGGCTATGGTCTGGTGGTGGGGCTGGACGGGAGTGGTGACCAGACCAGTCAAACGCCATTCACAGTGCAGAGTCTGCGCAGCATGCTCAATCAGCTCGGGGTCTCTATTCCACCCAACATCAATCCGCAGGTGAAGAATGTGGCGGCGGTTACGGTGAGTGCCACACTCCCGGCCTTTGCCAAGCAGGGACAGAACATTGATGTCACCGTCTCCTCCATCGGCAACGCCAAGAGTTTACGTGGCGGTACCCTGTTGATGACACCACTGAAGGGGGCAGATGGTGAGGTCTACGCGATGGCACAGGGTAATCTGGTTGTCGGTGGTTTTGGCGCGCAGGGGAGTGACGGCTCAAAGATCACCGTTAATGTACCGAGCGTTGGGCGTATTCCCAGTGGGGCGAGTGTCGAGCGAGAGGTAGGTAACGGGTTTAATGAAGGTAACTACCTGACACTGAACCTGCATCGTTCTGACTTTACTACGGCTAATCGTCTGGCACGTGCCATTAATGATGCGATTGGACCGGCGACGGCCAGTGCGATGGATGGCGCCTCGATCAGGGTCAGCGCACCACTCACTCCGGCACAACGTGTCTCCTATATTGCCATGCTGGAGAATCTGCAGGTTGAGCCCGGAGAGGCGGCGGCCAGGGTGATCGTCAACTCCCGCACTGGCACGGTGGTGATTGGCAGCAATGTACGGGTGATGCCGGCAGCGGTCTCCCACGGCAGCATGACGGTAACCATTGCCGAAGATATTAATGTTAGTCAGCCGGAACCGATGTCGGCTGGGCGTACGGCGGTAACACCCGAGAGTGAGATCACCGTTACTGAAGAGGGGAGCCGCATGTTTCTCTTCAATCCCGGTGTGGAGTTGCAGGAGATTGTGCAGGCGGTCAATCAGGTGGGGGCGGCCCCGGGTGACCTGATGGCGATCCTGGAGGCGCTGAAAGAGGCGGGCGCACTGCGTGCCGAGCTGATCGTAATCTAGGGCCAGACGATGTTTGAATCTACCAACAACACCCCCGCACTCTATACCGAACTTAATCATGTCGGTGCACTGCGCAGTGCCGCTGCCAGGGATGGCAAGCAGGTACTTGCGGCGGCGGCGCGTCAGTTTGAGGCGCTGTTTGTGCAGATGATGCTCAAGAGCATGCGCGATGCGGGGCTGGGTGATTCACTGCTGCAGAGCGATCAGAGCGAGCTCTATCGCGATCTCTATGACAAGCAGCTTAGCCTTCACCTGAGTGATAACGGCGGCGGTATAGGGCTTGCCCGAATGATGGTGCAGCAGCTTCGCACCACGCTTGCCGATACCGGGGAGGGTGCAGCGGAGGAGGTTAGTAACCTGACAATGCCGCAGCGCAAGGGCGACAGTTTTGAGATCAGAACCAATGGGGTAAAGAGCGGGGAGGTGGTTGAGAATACTGCGGGCGTTGAAAAGAGTCGTCGTAGTGCCACGGCAGGAAAACCCAACTTCAACTCTCCCGATGAATTTGTCGCTACGCTCGCACCCTATGCCAGTCGTGCGGCGAAACGTCTTGGGGTAGACCCAAAGGCGTTGATCGCACAGGCGGCACTGGAGACCGGCTGGGGGCGTGCGGTAATAAAAAATCGTGACGGTTCCAGCAGCTTCAATATGTTCAACATCAAGGCGAGCAGACAGTGGAGCGGTGAGAAGGTGGCAATTCAGACGTTGGAGTACCGGCAAGGTGTTGCCGCCCGTGAGGCAGCCAATTTCCGCGCTTATCAGACAGTGGAGGAGAGTTTTAATGACTATGTGGATCTTATTGCCAACTCGCCCCGCTATGCCGATGCACTGAAGCAGGGGAACGATGCGGAACAATATATTGAAGCATTACATCAGGCCGGATATGCGACCGATCCGGCCTATGCACGCAAGATAAAACAGATCATGCGACGCGACTCGATTGTCGCCCTTGACTCGTTCAAGGAAACCCCCTCACGGACGCTAACATAGATAGTTGGCATGAATCTTGTTTCATCTAAAACAACAAAGTAGTTTCTGGAGATAACTGAGGCGAAGCGGTATGGCGGATCTTCTTGGCATTGGCACATCAGGCTTGTTGGCGTACCAAAGTGCGCTGACAACGACCAGCCACAATATCTCCAACCTCAACACCGAGGGCTATAGTCGCCAGCGTGTGGAGTTGGCCACCCGTATCCCGGAGCGTACCGGTGCGGGCTTTTTTGGCTCGGGCGTCAATGTGGTCAATGTACAGCGCTATTACGATCAATTTATTACCGAAAATGTCTGGCGTAATACCTCCGAGTACTCTGCGCTAAGCAGTTTTCACGAGATGTCGAGCCAGGTCGACAATCTGGTGGCCGATACCCGTGCGGGACTCACTCCGATGCTGGAGGAGTTCTTTGCTGCGGTACAGGATGTGGCAAATAACCCGACATCGATTCCGGCACGCCAGGTGCTTCTAAGTTCCGGCGAGTCACTGGCATCGCGTTTTGCGGCCATTGATCAACGACTGGCTACGATGCAGGAGGAGGTCAACGCCAAGATCGAATTTACCGTTAAAGAGATCAACCAGTTTGCCACCTCGATCGCCGATCTCAACAAGGAGATCGCAAGTGCCATCGGGGTGAGTGGTGGTAAATCCCCCAATGATTTGCTGGATCAGCGTGACCACCTGTTGCTGCAACTCTCCGAGCGGGTGCAGATCGCCACAGTGGAGCAGGACGACGGAATGATGAATGTCTTTGTCGGAAACGGGCAGAGTCTGGTGGTGGGCGCCACGGTTAGCCGCTACCAGGTACTGCGTGACCTGCACGACCCCTACAAGGTCGATATCTATCAGTCGACCAATCCGGCCATTCCCGTCACCAGTTATCTGACCGATGGGGTGATCGGCGGGGTGGTGCGATTTGAACAGGAGGTGCTGGAGCCCGCACGCGCCTCACTGGGACAGATCGCTGCGGCGTTGAGTATGCAGGTAAATCATCAGCACCAGATGGGGGTAGACCTGACTAACAATGTGGGGGGTGAGTTTTTTGCCAACCTGACCACTGTCGGTGCGTTGGCCAGCAGTCTCAATAATCCGGCCACCACAATGGCGATCGATTCGGTGATCGATGACCCGACGCAGATCCGTGCCAGCGATTACCTGCTCTTATTCCGCGCAGGCAGCTACACCATGACCCGTCGTCAGGATAATGTTGTGGTAGCCACAGGGGCGACGATTGCCGATATCAATCTGGCACTGCAGGCGACGCCCGCAGAGGGATTTACCCTGATCGATAACGGTGGTGCGATCAATACTGGTGACTCCTTCCTGGTACGACCGATCGCGACAGCCGCCGACAAAATGGCGATGCAGATCATCAATCCGGAAAGGGTGGCGGCAGCCTCTCCTGTCAGAACCTGGTCCAACATCAACAATGTTGGTGATGTGTTAATGAGCGAGCTGACGGTGGATGCGACGGCGACAGATGTGCCAGTTGATTTCCCGATGGCGGCACCTGTCGGTTTTACCTACACCGATATCACTAACGAATTTATCATTACCCCGCCGGCGGGGTGGACGCTCCTCTCCCCGGCAGGCAGTACGCTTCTCTATAACTCGGCGGTAAACGATGGCAACCAGTACTCCATCGTGCTCCAGAACACCCTCTCCGGTAATCAGATGAAACTCGATTTTCGTCTCAGTGGTGATGTCTATAACAGCGACGCGCTGGCGATCGAGAGCAATCGTGACGGCTTTGGCGACAACAGTAACGCGCTGGAGCTCTCTTCACTACAGACCCTTGAGGGGATGCTTGGTGGTACCGCCACCTATCAGTCCAGCTATGGTCGCATGGTCTCGGATGTGGGCACCAAAACCCACTTTGCCGAGGTGGGTGCAGGGGTCGCCGAGAGTATGCTCAACCAGGCAGTGGAGAAGAGGGAGTCACTCTCCGGCGTCAACATGGATGAGGAGGCGGCCAATCTTATCGCCTATCAACAGGCCTACCAGGCGACCGCCAAGATCATTACCGTGGCAGATGAGCTGTTTCAGACACTGCTCGGCGCAGTGGGGAGGTAACGATGCGCGTCTCAAGTCAATATATTCAACGCATGAGTGTTAACACCATGCTCGACCAACAGGCAAGATTGAGCGACACGCAACTGCAGCTCTCTACCGGAAAAAAGATCCTGACACCGGCCGATGACCCGGTATCGGCGGGGCTGATCCTCGATATTGATAGCGGTATTTCACGCAACACCCAGTTTCAGGAGAACGCCAGCCTCGCCATGCTCAAGCTCGGTTCGGAGGAGAGTGTGCTGGTCTCGGTGGAGAACAATATTCTGCGTGCCAGGGAGCTGGCGATTCAGGCAGCCAACTTTACCAACACCGATGAGGACCGTCGTTACATCGCCTTTGAACTGCAAGAGATCCGTGAGCAGATTCTGGCACTGGCCAACTCCCGCGATGAGCAGGGGGACTATATCTTTTCCGGCAACCAGGTGCAGACCCAGCCCTTCACCACCGATGCGGCGGGTAATGTGGTCTACAACGGAGATCAGGGGCAGAGGCAGTTGCAGATCGCCGAGGAGCGCAGGATGCCGGTCAGTGACTCAGGCTATGAACTCTTTCTTGGCGTGCGCAACGGTAACGGTACCTTCTACACCGAGGCGAATACCGCCAATAGTGGCAGCGGCGTGATCACGGTCGGTAGCGTGACTGACCTCGCCCCCTACAATGCGTTGCTACCCGATACCTACAGCATCAATTTTTATGACAACGCCGGTGTCCTCAGCTACATCGTGCAGGACTCCACCGCAGGCATTGTGGATACGGGCCCCTATGTTGAGGGGGCGGAGATCCCCGGGGCGACGGCAGTGATCAATATAGGCGTTAAGGTGGAGATCACCGGTCAGCCGGTGGTGGGAGACAGCTTTAGCATCGCCCCCAGTATCAATCACGGCATTATCGGTGCGATGGATGCCCTGATTGCCAATGTTACCAGTTCGCGTGGTACGCCCCCGGCCTCGGCGATCTTCGATAGCCAGATGGGCAAGTCGATCGAGGACCTGGATCAGGCACTCGATAATATTCTTGAGGTGCGTACCAACATTGGTGCGCGCCTGCATGCGACTGAACGTCAGCAGGAGTTGAATGAGTCGATTATTCACGAGATGACGGTGATGAAATCGGATATGAATGACCTCGACTATGGTGAGGCGGTAACGCGCCTCAATATGCAGATGGCGGGCCTGCAGGCGGCACAGCAGACCTATATGAAGGTGAAGGGGTTGTCGCTGTTTAACTACCTGTAACCGTAACCGAATTTAACAAAAGGCGGTAAATGTTCACGCAGTTAATGAACATATCCGCCATCTATCAACCGGTCCGCTGAGACGATGCAGGCGGCCAGAGTAACGGAGGAGCGCAATTATGCCTCAGATTATTAATACCAATATCATGTCGCTTACCGCGCAGCGTAACCTGAACCGTTCACAGGGCGACCTGCAGGTCTCTCTGCAACGGCTCTCATCCGGGCTGCGTATCAACAGTGCCAAGGATGATGCGGCGGGGCTGGCGATCTCGGAGCGGTTTACCGCGCAGATCCGTGGCCTTGATCAGGCTCGGCGCAACGCCTACGACGGTATCTCGCTGGCGCAAACCGCCGAGGGGGCGTTGCAATCCTCCGGTGATATTCTGCAGCGTATTCGTGAGCTGGCAATTCAGTCTGCCAACGCCACCAACTCGGTGGGGGATCGTCAGGCGCTCAATGCCGAGGTGCAGCAGCTGACCCAGGAGTTACAGCGTATCGCCACCACCACCGAATTCAACGGCCAGAAACTGCTCGATGGCTCCTTCACCACCGCCACCTTCCAGGTGGGGGCCAATGCCAATCAGACCATTACCGCCAACTCAGGCAACTACCAGACCAGCGCCTACGGCAACTTCCGCATCGGGGGCATTGCCGCCTACACCACCAGTGGCATCGGGGATCTGGTACCGGGTACCGTCGGTTCTGCCGCTAATGCGTGGGGTGACTCGCTGCTGGTGATGGAGGGTGGGGCTGATGTCTCGGGTGTAACCGGTGCCGCAGCGGCGGGTGACTTTGTCATCAACTCCGCCAGTGGCAGTTATGATGTCTACTACACTGCCGGTTCCAGCGCGGCTGAGATCGCCAGCGCGGTAAATCGAACCGAGAGCGGTGTGCGGGCGACGGCCATTACCGAGGTAGTACTTGGAGATGCAGCGGCGGTTGGGGCAGGTTTTGCGCAGGGTTCGGCCTATACCTTCATGATCTCCAGTGATTACGATGACCCCACTGGTGCCTCGGCGGTTGACCCGAAGTACACCACCATCTCTTTCACCACCGGTGGTACCGATAACACGGCGGTAGTCAGTAACGCCGATATGCTCAACACGGCGATACAGGCCTTTAATGATCAGTCGGGTCGTACCGGCTTCGTGGCCGAGGCGATACAGACCGAGACGGGTAACTGGACCATCAAGCTGACCAACGAAAACGGTTATGACCTGCGAATTAAAAATGATTCGGCACTGGGTAATGATGTTCTGGTCTCGGACATCGCGACACTGGATGGTGATGATGTGAACACCCTGGATAGCCTCGCCAGCACGCTGGCCGCGGCCGATAATACCGGCGCGTGGCTCTTTGGCGATGGCAGCTGGTATACCGGACGGGTGATCTTCGACTCTGATCGCTCTTTCTCCGTCACTACCGCCGTGGCCGATGTATTTCAGGATTCAGCAGCACCGGGTGTAGCGGCAACCGGCACCTTTGGTGCGGCGATGCAGGCCACCAGTGAGATGGATATCGCCTCGTTCGACTCAGCAACACGCACCCTGGCGATCGTCGACTCGGCACTGTCGGCAATTATCAGCCAGCGTGCCCGCTATGGTGCTCTGCAGACCCGCTTTGAAAACACCATTGTCAATCTGCAGACTACCTCGGAGAATCTCTCCGCCTCACGTTCACGCATTCGTGATGCGGACTTTGCCGAGGAGACCGCGCAGCTCACCCGAGCCCAGATCCTGCAGCAGGCGGGTACCGCGATGCTGGCGCAGGCCAATCAGGTACCGCAGAATGTGCTCTCGCTACTGCAGTAACACCCATCCACTTCAGCGTAGTCGTACAGCAAAAGGCCATGATTAACTCATGGCCTTTTCTGTTTATAAACCATAATTTGTATAGATGAATTAAAGGGGAACGATTTAGACGGTTTGCGATTAAAGAAAATATTTCTGTGGCCGCTATCACTATCGGAGGCGGTAGATGCTCAAATGTTGAGCATATCCGCTAAAGATAAATCAGCTCA
>JAOUQQ010000166.1 GCA_029879245.1 Chromatiales bacterium | reverse complement strand
ACTGGCTACGATAGCGACGAGGTGATTGGGCGCTCTGTCTGGGATGTGGTGATCCCTCCTGAACAGAAGGATCAGGTAATGATGATATTTGAGAGCCTGCGCAAGGGATCCTTTGAGGTGCCATCACTCTATGAGAACGAGTGGATGACGCGTAATGGAGGGCGCAGACTTCTGCGCTGGAGTAATTCCGTTCTGCATAATGAACAGAACGATATCAGTCATATCATCGCACTGGGCTACGATATTACCGAGCAGCGAAAGGCAGAGGATGAACATCAGCGTACCCAGATGGAGTTGCAACAGGCACAAAAGATGGAGTCACTGGGACACTTAACCGGCGGTATTGCCCACGACTTTAATAACCTGCTCGGCATCATCAATGGCTACTCGGAATTGGCGCAGCTGAAGAGTGCAGCGACGGAGGATGTGAAATTAGCTGAGTATATCAACCATATCCGTGACGCTGGAAATCGGGCTGCAAAACTGGTTGCACAGATGCTCGCATTCAGTCGAAGAGACGCCACCGAAAAAACTCCCACTAATATGGGCTCATTACTCAGCGAAGATATTAACCTGCTGCGCGCCACACTACCCTCGACTATCACCATTGAAAGTTACATTGAAGAGAAGCTTCCCCCTGTCTCTATTAACACCACACAATTTAATCAGATGTTGATGAACCTTGCAGTGAATGCACGTGACGCGATGGATGGCAAAGGGCGGTTAACGATCGGGCTGCGCCTTCTACATAATCTGGACACCTCCTCATCAATTTCACACAAACCGGTAAAGGGGGAGTGGATAGAGTTGTCGGTCAGTGACTCAGGATGTGGTATCCACTCGAATATCGTACCGAATATATTTAACCCCTTCTTTACCACCAAGGAGGTGGGCAAGGGAACGGGAATGGGACTCTCAGTGATCTACCGTATTATGGAAAACCTGGGGGGACATATCATGCTTGATACGGAGCTTGGCAAAGGAAGTAACTTTCGCCTGCTCTTCCCCCCTGTG
Source organism: Chromatiales bacterium (assembly GCA_029879245.1). GTDB lineage: Bacteria > Pseudomonadota > Gammaproteobacteria > Thiohalomonadales > Thiohalomonadaceae > JAPHSX01. The sequence goes on along the minus strand of JAOUQQ010000166.1, from coordinate 2,236 downwards.
ACAGCGTTAAATCAAAATATAGCGACAACGACCGATAACACTGCCCAATATTCAGGAGAGGGTCAGGAGATTCTGATTATCGATGATGAAGAGGCACTGGCAATTTACCTATCTGAAAGGTTGCGTGACGCAGGATATAGACCCACTCATACCGCCAGTGCTATGGAGGCTATGGAGATGTTTATGCAACAGCCGGAGCGATTCTCCGTAGTGATAACCGATCAGACGATGCCCGGGATGACAGGGAGTGAACTTATTGGGCGGTTTCGAGAGATTCACCCAGAACTCCCGGCAATTATCTGTTCCGGATACAGCGAAAAAATCAATGCGGAGAGCGCGAAAGAGTTAGCTATTGCCTATTTTGAGAAACCCGTCGAGATAAACAGGTTACTGAAAAAGATCTATGAGGTGCTGCACTAAACAGCCTGGTTTTCGCAATGGAGGATTATATCCTGCCTAAGGCATGAATCATTTACCCCCCCTAGCGCCTCCTTGCTATCCCCAACCTCTGGCGCCTCTCCCACAGGGTCTTGCGACTGATGCCGAGCTGCCTCGCAAGTTCTGTTTCAGTCAGCGTTCCCTCATTCTCACGCACAAAGGCGATGAAGTAGTCATCGAGTGAGAGCGACGGGTTGTTAGTGATCTCACTGCCCACCCGCGTCACATTGCCGGGTAACAGTTGTTGCGCCTCAATGACCTCGCCCTCTTCGAGGATCACTGCCCGTTCAATGGCATTCTCCAGTTCACGCACGTTGCCAGGCCAGGGGTAGTGCAGCATCTGCTCAACGGCCTCCCCACTAAAACTGAGAGGCGGGCGGTTGAGGCGCTGACAACTGCGCTGTAGCAGCTCCTCCGCCAGGGTGGTGATGTCGTCACCGCGTTCGCGTAGTGGTGGCAGCTGAACCTCCATCACGTGGAGGCGAAAGTAGAGGTCTTCACGGAAGGCCCCATCACTTACCATCTGCGGCAGGTCACGATGGGTGGCGGCGATCAGGCGCAGGTCGACTCGACGTGACTGGGTGGCACCAACCGGACGGATCTCCCCCTCCTGCAACACCCGCAACATGCGTGCCTGTACCTCGGCGGGAAGCTCACCCACTTCATCAAGAAAGAGGGTACCGCCGTGGGCCGCCTCGACCAGACCGCGGTGGCTTGTTACCGCACCGGTGAAGGCCCCCTTCTCATGGCCGAACAGCTCCGACTCAATCAGGTTCTCGGCAATAGCAGCACAATTGACGGTGATCAGCGGCCCGTCGCGACGCGAGCTTTTGTCGTGCAGGGCACGCGCCACCAGCTCCTTACCGGTCCCAGACTCGCCCAGTATCAACACCGTGGTATCGGTGGGGGCAACCCGGTCGATGCGCCCAAACACCTCACGCATTGATGGGCTATCGCCGATCATCCCCGCCACCGGGTAGCAGTGGGCAATGTCCGACCTGAGGGCGGCATTCTGCCGCTGCAGGTCGCGCTGTTTCAGCGCACGCTCAATGGTGAGCAGCATCTCATCGTGATCGAACGGCTTGGCGATATAGTCGACCGCACCGAGGCGCATCGCCTCCACCGCCGAGCGCACGCTGGCGTAGCTGGTCATGATCACCACAGGCAGACCGACTACCCGGTTGATCACCTCGGTACCCGGTGCACCAGGCAGGCGCAGGTCAGAGAGGATGAGATCGAAGTTATCGAGGGGCTGCTGCGCCTCGGCCTGCTCCAGCGACTCAGCCTCCACCACACGGTAACCATTGCGGCTGAGCAGACGGCTGATGCTGCCACGGATAATCGCCTCATCTTCAATAATCAGGATCTGTTTCATGACGCACGCTCAATGGCAGGCAGACGCAGGATAAAGGTGGTACCGCCCTCACCACTCTTTAGCGTGAGGCCGCCGCCGTGCTGCTGCACGATACTGTAGGCGAGCGGCAGTCCGAGCCCGGTTCCCTCCCCCACCGCCTTGGTGGTGAAGAAGGGTTCGAATATCTTCTCCTGCAACGCCTCGGGGATGCCGTGGCCCTGATCGCGGATCGCCAGCTCGACGTGGTCACCATCGCGACGCCCGCTGATGGTAAGGGCCCCACCCGCTTCAGAGGCGTCGCAGGCGTTGGAGAGCAGATTGACGAAGACCTGGATCAATCGCTGGCGATCACCACTCACCTCCAATGGTGCAGGGCAATCGATGCGGCTCTCCAACTGCTTACCGCTATGGCTAAGGCGTACCAGTTGCAGCGCCTCCTCAACG
>JAOUQQ010000082.1 GCA_029879245.1 Chromatiales bacterium | reverse complement strand
GTGCCAGCCTGCGCCTCGGGTAGTAGCGGGTCATCGCCAGCTGAAAATCGATGTCATGCCCAATCGCCTTTTCCACGCTCTTCAGGGTATCTAGAAACTGTGACACCCCATGTAGTGAGAGGTAGTCACCATTCACCGGGATCAATACCTGATGGCAGCTATAGAGTGCGAAAATCGCCAGTAGCCCTGACGAGGGGGGACAGTCGATGAGCAGATAATCGTTTTCTGAAGCCAGTTCATCGATCGAGCGCTTGAGCCTTTTTGAGACTTGCAAACGACTGTCGAGCAACTGCTCAATGTAGTCGAGTTTTTTTCCGGGTTGTATCAGGGTGAGATTCTCTCTAATCCTGATGCTAACTGTTTTGAGGTCGGTCGTGCCGAGCAGAACATCATCCACACCGGCGCCACTCATCTCTCTGGCACCGAGATAGACACTCAAATGGCCCTGCGGGTCGAAGTCGATGAGTGTCACCCTGTGTCCCTGAAGTGCCAGGGCGTGGCCAATATTGGCCGTGGTGGTGGTCTTGGAGACCCCGCCCTTTTTGTTAATGACCGCTATGACTCGCATCGTCCGACACTCTTGTCTTCTATGCGGCCAGGATCTTTGCAACCTGAGAGCGAATCTCAGCCACGCGAAATGGTTTTGCGATAATCTCGGTTGCCCCAACCAGCTTGGCGATTGGCAGATAATCGAAGCGTCCGGTAATTCCTCCACCACCGGAGATGGCAATTATCTTGGTATCTTTGTCCTTCTTTTTTACCTCCATGATAAGGTCGATACCGCCCTTCACCGGCATCACCAGATCGGTAATAATCAGGTCAATATTGTGACTGTTAAAGATCTCTGAGGCCTCGGCACCTGTCTCTGCCGTGAAGACCTCATACCCCTCTTTCTCCAATACGTCACTTAACAGGTTTCGTACCGGTGCCTCGTCATCTACAACCATAATCTGCGTCATCACTAATACCTCTAGCTGTAAACCATTTGTCCGTTGTTAAAACAATTCAACCTCACCACTCGTCACATCACCCTGTGAGACACGCTTGTGGTCAGAGCGGCGAAACAGGTCTTCAAGTTCCTGATATCTCGTTCGCACCCGCTCCATGGCAACCTGATCACCATTCATCACAGCCCTATTTCCCTCAGCGGTGATTGCCTCCCTCTCCCTTAGATACTCCTCGACTCCGTTCATACGCACTGCTATGTGGTCAATTAACTGGGTCGCCATATCTTCGAACTGCAGGCCACGGGTCGCCCTGTCTACATCGGCGCTTACCGCCAGTGAGAGGCTTGAGATCACCTCAAGGTCCTGCGACAGAGCGACCTTTGTCTTCTCCATATCTGCCATAATTTCGGTCAGGTTATCTTTTGAATTCATTGTCATACTCATATCGCGCGACGCCATCTTGCCTACGATCTCCGCCGCCGACTGCATGTTCTTTCTGGTCGATTCAAACTTTGTGCGGATCTGGCTACTAAACTCGGTGCTACGCAGCGAGAGATTGCGCACCTCATCGGCCACCACGGCAAAACCGCGACCCGCCTCTCCGGCGCGTGCCGCCTCAATCGCGGCATTCAGTGCCAGAAGATTGGTCTGGTTGCTGATGCCGTCGATCTCTCCCAGCATACGTCCGATACCGTCGATGTGGCTCCCCATGCTATTGAGTTCCGTAACCAGTTCTCTGCTTCCGGCACCCATCGCCGTTATGTTCTCAACAAAGAGGTTGACCATCTCCAGGGACTCCTCTGTGACACTCTTCTTGTTCTCCGCCTGATTGTTCGACATGATGCGGTTCGCCATCTGCTGAATCATCTGCTCCTGCTCACGGCTCTGCATCTCCATCCCCTTAAAGCCCTCTAACAATCCGATAATTGCCGTACGCAACAGATTGGTCAGTTGCTGCAGCTCCTCCTGCATCAGGTGAAACTGCTGATTAAGATTGTTCTGCGACTCCTCACCCAACACGATGTAATTGCGGATTTCTCCCAAATCAAGGGGCGAGCGATCGGTTTTATTGTTTTTACTCTCTGCTGATGAGGTCGGCTGATAGATCCACAACGCACCCATCACCGTCACTAACAGGGGAGACAACCACCAGGAGGAAACAAATTGCCCGAGGAGAGCTGCACAAAAAATCACCACCACCACGACGGCGACCGAATAGGGTATTGCCACCATATAACCTACCATTTTACTAAGGATTTGAGGGGCAACCTGGCTCATTGGTGTTACGTTCCTTTGGTGGAGTTAAGGTGCGACTGTCAGTTGTTAACTGTTAGCCTGCACTGCGTTGATCCTCAACACCCAGCGCGGTAAAGAGCACGCTTGTGCTAAAGGGTTTTTTCAGACAGCACTCCGCACCCTCGGCCAGAATGCGATCAAGATTCTCCTGACTACAGAAACCACTCATGGCGATCACCCGAGTATCGTGGTGCTTGCCCTGTTTGACCATGTGGCAAACCTCAAAGCCGTTCATTTGCGGCATCATCAGGTCTAGCAGCAGGATGTCAGGTCTGAAGCTCTCTACCATACGTCCCGCGCTAAAACCGTCATGCACAATCTCAACCTGAAGTGAGCTGTTGCGCTGTGTCAGAATCTCTGAGAGAAAGGTGGCAAGACTTACATCGTCATCAACGATCAGGATACGTGTGCCGCTACTGCCTCCGGGGTTGAGGGTCAGATTATTCTCTTCGGCAAATTTCTCGATCGCCTCCATCGAGAAGCGACGGTGGCCTCCCGGCGTGGTCATCGCCTCCAGTTTGCCCTTCTGTGCCCACTGTCGCACCGTGACAGGCGAGACCATCAGCAGCTCGGCAACCTCGTTTGGCGTCATATAGTGTTTCATCGTGTTGGGGTTCTTGCTCTCTCTACTCACGGTGATCGCCCTGTCGTGTGGATTGGACGACTATCATAACTCAATCGCTACTAACGATAGTATCGCTTTAATCGATTTTCAAGGGCTGCTGCCACTTTTTTCTACCATTTAGGGGGGGGTCTATCATCGTGGCTGCCACCTGTCGTGACAGGAGGGGCCGCTGTTTCTATGCCGTTCAGGGTAAGGGGGAGAGCGTCCAATCGCTGCCCCCTATTGCGGCAGGGCGACTACTGAGGCCTGCACCAGTTCATTCACCGACACCAGCAGGTGGGAGCTATCGATCGGCTTGGTGACAAAGGCATCAAACCCGCAGTCGACCGCTTTCATCGCATCCCCCTTCGGGATCACACTGCTGCAGAGGATGATCGGCATCTCGGGGTACTGCTCCTTGACCCGGCTACAGATCTCACGCCCGTTAATCCCCGGCATTAACTCATCGGTGATGATCAGCTGGTAGTGCAGGGGCTCCTGCAACAGCGCCTCAAGCGCCTCTTCGGGATCGGTAAAGCCTATCGTGTGGTAACCATTAAACTGGAGGAAGCGCTGCAGAAAATCGACCATCAACGCCTCATCGTCGATAACCACAATGGTGTCTGAACCCTGCTCACGCAGCACGGGTAAGCCGACTCTGCTGCTACCCGCAACGGGCAGATAGAGATTAAAGCAGGTGCCCTCATGTGAGGTCTCCACCTCTATGTGGCCACCATGGTCGTGAATAATACCGTGCACCATGGCAAGCCCCATGCCACTCCCCTTGCCCACCTCCTTGGTGGTAAAGAAGGGGTGGAACATCTTCGACAGCACCTCATCGCTGATACCACTGCCGGTATCGCAGATGGAGAGCCTGACAAAGTTGCCGTTAAATTTTTCGCCACAGGAGGTGCAGCTCCCTTCACCTACCGTGTGATCGAGCAGGCCGATGGAGATGGTTCCCCAACCCGACATGGCATCGCGCGAATTGATGCAGAGATTCATCAATACCTGATGGAGCTGGTTACCATCGGCCAGTACCTCGGGGGCCTTTTCACCGACATCGACCACCAGTTCCACACTGGATGAGAGCGTCGGCTGCAGCAGGGAGGCGGTCTCCCTGATCAACGCCTGTAGCGAAACCGCCTTACGCTCACTACTGCCGGTGCGACTAAACGCCAGCAGCTTGGCAATAATATCGCGGGCGCGGGCACTCGCCCCCTCAATCTCCGCCAGGTAACGCCCCATCTTCTCATCCTTGTGCAGGTCCTCGTTACGCATGATCGCCAGCTCACTGTAGCCCAGCACAGAGGCGAGGATATTATTGAAGTCGTGCGCAATCCCCCCCGTCAGCTGCCCTACCGCCTCCATCTTCTGCGCCTGCTGCAGCTGCAGCTCAAGTTCTCCACGCTCCTTCTCCATACTCAGGCGTTCACTCACATCACGCACAATCATGATGTGTCCCAGGCTCTGGTTATCCTTGTCGCGGAAGCTGGAGATGATGGTCTCCCCGAGGAAGGTGCTCCCGTCCTTGCGCCGATACTCAACGATGATGGGGGTATAGAAGCCTGCCGACTCATACTGCTGATAGAGCCTCTGCTGCTGCAGATACCCCTCCGGGTCGACATGTAGCATCTCGGTGGTCTCACCGTATACCTCTTCGGGAAAGTAGCCAAAGTCCCTGATCATGGAGCTGTTGCTGATAATCATCCGATGGTTGATATCGGTAATGATCATGCTCTCGGGGATGTGACGAAACACCGCCTCAAACAGGTTACGCTGGTAGTCTAGCTCCCCCTCAGCTTTACGGAATGCCCGTAACTGTCGTACCCGGGAGATCGCCTGAGAAAGGTCACAGGCGATCTCCTCCAGCGCCGCGATCTCCTCCGGGTAGAAGGCATTCGCCTGCGCCGAACAGAGCGTCAGGATCGCCAGGGGTTTGTCGTGTACCAGTAGTGGCACGGTAAGCAGTGAATGGACACCCCGCTGCGTGGCACACTCATGCCATAGCTGAAAATCACTCACCTTCGTCAGGTCATTGATAACCACCGTCCGCTTCTCCCGGGCGGCGGTGCCCGCCGGGCCCCGACCCAGCGGCTTGTTGTCCCATGTCAGGACCATATCGTAGATATAGTCGGCATCCTCGCCTACAGAGAATAGCGGTTTGATGCTCCTGTCTCTGTCGTGGAGCACCTCACCAAACCAGACCATCTGGTAGGAGCCACTCTCCATCAGGGAGTGGCAAACCCCTTTGATCATCTGCGTCTCATCATTCAGATTGGTAAGAATATTCTTCACCTTGACCAGGGTGCGATAAGAGCGGTTTACCTTGGTGAGAGAGTCGTTGACGATATCGCGTTCCCGCTGCAACCGGATCGCGCTGATGCCATAACCGATATCCCGCGCCAGCACCTCAAGCATCTGGACATATTTCTCCTTAAAGCTGTTCGGCTGGGGTGAGTAGATATTGAGCAGGGCTACTACCCTGCCAGCGCCATGAATGGGGACGGTGACCGCGGAGCGGTAGCCGAACTCCTCGGCGAGACGACACCACGCAACGGATGGTGACCGGCTGGAGAGGTCGTTATGCACCCGGGTCAGGTTAATATCGCCCGGCAGCATCTCATCGGCCTGGGCATAGAGCTCATCGGTGGTGACCCCCCTGATCCGGTCGAGGAACCCCTCACCGCTGGCCGATACCGCCAGTACCGTGACGGCACCATCCGCACCGTCAGCCACACCACCGATCCACACCAGGGGAAACTCTCCGCTCTCACCGATCACCCGACAGGACTCGCTATAGAGCGCCATCTCGGTATCGGCCTTGGCGATCAGGCGATTCACACTGGAGGTCAGTTTATGATATTTGCTCGACTCGGCGACCTCCTCCTCGGCCAACTTGCGCTCAGTGATATCGGTAGCAATGATGTGCAGCCCGGTAACCTCACCCTCATCTACCACATTGGGGACAAACCTTATCCACATCACCCGGGTACCGGCCTGCCCCAGGTCAAACGCCTCCTCGGCGGAGACCATCTCACCCGCCATGGCTGCGGCGATGTGGTGCGCTATCTTCTCGTGGTGCGCCGCCCCCAGAACATCCCGTATCGGTTTGCCAACCACCCTCTCCCATCTGCCGTTGAAGCGATCAAGATAGGCCTTGTTGACATAGGTGCAGTAGTTATCTTCATTGACCTCGAGGATCAGGTCTGGCATCGCATCGGCGATCAGCTGTAGCTGTCTGCTGGAGGCGTGTGCACGCCGACGCTCAATCTCAATCTCGCGCAGCTGTGACTCCACCCGCTCAGAGAGTACCTGATCACGCATGTGGGCCAGCTTTTTACGGTCACTACTCCTTAAGACCATCCCGTGCTCCTTCACCATAGCCATCGCCCGGACCTTTGCCAGCAGCTCACTGCTCTCCACATCCTTGTCAAAATAGCCATCGACGCCGATCGCCTCGGCCAGTAACCGCTCTCGATAACCGGTAAATACCGAAGACTGCAACGCAATCGGGATCGCCTGCAGCGCCTTGTCGCCCTTGATACTCATGGCCAGCTCATAGCCATCCATACCGGGCATCATCACATCGCTAAGGATCACATCGGGGGGGGTAGCGCGCGCCTGCTCCAGTGCACACTGTGCACTCTCAACGCAGTCCACTGCGTAACCATCCTCTTCAAAGATGTTTTTCAGGCGCAACCGCTGGATCGGCTCATCCTCAACAATGAGTATCCTTAAATCCTCCATCTCGGCTGCTCCCTTCATTAATTCCGACCTAACTGGCACGCAGGTGCTGATCAACACTCTGCAGCAGTCTACGCGAATCAACCGGTTTATTGAAAGACTCGCGAATGCCGGAGGCATCGATACGGTGCTGCATCTCCTCATCAATATAACCGGAGCAGAGAATCACCGGCAGGTCGGGTCTGGCCTGTAATAACCCGGAGGCGAGATCAATGCCAGACAACTCCGGCAGGGTCATGTCGGTGATCACCAGGTCATAAGAGTCCGGTTCACTCAGGAACAGGCTCAACGCCTGCTGAGAATCGTTACTTACCGTCACCTGATACCCCTTCATCTCCAGGAGTTCACTTAAAAATCCGGTGATCGCCACCTCATCGTCCACCAGCAGTAAACGATGTGTCCGCCCACTACCGATATCATCTTGTGCGATTGTCATCTGACTCTCCTCATACTCAACACCACTCTTTACAGGGAAAAGTAGACTCACACTGGTCCCCTCTCCCCGCGTTGTCCTGACACGAATGTGCCCGCCAATTTCATGCATAATGCCGTGCACAACCGACAGCCCCATCCCGGTACCCCGGCCAACCGGTTTGGTGGTGAAATAGGGCTCAAATATCTTCTCCAGGGTCTCCGGTACAATGCCGGAGCCATTATCGGAGACCATCAGCTGAGTATAGCTGCCGATAAATTTATGGTGGCAGGAGTCACAGCTACCGTTGTCGATCTGCACCCGTCTCAGGCTGACATCAATGATCCCCCTGTCCTCAATCGCATCACGCGCATTGATCACCAGATTGGTCAGCAGTTGCTGAAACTGCGCCGGGTCCGTCTCGATGGTGGGTAACTCCTCTTCAATATCAACCAGCAGATTGATCGACGAGGGCAGACTGGAGCGGATCATCTTCAGATTCTCTTTCACCAGCAACTTGGGGTGGAGTGACTGCCGCTCTCCGGGTTTGGTCTGGCTGAAGAGCTGCATCTCATGCACCAGATCACGCGCCCGTAACGCGGAGTTGTAGACCTCACTGGCATAGTAGATCGGCCGCTCGGCACCACTACTCTCCAGGTGCTCCTGTACCAGTTCGGTATATCCCATAATACTGGCAAGGATATTGTTAAACTCGTGGGCGATGCCGCTGCTCAGGGTACCGATCGCACTCATCTTCTGACTGAGTCGCAGCTGCTCCTCCGCCTCACGCATCATCCTTTCGGCCAGCTTACCCTGTACCAGGTGACGCACACGCTCCTTTAACACCGTCCAGTTAATCGGCTTGGGAATATAGTCGGCCGCCCCCGCCTTGAAGGCGCGTAGAATGTCTTCATCATCGCTCAGCGAGGTCGCCATCATGACTGTCAGATCGCCCCCCCCCTCCATCGATAGCAGGCGCTCACATAACTCATAGCCATCCATGCCCGGCATCACCACATCCACAATGGCCAGCAGCGGCTGGTGCTCGACAAATCGCTCAATCCCCCGCTCACCATCCTCGGCCTCGACCACTCTGTGGCCATCCTTCTGTAGTACCTGGCGTAGCATCATGCGCTGCGTGGGGTCGTCATCCACGATCAATATGGGTATCTCAGTTTGGGGCATCTCACCGGCCTTATCTCTCTAATTGACAGATCGATATGGTCACTTCCCCATTTTTCCAAGCGTCTATGACATCGTAATGACAGGGTTGAAAATTTAACAACGCGTATCCATCGTATTATTCATCGCGACAGCCCGCTCGCCATCGCTTTAATCGTTATTTACGCCCTGGATGAGACCCCACAAAATGCAAACATTTGTAAATTCTTACGCTCATGGCAGGGATATAGCGGCTCATCGCCGCCTTCGGGGGGCCATTTCACTGGCAACACTACTGCTTACGCTACTCACCCCCTGTGGGGCTATGGCCGCTGAGCCGGTGCAACCCTATCTGGTCGGGGTGGTTCCCCAGTTTGACGTAAAGCAGACGATCGCGATCTGGCGCCCCCTGCTCGCCAGGCTGGAGCAGCAAACCGGCATCAGCCTTACCTTTGAGCCATCAGCCGATATCCCGCAATTCGAGGCCGATCTCATGCAGGGCAAGTTTGATTTCGCCTACATGAACCCCTATCAGTTGACCCTCTCCAATCGTTCCGCGGGATACGCCCCGTTATTGCGCGACCATGGCCAGAACCTGCAGGGGATCCTGGTGGTTAAAAAGGGGGGTGGGATAGAGAGGCTGGAGCAGTTAGCCGGCAAGGTGGTGACCTTCCCCTCCCCCAGCGCCCTCGGCGCATCGCTGCTGGTTCGTTCTGACATCCTGCACAGAGAGGGGGTCCCATTCACCCCCCACTATAGCCGCAGCCACACCTCCGTATACCTGAATGTGGCCACCGGCCTCATTGCGGCCGGCGGCGGGGTCAGAAAGACACTGGAACAGCAGGAGGAGACGATACGCAGCAAGCTACAGATCCTGGCAACCACATCAACGGTACCGTCGCACCCTTTCGCCGCCCACCCCCGTCTCCCTGACAGGGTAAGGGAGGTGATAGCGGGGGCCTTTATTGCGCTGAACGGGGATGAGGCAGGGAGGGGGCTACTTGCAGCCATCCCGATCACCCAACCGGCCCCCGCCTCACTCGATGACTATCAGCGACTCTCCGCCCTCGGGCTGGAAGGCCTCTACTCCAGGGGCGAGTAGCTATGAGTCTGAGAATCAAGATATTGCTGCCCATGCTGCTGGTTATAGCCGCATTCAGCACGCTGCTGCATCTCTACTGGATACCGCAATTTCACCAGCACTACTCTGAAGAGATCATTAAAGAGCAGGTGGCGGCACTGGAGATCCTGGCCAGCGCGATCGAAGACCCACTGCTATCGGGTGACCTGGGCAAGCTCTATGCGACACTGCAAAGCATTGAATCCCAGCATCCCGACTGGGCCCACCTGAATATCCAACGTATGGATGGTACCCAGGTCTATCCCCTCGATACGCTGGAGAGTCATCACCACAGCCACACCGTTATCAGCCGCACCATCACACAGCATGATAAGCCGCTCTTCAACATCCAGTTGCATATCAACTTTGAAGAGAAGCTCAACAGCAGCACACAGCTATTTAATGACCTGGAGATCCTGTTTGCGCTGCTGATACTGCCCATTGTGGTGGTCACCATCGCGCTGCAGGACAAGATGATCTTCATGCCGTTACGTGCCCTGATCACCGCCAGCCGGGGACTTACTGCTGGCGATTACAACACCGCCATCGCAAGCGGGCCTCGCGATGAGACCGGTGAACTGCTCAACTCATTCCGACAGATGCGTGACGCCATCGTTGAGCGTGAGGTGAAACTCCTCTCCAGCGAGGAGCGCTTAAAGGCCATCTTTGAGAATGTCACCAATGGCATTGTCACCACCGATGCATCCGGGTACATCGTCTCCAGCAATCTGGCATTTCAGACAATCTTCGATTATCGCGACCACGAGCTGGAGGGGCGACATATTAGTGAACTCATCCCCGAAGTCGATTCGCTGCTGCAACAGCTAGAGCACACCGCCAACCATGAGTCGCATGCGCGAAGGGGCTGTTGTTCCGGCGAAACAGTGGGCAGTGATCGCAACGCCAAGCCACTGGCCCTGGAGGTCACCTTCAATCAGGTCATGCTCAACAACAGCCCCATGGTACTGGGGGTCATTGAGGAGATCAGTGAGCGCCTCCAGCAGCGGGCCCGTGAAGAGCGTTACCATCAGCTGGCAAATACCCGCGCCACGATTGCACAGATACTGCAGAAGGGTCAGACCACCCTTGAGCAGCGTCTGGTCCTGGCACTCAATCGCCTCTTTGCCATCGACCCGCTTGTGGCATACCGGCGTGGTGCCATTATCAGCCGTGATACGCAGGGGGGAGGTCTCACTATTCTGGCATCGACCGGCAGCTTCCTGCCCGAGGAGTTAGAGGCCCTCAGGGATGATGGTGTGACGCAGACCCTCTATGAGCGGATCAGCGCTTCGGGTGAGGCCCTGATCTCCGGTAACTGTACCGACCAGCATGGCCGCAGGTCGGCGCCGGTAGAGCCACATGGTCACTACATTATTCCGATGAACTATTCGGGTACCACCCACGGCCTGCTCTATCTCTACACCGACGCCACCCCCGATACCGCCAGTGACATTACCGCCTTTTTGCAGCAGATCGCAGAGATGCTGGCACTGGCGATCACGGAGAACAACGCCATTATCGCCCTGACCGAGGCGCGAGACAGGGCAGAGCAACACGCCCAGGCAAAATCAAACTTTCTGGCCAACATGAGTCACGAGATCCGCACCCCACTCAACGGTGTCCTTGGCAGTCTGGAGCTACTGATTGACGGTGAGTTATCAGAGGAGCAGCGCGCCTATGCCACAACGGCCTTCCGCTCAAGTGAACTGCTACTCAGGTTGATCAATGACATTCTGGATATCTCAAAATTTGAGTCAGGTCATCTAAAGATCGAGGCGATAGAGTTTGACCTGATCGATATGGTCGAAGAGCTACTCGCCCTCTTCTCTTCCGCCGCAGTTAAGAAGGGGATCAATATCAGCTGGACCCTGGACCAGGGCATCGCCCCCACCTTCGTCGGTGACCGAACCCGGCTGCTACAGATCCTGGGAAATCTTGTCTCGAATGCCATTAAATTTACCGACCGCGGTGAGATACGGATCGACATTCGTCGCGAGGAGCGGGACGAGCGTGGTGAGCTGTTGATGTTTAGCATTACCGACACCGGAATGGGGATCGACAAGGCCGATCAGCAACGCATCTTTGGTGAATTTGAGCAGGTAGACAGTTCGACCACGCGCCGCTTTGGCGGCACCGGTCTGGGGCTCTCGATATGCAGGAAACTTACGCAGATCATGGGTGGCGATATAGGTCTGGTCTCTACCCCCGGCGAGGGCAGTACATTCTGGTTTACACTGCACCTGCCATTCGGCGAAGCGCCGAACGCAGCGCAGAAGGCGCACAGTTACGCAAATATTCGCGCCCTCATTGTCGATACCACACCGACTCAGTTTAATGTCATCCAGCACATTTTGAGAGACGCCGCCGTAGAGTGTAGCCACGCCTCCAATTCGGCGCAGACCTTTTCACTCATTGATG
>JAOUQQ010000081.1 GCA_029879245.1 Chromatiales bacterium | reverse complement strand
GATCCTCGGGTGTGATCGCAGGGAGCTGTTTGGGGTCCCATTTCTCCGCATAATCGGTCAGCGTGTCGATCATGGAATTGATCTGTTCCAGCACGCTTGAGCTGGGTGCCTCCTCTGCGCCGTTTAACTCCTTGAGAGAGTGCTCAATGATACGGGCATGCTGGCCAACCTCGTGGGCACCGAAGGTGCCCGCACTTCCAGCCAGGCTGTGACACAAGCGGTGCAACAGGGTCAGCTCATCAGCCTGCCACTTCTCCTTCAGGGAGTGCCAACTGTGCTGAATGTCGTCAAGTTTTCCCGGTAACTGGGCGTGGAAGATCGCCTGAAGCTCGGCCAGGCGTTGCTGTAACTCAGCTGAAATGGCGTTATCCATAAATCAATCAGTGCATCTACTTGCGTACAAATGAGGCCGTGGCTGGTTTCGACAGGGGATGCCTTCACTGCATATCCCGGATAAGAGGCTATTTAGGGTTAGATTGGAGTAATTCCAATGCCTCGGTGGCAATTTCCCTCACCTCGGCGTGCTCATCCTGGCTACAGCGCTGCAGGGCGTCCAGTGCGGCTGGGGCGTGGGTGAGGCCAAGGAGATGGCAGGCGTCGCTACGCAGGCGGTGATCAGTCGATTCGCTAAGGGTGATCAGTTGCGGCACCAGTTGCTGCAGCGGCGGTTGGGCCTCGAACTGCTCCAGAATGGCGCTGACCCCAAGGCGAACCTGGATCGGGCTTGAGGGCTCTTCAAGTAGTGGTAACAGGGCACCGAGGTGGTGCGGCTGGGTGATGAGCATCCTCTCTACCTCGGCCAGGTCACCCTCCCTGAGTAGATGCGCCAGATAGCCACTCATACCTTCGGGATGGCTGGCCAGTTCGGCCCAGTGGCGTAGCTGCTGCGGGGTCTGGGCACCGGTGAGGATGAACTCCCCCAGCCTCAGCCACGGCACACTGCGTATACCCAGTGTCGCGGCCTGTTGCGGCTGCTGGGTGATGTCGTGGCTCTCCAGCGTTCCAATTACCCCCTCCTGCTGTAACTTGTGCAGTGCGGCCTTGATGCCGGGGCAGTGGGGGCAGCCGGGGGCGGTATAGAGCAGGGCGTGGGGGGCGGTCATGAATCGGGTGCTCTTCTCGTTGCATTGTTGCGATGGAGGCACCAGTATAGCCGCTTTGCACCGTTTGGGTGGCCTTAGAGAGTGTTGTAGACTGGTTCGACACGACCCAGCCGCTATTTTCCCCGGAGAGAATCTATATGAGTGAGCAGAATTTATCGAAAGAAGAGCGCATTTTGAGCGCGGTAAAGCGCGTATTGACCGAGGTGATCAAGGATACCGCTACCCAGCCGGGGGTGAAGCACCCGCTCTCAGACAACACCATTAACGGCCTGCGTGACTGTCTTATCCTGATCACCCAGCGTGAGCAGGAGTTGGCCGAAGAGGCGGGGCGTAGTATGGACAACCGTCCGCGCTTCAAGGATGAGCCCAGGCCTCAGGGCGATGTGGTGGTGCCGTTACACACCATCGGTAAGGCACGCGATAAAGAGTGATCAATTTACTGCGTCAGCGCCTCGTGCTGGCGTAACCGCTCCTGTGACATTTCGCGGATCTCACGGGCATCTTGCATGATCTGCATCGCCTCCTGTGGCGAGGTGCTCAGGGGCGAGGTGAGTGATGGGGAGGGAGAGCTCTCTCTTCTCTGCGACTGTTGTGGCAGTGATGTGGCTACGGGTGGCTGTATCAGGTTGGCGTCGGGGTGAACCTCCAGCGTCTCATATGGGATGCCATCGGTGGGCGGGGTAGTGCCAAATTGTACGCCGCCGCTGTTATCGAGCCAGCGATAGAGGGTGATCGGCTGGTGCGGCTGACGCTCCGCTGATTCACCCGGGGGTAGATTGAACTCGGGTAGCTCTATCGGTGCCACCTCGGGGAGGGAGAGCTCACGCCAGTCGAGCATCGGCCTACCCTCCTTCCACGGAAAGGTGAAGGGGAAGATTGCTCCAAACAGCAGTAGTAACAACAGCAGACGGTTGATTCGACGCACACCCCATTCCTTATGTTTTACGGCTCCACGGGCTATGATGCACTGAGTGCCGGAACCACGGTAAGGTATCTTGAATCAGATTCGCTTCTATCTCAATCTCTCTGCCGAGCGTTACCTCAGCTACTATCAGGGGGTGGCGCGGAGTATCTCGGTGGTGAGTGTCGATGGGCGCAGAGTGGAGTTTCCTGCCGAGCACCTGCGCCGCTTTGTCTCCCATGACGGGGTGCGGGGCGAGTTTGTACTGAAGTTCGATGGGGATAACCGGTTTACGGCTCTTGAGCGCCTGGGGGATTTGCCGCCAAAGGGCTGAGAAGATCTTTGACGTGAGAGTAGGGGCTGGCTACCCTTGGGCAGATAAAAAATATCCAACTGGAGGGAGTAGATCATGATCCAGCTAACGCTGTTTGTCGCCTTTATCGCCGCCGCCTTCTTTCTGCAGGTGCGCCGCCCGGCAACCCTTTCACCGACCCTGGCCAGACTGGTCTCACTGGGACTGATGGTGATGGCACTGTTCCAGTTTGCCAGTACCTCGTTCTACATTGTTGATCAGGACAAGGTGGGCCACATGAAGCGGATCTATCTGGCAGATTCGCTACCCCCCGGTCACATTATTGCGGTCGGCAGCCAGAAGGGGCCGCAGGCCGATATTCTGGGTCCCGGCTTTCACTTTGTCCCCTTCATCCGAGTGCTCTACGACATTGAGGAGCTGAACGTGGTGGCGGTGCCGGAGGGGAGTATGGGGATCATCACCGCCACCGACGGTGAGCCGCTCAAGGAGGGGCAGTACATCGCTCGCGGCTGGGGGCAGGATCAGATCAACAACATGCTCGATGCCAACACCTTCCTCACTCAGGGGGGGCAGAAGGGGGTACAGCTGACCGTACTGCCGCCGGGGCTGTGGCGCTTCAATCAGTACCTGTTCAAGCACCAGATAGTGCCGTCGCTGGAGGTGAAGGCGGGTCATGTGGCGGTCATCAAGAGTAACGTTGGTGAGGTGGAGGGGTGCCCCACCGAGATCCCGGACAGCGACCCCAACAGCATGCTCGCATCTCCCATCGTCTCCAAGGGGTGTATCGGGGTGTGGGACGAACCGCTGATGCCCGGTCGCTACTTTCTCAACCCGCGCGCCTATCAGGCTACCATCCTGCCGACTACGGTGCAGACCTGGAGCTATCGTGGCGGCTACACCACCCGGCGCATCGACCTGACGGTGAACGAGGACGGAAAGATCAACCAGCAGGCGACCACGGTGGAGGTGCCGATGCCGGAGAATGCCGCCGATAAGGCGATCATGGCGACCGTCGAGGGGTGGAGGGTGCCGCTGGAGATGCGCATGCTGGTGCAGGTCAATCCCAGGGACGCCCCGCGGGTGGTCGCCTCGGTAGGCGAGTTGCAGGCGGTGGAGGATAAGATCGCCACACCGGGTGTTCGCTCGGTGGTGCGCAACATCACTGGTGAGAAGACCACCAAGGTGCTGGAGCTCATTAACCAGCGGGCAATGCTGGAGAAGAAGACGGAGGAGGCCCTTGCCCCCGAGCTGTTCAAGGCGGGGGTCACCCTCAAGGAGATCCGCTTCGGCGACCCGGTGATCCCGCCCGAACTTCTGGTGGCCCGCCAGCGCGAGCAGTTGGCGCTGCAGTTGCAGGAGACCTACGGCCGGGAGAAGGAGGCGCAGGTGAAGCGCATCGAGGTGGAGAAGGCCCGTTCCGAGGCTCAGGAGCAGGGGCGCCTGATGGCCGCCAATATCGACGTGCAGGTGGCGGAGAAACGCAAGGAGGAGGGCAAGCTCCTCGGTGAGGCGGAGAAACTGAAGCTGATGGAAATCGCCAAAGGTGAGTCGGCTCGTGCCAACGTGCTGGGCAAGGATGCGGCCAAGGAGCTGGCAATGCTCAAAGAGATTCTGGCCGCCGCCCAGGCCAATCCGGAGATCGTCAAGGTACCCACCGTCAATGTACAGGGGGCGGGAACCAGCCTGGAGGGGGCCGCCGCGGTGCTGGGGGCCTCCAATATCGTCAAGTGGGCACAGCAGGAGACGGGGAAAAAGAGGTAGGTGTTCACCCTCCATCCACAGCTTGAGCGCGATACCATTGTGATGGGGGAGCTTTCCCTGTCGCTTCTACTGCTGCTCAACGATGCGCGCTACCCCTGGTTTGTGCTGGTACCTCGCCGTGAGGGGATCACGGAGATCTTTCAGCTGGAGGAGGGGGAGCAGCAACAGCTGTTGCGTGAATCTTCCCAACTGGGCCGGTGGATGATGGAGGAGTTTAGTGGCGACAAACTCAACATCGGCGTCCTGGGCAATCTTGTGCCGCAGCTGCATCTGCACCATATTGTCCGCTTCAAGGGGGATGAGACGTGGCCAGGTCCTGTCTGGGGTGTGGGAGAGGGCAGACCCTATGATGATGATCAGGTGACGTTTCTACGCCAGCGCATAGGTCGACTACTGTAATTGGCAATAGTAGACCCAGTTCCTGTTTTCGGGATAAAGGTTTGGCACACTCTTACGGGATCAGAAGTGCCCTTCCGGCGAGACGGCATCATAACAATAACGGTGAAATACCCGCGTTAACTCAATGAAACTGAAGCGAACAACGCATCGACGACTAAAACTGCGTAGAGGTGGCTCATGGCTGGCGGGGTTGCTGCTCTCCCTGACCGTGCTGGGGCTGCTTCAAACACCACTGCTGGATCACCTTGAGGAGGGTTTCTACGAGACCCTGCTGAAGTATGTCGGTGCCAGTGAGCGTAGCGATCAGGTGATTGTTATCGATAGCGGCAAGCGTGTCTCACAGGATGAGCTGTCACAGGTGGTGGAGAAGTTAAAGGGAGCCCGAGCGGTGGCCCTCATGCTGCCGCTCTATGATGAGAGTGCCGCACTGGCGACGGCGATCAAGCGGGCCGATAATGTCTGGCTTACCTCCTATGTGACGGCTAGAGAAGGGGTAAGAGAGGAGGGTGAGCAGTCACTTAGCACCTATCTGCGCTCTCAGGCACAGCCGCGACGTCGGTTGATCGAGGATATCTCACTGCCCCCCGCCGGACTGTTGGCGCAGGCGAGGGGGAGCGGGGTGGTGCTCAGGGGAGAACGACCACTCGGTGTCCCCGCTGCGGTGTGGCAGGAGGAGGGCAGGCACTCCTCGCTCCTCTACCAGTTGCTGCCCCGCAAACAGCAGAATTTAAGTGGTGACAATCCGGCCTATGTCTATCACCCCATGACCTATCTGGGGGATGGAGAGGGGATCCAGCGTTACGACCTTCGCGAGGTGATCGCAGATAAGGTCTCTATCAAATCTCTGCGTGGTAAACGGGTGATCATCGGTGATGCGGTGCAAGTAACGGCCCACGCGGTGGCGCTGGACGCGCTGCTCAACGGGCGACAGGTGGGATTCCACTCACTCACGGTGTGGTTACAGTACGGTGCATGGCTGGCGGTGGCGTTGTTCCTGATGCTGTTGCTGCCGCGACTTGGACTTACCTCGGGTCTGCTCTCCTCACTGCTGCTGCTGTTTCTTTTGCTCAATAGCGAGATGCTCTTTCTGTTACTGCTTTCGCAGTGGCTACCGCTGATTGCCCCCACCCTGCTACTGCTGGGTGGTTACCTGCTGATAACGTTGCAACGTCGGGGCTCCCTGCGTGAGGCTCGACTGGTGGAGGAGCTCTCTACCTCCAACACGCAACTGGGGCGTATGCTGCAGTCGCAGGGAGAGCTGGAGCAAGCGTGGGAGAAGTATCGCCGCTGTGTTAATAGTGAAACCCTGCGTGAGCAGCTCTATAACCTGGGGCTCGATTTTGAGCGCAAACGTCAGTACAACAAGGCAGTGGCACTGTTTGGCGAGTTACAGCGTCTGGCACGAAACTTCAAGGATGTAGGTGAGCGTCTGGCGCGCAACCGTGAGATGGGTGAGCGTATCGTGCTGCCCCAGTCCAGTGCGGCACCTGGTGGTACCGTGGTGATGGAGGCGACCACGGGGGTGCAGCGCCCAACTCTGGGACACTACCATATCGAGAAAGAGATCGGCCGTGGTGCCATGGGGATGGTCTATCTGGGGCAGGACCCGCGAATCAATCGTGAGGTGGCGATCAAAACAATGGCCCTCGCTCACGAGTTTGAAGGGCAGGAGCTCAAGGAGGTCAAGCAGCGCTTCTATCGAGAGGCAGAGACCGCCGGGCGTCTTAACCACCGTAATATTGTGACGATTTACGACGTGGGTGAGGAGCAGGAGCTTGCCTACATCGCGATGGATTACCTGAAGGGACAGGACTTGGCCGCCTTCTCCAGCAAAAAGAGTCTGCTGCCGCTCAAGGAGGTGATGGCGATTATGGAAGAGGTGGCCGAGGCGCTCGACTACGCCCACAAGCAGAAGGTGGTGCACCGCGATATCAAACCGGCCAATATCGTCTACGAGCGTAACGAGAAGGTGGTGAAGGTGACCGATTTCGGTGTTGCCTGTCTGACCGATGCCAGTAAGACCAAGACCGGTACCGTTCTTGGTAGCCCATCCTATATGTCGCCGGAGCAGGTGGCGGGGAAGAAGGTGGATGGGCGGGCCGATATTTTCTCGCTCGGGGTGACCCTGTTTCAACTTGCCACCGGTCACCTGCCGTTTGAGGCAGAATCGCTGGGTAGCCTGATGTTCAAGATCACCAATCAGGCCCATCCTAAACCGGGTAATTTCCGCAAGGGGATCCCGATCTGTCTCACACGAATCATCAATAAATGTCTGCAAAAAGAGCCGGGCAAACGCTACCAGAGTGCAGGGGAGGTAGCGACAGCCCTTAAACGGTGCCGGGGGGGATAGCCGATGTCCGCATGGAAGATGGTGGGATTGACTGATACGGGGCGGGTGCGTGAGCACAATGAAGATGCCATCGCCTGGAATGCCGAGCAGGGGTGGGCGGTGGTTGCAGATGGTATGGGTGGCCACCACGCCGGCGAGGTGGCCAGTGCCATTGCGGTGGAGACGATAGGTGAGATGTTACGTCAGAGCCGTGCATCGCAGATGCTGCAGCGGGCGATAGAGCAGGCCAACCTGCAGATCTATGCGCACGCCACTTCTGACCCTGAGATCCACACCATGGGGACCACGGTGGTAGCGCTGGCGCTGGAGGAGGGGCGATTACACTACGCCCATGTGGGCGACTCCCGCCTCTACCGCTTAAGAGATGGTGAGTTGACGCAGCTGACCCGTGACCACTCGTTGGTGCAGGAGCTGGTGGATGAGGGGATGCTGGAGGCCGAGCAGGCGCGCAACTCCCCGCAGAAGAATGTGATCACCCGTGCACTGGGGCTTGACTCCGGGGTGGCGGTGGATCTGGGTGACGAAGCGGTGGTCGACGATGACTGTTACCTGCTCTGTTCCGATGGTCTGAGCAACTATCTTATGGATGAGGAGATTGCCACCCTGCTGGCAGGCGATGCCCTGCCCGAGGTGGTGCGTGCGCTGGTGGATGCCGCCAATGAGCGTGGCGGCGATGATAATATTTCGGTAATCGTGGTTCGAATCTGGTAGTGAGGTATTGACGATGGCAAAGCTGGTAATTAGCCACAACGGTATGAATGTACGCGACTTTCCGCTGCAGGGTGAGCGCGTCACGATAGGGCGCAATACAGGTAATGACATCATGCTCAACGAGCCGATTGTCAGTGGGGAGCACGCGGCGATCCTGCTCAAGCCCAAGCCGACGATCACCGATCTGGGGAGTACCAATGGCACCCGTCTTAACAACCACCCCATCTCCAAGTCACCGCTGAAACACAACGATGTGATCAAGATCGGCAGCCATGAGCTCTGTTATGTCGATGAGGATGTGCAGGACTTTGCCGCCACCATGATTATGTTCGGTGATACGGATAGCAAAAAGAAGGCGAGTGGCAACTCGGCCCTGAAGATCCTCAATGGTCCGCGCGCCGGTGAGGTGATGAAACTGGAGAAGGAGCGTACCGCCCTGGGCAAACCGGGGATGCAGGTGGCGGTGGTGATGAAGACGGCAAAGGGGTATGAGTTGCTGCCGATCACCACAGGCGACAAACCGATCACTACCAGCGTGAATGGCAAGGCGGTCAAGTCCGGCTCTGTGGTGTTGAAAAATGGTGATGAGATCGCCATTGCTGATGCTCGTCTTGGCTTCATAGAGAGTCTGTAGGAGGAATCTGCGTATGTCCAAACTGACCCTGATGCTGAATGGCCTGGCACTTAAGGAGTATGAGCTGCTGAAGGAGCGGGTGACCATCGGCCGCCGCTCCGATAACGACATTCAACTCGATGACCCCACCATTAGCGGTATCCATGCGGTGATTGTGGTAAAACCCGACAACTATCTGGATGGGGCATTCGAGGTGACGATCGCCGATTTCAACAGCACCAATGGCCTCTTCATCAATGGCGAAAAGGTGAGCAAAAAACGCCTGATTGCAGGCGACATGATTCGCATCGGCAGCCATGAGCTGCTGTTTGATGAACCGGGTGGCTCCCCCTTTGACCGCACGGCCGTCTCCCTCGATGGAGGAGACTAACCTCTCTGCGAATGCCCCGTGTATTGGTGCTACAATGCGGACAGTTTTTGTCGTGATGCAGCGGGGTTTTCTTCATGGCCGGTCACAGTAAATGGGCCAATATCAAGCATCGTAAGGCGGCCCAGGATGCCAGGCGTGGCAAGATCTTTACCAAACTGATCCGCGAGATCGTTGTTGCCGCCAGGATGGGCGGGGCGGATATCGACAGCAACCCGCGTCTGCGCGATGCGGTGGCTAAGGCGCTGGGCCAGAACATGAAGAAGGATACCGTTGAGAACGCTATCAAGCGTGGCGCCGGTGCCGACAATAATGATAACTATGACGAGATCCGCTATGAGGGCTACGGCCCCAACGGTGTGGCGGTGATGGTCGACTGCCTCTCCGATAACCGTAATCGTACTGTCTCCGATGTACGCCACGCCTTCACCAAGTGTGGCGGCAATCTGGGTACCGACGGTTCGGTTGCCTACCTCTTTACCCGGATCGGCATGATGCACTATCCACCCGGCGTCGATGAGGAGGCGATCATGGAGGCGGGGGCCGAGGATGTGGTGAACAACGATGACGGCTCCATCGAGGTGACCACCGCGTGGGAGGCGTTCACCCATGTGAAGGAGGCGATGGTTGCCGCCGGTTTTGACCCGCAGGTGGGCGAGATCACGCAACGCCCCTCTACCAGCGTCGAGCTTGAGCTGGAGGATGCACAGAAGGTGATGCGTCTGGTCGACATGCTGGAGGAGCTCGACGATGTACAGAACGTCTATACCAACGCCGACTTCAGTGAAGAGGTGATGGCCCAGCTCGGTTAAGGGCCGGGCCAGAGCTATGACCCGTATCCTCGGCATTGACCCCGGTTCGCGTATTACCGGCTTCGGGATTATCGAACGGGCAAATGGGCGTCTCCATTACGTAGAGAGCGGTTGCATCCGTGCCGGGGATGGTGAGTTTGCCTCGCGCCTCAAGACCATCTTCGATGGGGTGAGCGACATCATCGAGCTCTATGCCCCTGATGAGGTGGCGATTGAGCAGGTCTTCATGCATCGCAATCCCGACTCCGCCCTCAAGCTGGGGCAGGCCCGCGGCGCCGCCATCTGCGCGGTGATGTCACGCGAGCTGACGCTCAGCGAATACACCCCCAGCGAGATCAAGAAGGCGACGGTGGGTAAGGGTAACGCCAGCAAGGAGCAGGTGCAGCACATGGTGCAGGCGCTGCTCAAGCTGCCGGGGATGCCGCAGGCCGATGCCGCTGATGCCCTTGCTGTGGCACTGTGCCACAATCATACCAGTCAAACCCTGCGCCACCTCGAAGGGGTGCGCGGCAGTAGAAGAGGACGTTATCGATGATAGGTCGCCTGCGCGGCATACTTGCGGAGAAGAGGCCTCCCCACCTGCTGCTCGATGTGGGGGGGATCGGCTATGAGCTGGAGGCGCCGATGGGCACCATCTTTCAGCTCCCCGAGGTGGGGACTGAGGTGACCCTGCACACCCATTTGGTGGTGCGTGAGGACGCCCACCTGCTCTTCGCCTTTGCCACCGAGGCGGAACGTACCCTGTTTCGTACCCTGATTAAGGTCAATGGTGTGGGGGCCAAACTGGCGCTCACCATCCTCTCCGGGATCTCGGCCGATGAGTTTGCCCGCTGCGTGCACGACAGTGATACCGCCACCCTGGTGCGCCTGCCCGGTGTCGGCAAGAAGACCGCAGAGCGGCTGATCGTCGAGATGCGTGACCGTCTTGATGACTGGCAACCGTCGCCGGTATTACCGGCCAGCGGGATTGCGACATCTCAGATCGCCTCATCCGCCGATGCGGTGAAGGATGCGCTCAGTGCCCTGATCTCCCTCGGCTACAAACCGCCTGAGGCGAGCCGCCTGATCAGTATCCTCGATACCGACGGGATGGGGAGTGAGGCGATCATCCGCGCCGCGTTGAAGCAGGCGGTGCAAAAGTAGTAGCGTTGCACATTAATGCTATTTAAGGGCGGAATACTTACACAGCAAACGGTAAGATAGAGCACCAATAACACCGACACAGGTCACCACCATAATGATCGAAACTGACCGTCTGATCAGCAATGCACCGACGGGTGAAGAGGAGGCGCAGGATCGTGCTATCCGTCCCAGGATGCTGGCCGACTATGTGGGCCAGCAGAAGGTGCATGAGCAGATGGAGATCTTCATCTCTGCGGCGCGTCAGCGTAGTGAGGCGCTCGACCATGTGCTGCTGTTCGGCCCGCCCGGCCTCGGCAAGACAACCCTGGCACACATTATCGCCAACGAGCTGGGGGTGAATATCCGCCAGACCTCCGGCCCGGTGCTGGAACGTCCTGGAGACCTCGCGGCGTTGCTCACCAATCTTGAGCCGCACGATGTGTTGTTCGTCGATGAGATCCATCGCCTCTCGCCAGTGGTCGAGGAGGTGCTCTATCCGGCGATGGAGGACTACCAGATCGATATCATGATCGGCGAAGGACCGGCGGCCCGCTCTATCAAGCTCGACCTGCCCCCCTTTACGTTGATCGGGGCCACCACCCGCGCCGGTATGCTCACCTCGCCGTTACGTGACCGTTTCGGTATCGTGCAGCGGCTGGAGTTTTACAACACCGCCGACCTGACTCATATTGTTATCCGCTCCGCCGGTATTCTGGGTGTCGCGATTGATGAGAAGGGGGCCTCCGAGATCGCACGTCGCTCACGTGGTACCCCGCGCATCGCCAACCGCCTGCTGCGCCGGGTGCGCGACTACGCCGAGGTGAAGGCAGACGGCAAGGTCTCGGCCGATGTCGCGGGTCGCGCCCTCGACATGCTTGATGTGGATGTAAACGGCTTTGATATGATGGACCGCAAATTGCTGCTGGCGATTATCGACAAGTTCGATGGTGGCCCGGTTGGGGTAGACAATCTCGCCGCCGCCATCGGTGAGGAGCGTGGCACCATCGAAGATGTGCTGGAGCCCTATCTCATCCAGCAGGGTTTTATGATGCGTACCCGCACAGGACGAATCGCCACCAATAGTGCCTATCTTCACTTTGGCATGGCGCCGCCGGAGAGGAAGGAGGCGATACGTCAGAGCGAGATGGATCTCTTCTCTAACGGTGACGGGTGAATGGGGAATTTATTTGTACCGAGTCGGTCTACAACGAGCAGATTCAAACATGAACTTGGTTGAGGAA
>JAOUQQ010000165.1 GCA_029879245.1 Chromatiales bacterium | reverse complement strand
TACCAAATATTAAGCCCCGCATTGCGGGGCTTTTTCATTCTGTAATAAAAAAGCCACCCTATTGGGTGGCCTTTTTCTGCTTGGTGGAGGCGGCGGGAATCGAACCCGCGTCCGCAAGCCCTCTGCCATAGGCTCTACATGCTTATTTCGTCTATTGTTTTAACTGGCAGCAACCCGACGAACAGGGCCAACTGACAGCGATTCCGGTAAAGGTTTTAACGAGTCCGCCCCGGACGAGCTTCATCGCGATCCTGTGAGAGATGACCCCCGGAAACCTGAGCGCACAGGCACGGCCCCAGACCGGAGGGCACCCTACTGGGTATTAAGCAGCGAGTGCGTAGTTGTCGTCGTTGGCAACTAAGATTTTGCAGTTGATTTACGAGATGACTGCACCTCGGCATGCACCTATGGTTTCGCAACCCACGTCGAAGCCAGGTCGCCCCCTTTGGTTCTGTAGATTAGGTAGTGTATCTGTGGATAAGTTCCCTGTCATGGAAAATATAGTTTCCATGACAGATTAGGGGGCTAGCCGTGCTTGAGGATCCGCTGTTTCTCGCGCTGCCAGTCGCGCTCTTTGTCGGTGGCACGTTTGTCGTGTTGCTTCTTGCCCTTACCCAGGGCTACCTCGCACTTCACCTTACCCTTCTTCCAGTAGAGGGAGAGGGCTAGCAGGGTATAACCCTTGCGCTCTACAGCGCCAATCAGGCGTGCGATCTCCTCACGATGCATCAACAGCTTGCGAACACGGGTCGGCTCCGGATGGATATGGGTAGAGGCGGTGGGTAGCGGGGTGATCATCAGATTGGAGACAAAGGCTTCGCCCTCCTTGATGAAGACGTAGCTGTCCACAATCTGCACCTTTCCGGCGCGCAGACTCTTTACCTCCCATCCAGCCAGTACTATGCCCGCTTCGAACTTGTCTTCTATGAAGTAGTCGTGGCGTGCCTTTTTGTTGCTGACGATGGTGCTGGAGCCAGCCCCTTTAACGGTATTACTCTTTTTTGCCATAGCGGCGCATTATAGGCGAAGAGGGTGCTGGGGGTGCAATTTTTCCCTCGGCTTGAGGGGAGGGACGAATTGGCCGACAATGGCAAAAAATTTTAAGCATCAGGGGGAGACATGGCAGAGAGACGAGAATCACTACACGGACAGTGGTCGGGGCGCTGGGCATTTATCCTGGCGGCCACCGGCTCTGCTGTGGGTTTGGGAAATATCTGGAAATTTCCCTATATTACCGGCGATAACGGTGGTGGCGCCTTTGTAATCGTCTATCTCGTCTGTATCGCCCTGATCGGTATCCCGGTAATGATGGCCGAGATCCTGCTCGGTCGCCGTGGACGCCGCAGCCCCATCAACACCATGACCCACCTGGCCGAGGAGGAGGGGCGTTCACCTGCCTGGAAGCTCCTTGGTGGTGGGGGCATTGTCGCTGGATTTTTGATCCTCTCGTTCTACTCTGTCGTTGCAGGTATCGTGCTCGCCTTCTTCTTCCGTACAGCCTCTGGGGTCTTTGAAGGGCAGACGGCCGATGGTGTGGGCGCCCTGTTCGGTTCACTTCTCGGGGATCCAGAGCGGCTGCTGGCCTGGCACACCATCTTCATGGTAATGACCACAGTCGTAGTGGCTCGCGGTGTAAGGAGTGGACTGGAACAACTGGTTCGCTATCTGATGCCAGCACTTTTCATTCTACTCATCGTGATGGTCGGTTATGCAATGAACGCCGAGTATGCTGCAGGTGTCGCCAGGGGTGTAGACACCCCCTTTATGAGTGGCCTGAGCTTTATGTTTAATCCGGACTTTAGCAAGCTGAGTGGTGATAGCGTCCTGATAGCACTGGGCCACGCCTTTTTTACCCTGAGCCTGGGGATGGGGGCGATCATGGTCTACGGCTCCTATCTGCCGCAGAATACCTCGATTGCACGTACGACGATCACCATTGCGCTGATGGATACGGTGGTTGCGTTATTGGCAGGCCTGGCAATCTTTCCTATCGTCTTTGCCAACGGTCTGGCACCGGATCAGAGCTTTGGGCTGGTATTTAAAACGTTGCCACTCGCCTTTGGACACATGCCGGGTGGCATCTTCTTTGGCAGTCTCTTCTTCCTGTTGCTCGCCTTTGCGGCCTGGACCTCGGCTATCTCACTCTCTGAGCCGGTTGTCGCCTGGTTGGTTGAAAACCGTAGTCTAAGCCGCATTTATGCAGCAACAGTCGTGGGTTTGATCACCTGGGTTCTGGGGATCGCCTCACTGCTGTCACTGAATGTGTGGAGTGGTTACAAGATCTTCGGAATGCCCTTTATCGATCTGGCCGATTACATCACCGCCAACATTCTTCTTCCTCTGGGTGGTCTGCTAATTGCAATATTCGTCGGCTGGAAGATGAAAAAAGAGTCTGTAGCCGATGAGCTTGCCATCAAGCAGACCAGGGCCTTTGACCTCTGGTATGTGGTCATTCGTTATCTTAGCCCGATAGCAATCGCGATTGTTCTTTATCTCAAAATATTTAAGGTTATTTGATTTGTGACAACCATTAACAAAAGTGCCCTGGTCGCCTACAGCGCCGCGCAGATGTATGCGCTGGTCAATGATATCGAGTCCTATGCCGAATTTCTCCCCTGGTGCAGTGGTAGTGAGATCCTGTCGCAGGATGAAGATGTGATCCGTGCCACCGTAAAGATCTCCCACGGCAGCCTCAACAAGGCTTTTACTACCCGAAACAGGTTGCAGAGAGACAAGATGATCGAGATGCGCCTGGAGGAGGGGCCATTCAAGCGGCTCGAGGGGTTCTGGCGTTTCGACGTGCTGGGCGAGCAGGCGTGCAAGGTCTCGCTTGACCTGGAGTTTGAGTTCAAGAATCGTCTAGTTGGTATGGCGATGGGGCCAGTTTTCAGCCAGATCGCCAATACGCTGGTCGATGCCTTCTCCAAACGTGCGGTGGATGTCTATGGAAAAGCGTGAATCTTTCGAAGTAGAGGTCGCCTACGCCAAACCCGATGTTCAGGTCTTGATGACCATTGAGGCGGAGGAGGGGATGACGATCCGTGAGGTGATTGAGCGCTCCGGTGTGCTGGAGCAGTTTCCCGAGATCGACATTGAGACAAGCAAGGTGGGGATCTTCAGTAAGTTAAGCAAGCTCGATACTGCTGTGCGGGCCAGAGACCGCATTGAGATCTACCGCCACCTGATCGCCGACCCCAAAGCGGTACGCAAACAGCGTGCGGCGGAGGGTAAAAAGATGAGCAAGGGAGGTGGTTCTGTTGAGGAGGATGATTCCGGAAACGGCTAAGCCCGTTAGTGGAACTCAAAGAAACTCATCA
>JAOUQQ010000080.1 GCA_029879245.1 Chromatiales bacterium | reverse complement strand
AGTCCCCCCATTACCATTACGGAGCCACTGATTGGTCTCGGCAAATCGGTCGACAACCTCTCTCCGGCTATTGGCGATCTGATGACCTACAGTCTGACCATAACCGCATCGGGTAGCGGGGGGACGGGAGATAATTTCTCCGATGCCTTTGACCTGACTATTGAGGATAGCCTCGGCCTTGGCCTACTTTATGAACCCGGTACGGCCGCTCTGGATGGTGTCTCTATTGCAGACCCCAACACCAACGGAGGTGATGGGGTCGTGACCGCACAGAGTCTCAGCTGGGCCCCTGCAGGCGGGGTCGACATCGACCTTACCGAGGGGCAGGTGGCGACAGTCACCTACCAGGCCAGGGTGCTGAATAGTGTCGCTCCAGGTCAAACGTTAAACAATAGTGCGTTGATTCGCTGGAGCGGATTAAACGGTGATCAGGCCGCCGTCGAACGTACTGGCACGGGTACACCTGCGGTCAATGATTACATTACCGCGCCCGCCGTGGTGATTGTGGCAACACGTGTTGCTGTCAATTTGAGTAAAGCGGTAGTTAATGCCAGCACGGGTGAGGACCCGGGTGCCAATGCGGCCCCGGGAGATACCCTGAGCTACATACTCACCCTGCGTAATGCGAGTGTGGTTGCGGTTAATAATGTCTCATTGGTGGATGAGCTTTCGGCCGAGTTTGAACCCGGTACACTGCAGTTAATTAGCATACCGGCTGGTGCAGACAGCAGTGCCACCGATCCCACTGGTGGTGTCAACGGCACAGGTATTGTTGATATTCAAAATATCTCGCTGGCCCCGTTGGGCAGTGCTGGAGATACAGTGACGGTTAACTTTACAGCGACCCTTTCACAGGTATTGGGTAGTGGTGTCACCGTTCTCAATCAGGCTCTGGCCGACTCTGTCGATCTGTTGCCAACGACAAGTAATCAGGTCTCGACCCTGATCACCTCGGCGCCGAGGTTTGAAATTTTAAAGAGCTCGGCGGATCTGACACTTGACCCGTTGATCCTGCTGCCCAACGAGACCATCCGCTACACCATCACGGTGAGAAATACTGGTACCGAAAATACTATCGGTACAACCCTGCGTGATGTGATCCCCAATTACACCACCTATGTGGCGGGTAGTACGACTTTGAATGGTGCACCGGTTACTGATCCACTCGGCGGTGGTTCTCCGCTGGCTGCAGGTATGTTGATCAACTCTGCATCAACCACTACGCCGGGCCTGTTACTGGCCGATCCCACCGCCAGCATTGCTGCGAGCACTGCCACGATCGTCTTTGATGTGACGGTAGACAATGGTGTGCTGGGTGGCACCTTTATCACCAACCAGGCCTTCCTGTCGGGAACCGGCGAGGGTGGGGCGGCGTTTAATCTGATCCCATCGGATGATCCTGCAACAGGCGCGATAAACGATCCCACCAGGGATGTCGTCGGCACGATTCCGCTGCTGGATGAGACCAAGACCGTGGCGATTGTGGTTGATAATGGCACACCGGGTGTCGCGGATCCTGGGGACACACTGCGCTATACCATTACTACCTATAATCTGGGTACTGTAGCGGCGACAGGGGTCGTGTTGAGAGACGCCGTTCCTGTCAATACGACATATGTGGCAAATTCCACCACCCTGGATGGTGCCCCTCTCGGCCAGCCCGATGGTGGTGTATCACCGCTGGTTGCAGGGATGACCATTAACGCATCGGGTAACGCTGCCGGTACCTTTGATGCGGGTACCAATGCTGTAGTCACCTTTGATGTCCAGATCAATGCGGGTGTGCTGCCGGGAACGCCGATTAGCAATCAGGGTTTTGTCTCCAGTAATGAGCTGGCCACCGAACCTACAGATGTTGATGGTGATGACAGCAATGGGGATCAACCGACGATCATCGTAGTTGGTAGTGCACAACAACTGACCATAGTTAAATCGGTGAACGTTGTCGGTGGCGGGGCGGCACTGCCTGGCGGTGAGCTGGAGTATGAGGTGTTTGTAATTAACATCGGCAGTAATCCGGCCAACAGTATTCTGATTAGCGACGATCTCAATCCGCTTGCCGGGCAGGTAACCTATGTGGCGGGCAGTGCCTATGTGAGTGGTAGTGCGATCGGCCCAACTTCACCACTGGGCACCTCGGCAGTGACATACTCAGGCGGGGTTTTGAGTGTCGATTATGCAACGGCGGTCGGGGATCTGTTGCCGGGTGAGTGGGTGGCACTGCGTTTCCGTGTGGCCATCGACGCTGCTTTGCCTGCAGGCACGAGAATAACCAATACCGCACAGCTGCAGTGGAATGTGCCGAGCTTTAGTCTCGACTCGAGCGCATCCATTGATGTCGGCGGTGTACCCGGTAGCGCCTCGATCACCGGTCAGGCATGGCACGATGTTAACTTCGATAATATTTTCGATGCCACCGAGTCACCGCTGGTCGGCTGGCAGGTAGAGGTTTATCTAAATAATACCTACCTGGGGGCACTGACGACTGACTCCACCGGTACCTATGGAGCAACGGGAATGGCAGTAACCGCGGGTAGCGATCAATATACACTGCGCTTTGTTGCCCCCGGAGCCACAACAACAACCGCCAGCCTTGGCCTGGCCGATTCAGCCTACATCAACGGGCCACAACGTATCTCGGGTGTTACCGGACCGTGGGGTAGCCTGGTACAGGGGCTGAATCTGCCGATTGACCCTAACGGTGTTGTCTTCGACTCGATTGTCCGCACTCCCGTTGTTGGCGCCACCCTGACGATGCAACGTAACGGTGTGGCATTGCCAAACAGCTGCTTGGATGACCCGGCACAGCAAGGGCAGGTGACCCTGGCCGGTGGTCACTACAAGTTTGACCTTAACTTCAGCGACCCCGCCTGTCCTGCCGGTGCTGACTATGTAATCAATGTCATTCCGCCACTGGGTAATGACTTTGAGGTAGGCCCGTCACGTGTAATTCCGCCGGTGAGTAATGACCCGCTCTTTGACCCGACGGCGCTCCCCTACGATGTGGTTACCTGTAGCAGTGATGCGGTGGCGGTACCCGCCGGATATTGTGAGGCGATGCCGAACGAGCAATTACCAGCGGCGGCTATACCCTACTCGTCGGTGAGTCACTACCTCTATCTGACACTGAATGCGCCAACGCCCAATGACAGTCAGCTGTTTAACAACCATATCCCGGTTGACCCGGTGCTGGATAATGCCCTTACCATCTCGAAGCGCTCATCGATGGTGAACGTAACCCGCGGTCAACTGGTGCCCTATACCATCACCATTAATAACACCATGCCGGTGACGCTGACCGATCTGAACATCGTCGATACCTTCCCGCCCGGCTTTAAGTATGTCTCAGGCTCGGCAAAGTTAAACGATGTGGCATCAGAGCCGGTGTTGGCAAACGGTACCCTGACATGGGGTGGTCTGGCGCTTGATCCCGGTACGGTCTACACCCTGAAGATGTTGCTGATAGTGGGCTCTGGTGTCTCTGAGGGTGAGTACATCAACCGTGTGCAGATGTTCCAGACGGTGATCAATGGTGCCGCTTCGGGTGAGGCGAGTGCAACGGTAAGGGTTATTCCGGATCCGACATTCGACTGCAGTGACATCATCGGTAAGGTATTTGATGACAGGAACCTCAATGGTGTTCAGGACGAGGGCGAGAAGGGGCTGCCAGGGGCTCGGGTAGTGAGTGCCAGAGGCCTACTGGTGACGAGCGATGAGCATGGGCGTTTCCATCTCACCTGCGCGATGGTGCCGGATGAGGTGCGTGGCTCCAACTTTATTCTCAAACTTGATGATCGCACACTGCCAACCGGTTTCCGTCTTACCACCGAAAACCCGCGGGTGCAGCGCCTGACACGAGGCAAGGTGGCGAAGTTTAACTTTGGCGCCACCCTCCATCGGGTGATCCGTCTGGACGTGGCCGACGGTGTCTTTGAGCCGGGTACTACCACTATGCGTCCGCAGTGGATACCGCGTATAGATCTGCTGCTTGGTGAGTTGAAAAAGGCCCCATCGCAGTTGCGCATCTCTTATCTGGCCGATGTCGAGAGTGAAGGTCTGGTTAGTGACAGGATGGCGATGCTCAACCGCCTGATCACCACCAGGTGGGAGGAGATCGACTGCTGCTACAAACTGACTGTTGAGAGCGAAATCTTCTGGCGCCGGGGTGCGCCGCCTGATCGCTCCCGTGTGGTCGATTAGGGGCGCGCGATGATGAGTAATTTGAATCCATTCCCAACTATGTTGAAACGATCACTCATCGTATTGAGTGCGTTGCTGCTGCCCGCTTACGCCTTCGGCCAGGAGGAGGTGACGGAGACGGTCGCGCCACACAATGGTGAAACCGGTCTGCGCACTACCGCCCCCTATGGCGAGACGGTAGAGCAGTATCTGCCGCTGGACGCCCCCTATACCCCCTGGGTGACGACGAGTGATGATGAACAGGGTGGTGACAAGATCGAGACGCAGCAGGTGCTGCAAAAGGAGCTAAAGACCCTCAAGCTGCAGAACGTGGTACCGCCGATCCGCTTTGCCTCGGGTAAGGCCGATATCCCCGAGGAGTATATCGATAAATTGCGTGAGGTGCTGGTGAGCATGAAGGGGCGCCTAAATGTGCGTCTGCACTTCCTTGGTCATACCGATAACGTGAAACTTCGCGGTGCGCTAAAGGAGAAATATGGTGACAATGCTGGCCTGTCTCGTGAGCGCGCAGGAACAACAGCCGAGTATTTCCAGCAGGCACTTGACCTGCCACCGGAGTCGATCTCCTACGAGGGTGTCGGTGAGGCACAGCCGCTTGCCAGTAATAACACGCTGGCAGGTCGTGCCCAGAACCGTCGTGTTGAGGTGGAGGTGTGGTATGACGAAGAGGAGGAGAAACTGGTCGACAAGGAGGTGCTGGTCACCGAGGAGATGAACCGTATTAAGGTCTGTCGTATCGAGACTGTCTGTCGGCTGCGCTACAAGGAGGGACACGCCAAACGCGGTCGTATAAAAAATCTTGTCGCGCCGCTACGCTTTGATGAGACGAGTACCGAGGTTCCCGCTAGTTTTATCGAACAGCTTCGCCAGGCACAGCACAACCTGCGTGGCAAAGAGAATGTGGTGATGAAATTCATCGGCCACAACGACAATCTGCCTCTGACAGGGCGTGAAGAGCGTATCTACGGTGATGCGATGGGGATCTCCAAGGCACGCGCACGTCGCGTCGCCCTGGCGGTGCAGGATGCGATGCACCTGCCCAGTGCGGCAGTCGATAGTTCTGGTAAAGGTGACCGTTTCCCGGTCGCCTCTAATGACACCGAAAAGGGGCGCATGCTCAATCGTCGCGTCGAGGTGGAGTTCTGGTACGACGACCCACTGCAGGAGCTACCCGAAGAGCCACAGCTCTGCCCTGAGTCTTCGGCAGCAGAGACCGTGGTGCGTGTCTACGATCCCCCATCGGGTCCTATTGCACCGGTCTACTTCAAGGACGGTACTCCGCTCCTGTCACCGGGATATAGCCAGCGTCTGGAACGCTTAATGAGTGAGATCCCCGATAAGGCCAATGTCCGTCTGCGCTTTGTTGGCTATATCAGCAATGAGCGACTGGACCGTCGTACCGCTTCGGTCTACGGCGACGATATAGGCCTCTCAACGGCGCGTGCACGTCGTGTGATGGAGGCGATACGCACTGAGATCACCCTGCGTGACAAACAGGTCGAATATGAGGGCCACGGTTATGTGCAGAGTGATGATGTGATCAACGCCGGTTTTGTCGAGGCGGATCGCTCCCGTGTGGTGGTACAGGTGGTTTACGATGAGCTGGCGATGCTTGACGACAGTGAGGGGATCGACATCACCCGCCTGACCCGAGAGGTGGAGACACAGAATCCCTACTCACTAAACTTTATGCGCATCACCGTTGATGGTAAACCCCTCAACGACCCGGGTAAGAATATCCCCGATGTACAGCGCTGTACCGATGTGGCGCTGGAAAAGGCTCAGATCCAGTTTAAATATGACAACCTCGGCTTCAAACCTCGTCTCAATGTGACGGCATGGCCCACTACCGTGCGCTATGCAGACGATATCAATACGGCAGTGAAGGAGAATGAGGTTCGCTTCCGCCTCTACAGTAACTACCGTGGATTTATCGAGCGTGCCGAGGTCAGGATCTTTGATAAAGAGCAGTCGACCCGCGATGAGCCAAAGGCGATAGTTCCGCTGGATGCCGATGGCAAGGGGCTCTGGAGTGCCGAGTGTGACTGCTATCTGGCGCCCCGGATCGCGCTCAACTATCTGGTACGTGTCTATGATGCCAGGGGCAATTTTGATGAGAGTGACCTGCAACAGTTGTGGCTGGTTGATCAGGTCGATACGGCAAAACTGAGTGAGTCCGATGCGGACAGGGAGCTGCTGGTTGGCTACGGTGAGAACCGTCTCCTGCGCAACAACATTCCGCTCAGCGGGGGCACCATCATGGCTAGTGGTAGTGCTATCCCTGAGGGACATACCGTGTGGCTGGCAGGGCATCCGGTACCGTTGAATGAGAAGGGTGAATTTATCGCTGAGGAGCTGCTCCCGGCCGGGTTGCATACGGTAGAGGTGGCCGTGCTCAATGAACAGGGCAACGGTGAGCTCTTCCTGCGTGACCTTGAGTTACAGAAGAGCGACTGGTTCTATGTCGGTATTGCCGATATCACCGCATCGCAGGACAGCACCAACGGCCCCGCGGAGCTGGTGACCAATGATAAGAGCCACTACGACAACGACCTGAGTCTGGATGGGCGCCTTGCCTTCTATACCCATGGCAAATTTGGTGAGGGATGGGAGCTGATCGCCAGCGCCGACACCCGTGAAGGGCCCCTCGGTGAGATCTTCTCAAACTTTCTCAATAAGTCGCCTGATGCCCTGTTCCGCCGCATCGACCCGGATAACTACTATCCTACGTTTGGTGATGACAGCACGGTGGAGGAGGGGGCACCCACTATGGGTAAGTTCTACGCCAGGCTGATGAAGGGTGATCACTACGGCCTGTGGGGTAACTTCAAGATCGGTTATACCGACAATACATTGGCGCAGGTCGATCGCGGCCTCTATGGCGCCAATCTCCATCTGCAGCCGCAGGGCACAACCAGCTTTGGTGAGCCGCGTATCTATTTTGATGGCTACGTGGCTGAACCCGGCACCATTGCCGGACGTGACGAGTTCCGCGGCACCGGAGGCTCACTCTATTTCCTGCGTCACCAGGATATCCTCAGTGGTTCCGAGCGGGTACGTATAGAGGTGCGTGATAAAGACTCAGGCATGGTGGTGGCAGTGAAAAATCTCACCCCGGCCCTCGATTACGATATGGACTACATTCAGGGCCGTCTCATCCTTACCGAGCCGCTTTCGGCTACAGCGGCCGATAGTATGCTCGTCGACAGTGGCGGGGCAAACGGTGGGCTGGTCTACCTGGTGACACGCTACGAGTTTACCCCGGGCTTTGACGACATCAATACCCTGGCGGTCGGTGGGCGGACCCACTACTGGTTTAACGATTCGGTAAAACTGGGCCTTACTGCCAGCCAGAGTGAGGAGGCCGGAGTGGAGCAGTCTCTTAACGGTGTTGATATCACCTGGCGTAAGGGCGTCAACACCTGGGTGAAACTGGAGAGTTCACAGAGTCAGGGGCCCGGTAGCGACAGCTTTGGCTCGGCCGATGGCGGTTACACCTTTAATACAGCCTCACCCACACTGGGTAACGATGTCAGTGCCGGTGCCACGCGTATTGATACCAGCATTGCCCTGAACGAGCTGAGTGACGGGCTGCAGGGTAAAGTGACCCTTTATCAACAGCAGGTAGAGGCGGGTTTCTCCGCCCCGGGTTTGATCACCGACCGTGATACGACCAATACGGGCGCTACGTTTGAAATGCCGATCGCCGAGCGAGTGACTGTTCGCGCCAAGAGTGATCTGGTGTCGAAGGATCAGGGTCTTGAGACCAGTGCCCATGAGGTCAACGTACACTACCTGCTTACCGATCAATGGACCCTTAGTGGCGCGGTTCGCCAGGATGAGCGTACGGATAATAGCCCGCTGCCCCCAGTCACGCAGGAGGAGGGGGAGCGTACCGATCTGATGCTGCAGGCGGCCTACGACTCCAAGGCAGATTGGGACACCTACGGCTTTGTTCAGGGTACCGCTGAGAGCAGCGGCAATCGTGATAATAACAAC
Source organism: Chromatiales bacterium (assembly GCA_029879245.1). Taxonomy (GTDB): domain Bacteria; phylum Pseudomonadota; class Gammaproteobacteria; order Thiohalomonadales; family Thiohalomonadaceae; genus JAPHSX01. Next base: position 3,702 of record JAOUQQ010000080.1, on the reverse strand, counting down.
CGTTTTGGTGCCGGTGGCCGGTATCGTGTGAATGAGCGCTTCAAGATGAATGGTGAGCTCTCCGGTGGTGATCTCGGCAGTGCCGTCTCGCTTGGTACTGAATATCTCTACTCTGATCGAACCAACCTCTATACCAATTATGCGCTGGAGAATGAGCGCAGTGATAATGGGGTTCGTGCCCGCAGGGGTAACCTCACCAGCGGCTTCCGTACCCACTACTCCGATAGCACCAGTGTCTATCTGGAGGAGCGTTACACCCATGGCGATGTACCAACCGGATTGACCCACTCCGCCGGTATCGACATTGCGCCGAATGATCGCTGGAACTATGGTGCCAATGTGGACTACGGCCTGTTGAAAGACCCGCAAACCGCAGCGACGACAGAACGTTCAGCCTTTGGTGCGCGGATCGGTTACAAGTTTGAGAAACTTCTCTTCGCCAGTGCCTTTGAATATCGGGTTGATGAAAACGAAAATCCGCTTGATGCCACACTCTCCAAACGCACCACCTGGCTGACCCGCAACAGTGCCAGGTATCAACTCACAGAGAGCTGGCGCATTATCGGCAAAATCAACCACTCGGAGAGTGAGAGTTCACTCGGCGAGTTCTACAATGGCGACTTTACCGAAGCGGTTATGGGTTATGCCTATCGTCCGGTGGAGCATGATCGCCTCAACGCCCTGTTCAAATATACCTACTTCTACAACCTGCCCGCGACCGATCAGGTTACTCTGGCCAATACCGCAGCCGAGTATATTCAGAAGAGCCACATACTGGCACTCGATCTCAGTTACGACCTGAGCCAGCGCTTTACCGTTGGTGGCAAGTACGCCTACCGTAAAGGAGAGCTAAGTCAGGAGCGGGTCAATCCGGTCTTCTTCGACTCCGATGCGGAGCTCTATGTGGCGCGTCTCGACTGGCACTTTGTCCACCGTTGGGACGCCCTGGTCGAGTGGCGTACGCTGCAGGTTCATCAGGCAGAGGATAAGCGTAGTGGCGCACTGGTTGGTCTCTATCGTCACTTTGGTGAAAACATCAAGTTTGGTGGGGGCTATAACTTCACCGATTTCTCTGATGACCTGACCGACCTCGATTACGACAGTCAGGGCGTTTTCATCAATCTGGTTGGCAAGATCTAGCACCCCTCCAGCGAGGGATCCTCCCTCGCGCGCTAATCACACACCTTATTTCATCTCCTCCAGCTCAATGTGAGTTGGCAAGTAATATGCATCTACCCCGCTAAGCGTCACAGAACAGACACCGTTAGCGCGGAGGATGCCATGAATACAATCGATACAAATCAGTTACTTATGCAGCTGCGTGCCGCCGCCGCACAGGCACGTGCAGGCGCCACCGAGGGTGTGCAGACAGCACAACCAGCGAGTGCCAATTTCTCGTCACTCCTTACCCAGTCGATCGACAAGGTCAATGCGATGCAGAAGAGCTCCAGCTCGCTGGCAACGGCGTTTGAGACGGGTGACCCCAACGTTACTCTGCCGCAGGTGATGATCGCCAAGAGTAAGGCGGGTCTCGCCTTTGAAGGGATGGTGCAGGTGCGTAACAAGATGATAGATGCCTATCAGGAGATCATGCGGATGCAGGTCTAGTATCCCTCGACTCACCATTGAAAGACGAACATTTACCACCATCATATTAGTTGGATAGCGATGGAAATGACGACGACAGATAGCAGCCAGAATTCATCCGTCAGCGCCTTTGCTGAGGGGTTTATACAGCTTCCGGCGGTGCGCCAGCTGGGGGTATTGATCGGTTTTGCCGCCGTGGCAGCGATGGGTGTAGTACTGGTGCTCTGGACCATGACCCCCTCCTACAGTGTGCTATTTGGCAATCTGGGTGACAAGGAGGCGGCGGAGATCGCCGAGCTGCTACGCACACGTAACGTTGACTACAAACTGGATGAGCGTACCGGTGCGCTACTGGTGCCGGCCTCCCGAGTGCAGGAGCTGCGTATGCAACTGGCCGCGGAAGGGCTACCCAGAAGCAGTGGTCTCGGTCTTGAGATCCTGCAGCGCAAATCGGAGTTTGGCACCAGTCAGTTTATCGAAACCACCCGCTACCAGCATGCGCTGGAGCAGGAGCTGGCACGCTCGATTATGAGCCTGACGAGTGTTGAGCGCGCACGCGTTCACCTTGCCCTGCCGAAGCAGTCTGTGTTTGTGCGTAAGCGCCAACCGCCTACGGCCTCGGTGCTACTCGACCTCTATGCGGGAAGGGCGCTCGAAGATGAGCAGGTGGCAGCGATACAGCATCTGGTTGCCTCCGGCATCCCAAATCTGGAGGCGTCACAGGTCACTGTGGTTGATGATGGTGGCCGCCTGCTGAGCAGTAAAAAACGATCCAGCGAAATGGCACTCAGTCAGGATCAGTTTGAATATACCCGCAACGTTGAGCAGAGCTATATCGATCGTATCGAGGATATCCTCGCCCCTGTTGTTGGCCGTCACGGAATGCGTGCCCAGGTCTCGGCGGAACTCGACTTTACGGTAACCGAACAGACCCAGGAGAGTTTTAATCCTGAACAGTCTGCCTTGCGCAGTGAGCAGATCATGGAGGAGCAGCTGCTGGCCGAGGCACTAATGGGTGTACCCGGTGCACTCTCCAACCAGCCACCCGGTGTGGCAACGGTGCCGGAGATAGCAGAGGGGACAGAGGGTGACCCACAACGTCAGAAACTCAATTCGCGTCTTAATGCGACAAAGAACTACGAGCTTGATCGCACTATCAGCCACAGCAGGCTGGCAAGCGGCAGCGTGAAGCGCCTGTCGATCGCCGTTGTGGTAGATGACCGTGTCACTGTGAATGACAGGGGTGAATCGGTGCGTGAAGTACGTACCGAGCAGGAGATGGAGCGCCTTACCGCACTGGTGCGCGAGGCGGTTGGTTACAGTGTGGCGCGTGGCGACACGGTAAATGTGCTGAATGCGGCGTTTGCAACGCCCGATATGATGGAGGATCTACCCGAGGTACCGCTGTGGGAGCAGCCGTGGATGGTGGATCTCTCCAAGGTTATCGGGGCTATGCTGTTAGGGGTGCTGCTGATCCTGATGGTGTTGCGTCCGATGATGCGTAATCTTGCAGCGGCCAGTGAGCCGATGCCACTGGCCGCGACTGCCGCAGGTGAGATGGGGATGCTGGCAGAGGATCAACTCACTCTGAGTGGTGGTGATAAGCGCGAGGGGATCATCAAACTGCCTGGCCCGGGAGCCTACGAGGACAATATCGAAATGGTGAAACAGGTGGTCAAGGATGACCCGAAGCTGGTAGCACAGGTTGTGCGTAACTGGATAGCGGAAGATAGATAATGGCCGAATCACTCTCTCCAAAGTTGAGCGGTGCCGAACAGGCTGCAGTCCTGTTGATGAGTCTTGGAGAAGGCTCTGCCGCCGAGATCATGAAGCACCTCGGCCCCAAGGAGGTGCAGAAGGTGGGTGAGGCGATGGCCTCAATCGGTAATGTCACCAAGGATCAGGTCACCAATGTGGTCTCAGACTTTGCCGACACGCTGGGCACGCACACCGCACTGGGAACGGGCAATGAGGATTACCTGCGCAATGTTCTCAAAGGTGCGCTGGGTGATGATAAGGCCGATCAGTTAATCGATCGCATTCTCATCGGGCGATCATCAAAGGGACTGGAGGCGCTCAAGTGGATGGAGCCGCGAGCGATTGCAGAAATTATTC
>JAOUQQ010000079.1 GCA_029879245.1 Chromatiales bacterium | reverse complement strand
GTTCCATTGTATCAGCTAGCCGCTCCAGCTCCCGTTCCTTAATGGCATGGTAGTCGATAACCTCCACTTCTTTCATCCCGGCCCAGTGGAGCAGTGCACGGCACGCCTCGGGATGGTCGAACAGGCCGTGCAGGTAGGAGCCGAGTATCAGGTTGTCTTTGCTGATGGCACCGTCATCCAGCTCGCCGAGTCTGGCGGCGGGGCGCGAAAGCCCTGCGCCGTGGCTGATACCCATGTGGATCTCGTAACCCTCTACTGAGGCGTTATCGAGGGTGAGGGAACCGCAGACGCGGGTGAGTTGCTTCTCTGACTCCAGTGTTGTCTCGATATCGAGCCACCCCAGTCCTTCGCTACTACCGGCGGCATCTTCCAGCCCCTTTGGATCGTTTATTGCCCGGCCCAGCATCTGGAAGCCGCCGCAGATACCGATTACCTTACCGCCGTAGCGCAGGTGTTTTTCAATCGTTTTGTCCCAGCCCTGTTCGCGCAGCCATGTGAGGTCGGCACGCACGTTCTTGCTGCCGGGCAGGATGATCAGATCAGCGGGGGGGATGGGCTGATCTGGACCAACGAAGTGGAGGTCGACCTGCGGGTGGAGGCGTAGCGGGTCGAGGTCGGTGTGGTTGCTAATGCGTGGCAGCACCGGCACCACGATCTGGAATTTCTCGTTATCGGCAACAACGTGATCGCGCGGCACCGCATCCTCCGCCTCGATGTGCAGGCCGTGCAGGTAGGGGAGTACGCCGAACACCGGCTTGCCGGTCTTCTGCTCCAGCCACTCGATGCCGGGTTCAAGTAGCTTAATGTCACCGCGAAAGCGGTTAATGATAAAACCGGCGGTGCGTGCACGCTCGCTCTCACTGAGTAGTTCAAGGGTGCCGACGATCTGGGCGAAGACGCCGCCCTTGTCGATATCGGCCACCAGCACCACCGGGCAGTCGACCGCCTCGGCAAAGCCCATATTGGCGATGTCGCCCTCTCTTAAGTTGATCTCGGCAGGGCTGCCCGCCCCTTCGACCATGATCACCTCGTATTGCTCCGAGAGGCGCTGATGGGACTCCAACACCGCCGCCATTGCCACCTTTTTGTAGTCATGGTAGCTGCGCGCCTTCATCTGGCCGATCGCCCTGCCGTGGACGATCACCTGCGCCCCCAGGTCGCTGGAGGGCTTGAGCAGGATCGGGTTCATATCGGTGTGGGGCTCCAGTCCTGCGGCCTGTGCCTGTACCGCCTGGGCACGGCCGATCTCGCCCCCTTCAGGGGTGACGGCGCTGTTGAGCGCCATGTTCTGCGGCTTGAACGGCACCACGGCGATACCGCGCCGCCTCAGCACACGGCATAGCCCTGCCACCACGGTGCTCTTGCCCGCGTCGGAGGCGGTGCCCTGGATCATGAGAGTCTTTGGCATGGCGGGCATGGTAACGGTTCTTACTGGGAGGGGGAATGGCCGCACCCATTCCGTTACACTAGGCGCACTTTTATTACCGGAACAGGCATGACCACCGCACTTCTCATCACCCTTGCCGTACTACTCGATATGTGGCTGGGCGAGCCGCGCCGCTGGCACCCGTTGGCCGGATTCGGGGTGCTGGCTACGAAGGCCGAACACTTCTTTTATGGTGCGGAGGGGAGCAACCGACGGCTACGTGGTGCCCTCGCGCTGCTTGGTGTGGTCACCCCCTTTGTGCTAATCGCCTGGCTGCTCACCCTTCACGACTCGCTGGCACCGCTTGCGGAGGTAGTGCTGCTCTATCTGGCCATCGGTGGTAGTAGTCTGGCGCAGCATGGTCGGGCAGTGGCCGAGGCGCTCTCGCTGGGTGACCTGGCGCTGGCCCGCCAGCGGGTGGGGGGGATGGTGAGCCGCGATACCGCCGAGCTCGATGCCGGTGGGGTTGCCCGTTCGACGGTGGAGTCGGTGCTGGAGAACGGCAACGACGCCCTCTTCGGCGCTCTTTTCTGGTTCCTGTTTCTCGGCGCCCCGGGCGTGGTGTTTTATCGCCTTGTTAACACGCTGGATGCGATGTGGGGCTATCGCACCGAGCGCTATCTCCACTTCGGCTATGTGGCGGCGAAGCTGGATGACCTGCTCAACTGGCCCCCCGCCCGCCTTACCGCGCTTGGCTACCTGCTGGCCGGTGATGCGGCGCGTGGCTGGCGTTGCTGGCGTAGCCAGGGCCACCGCAGTGACAGCCCTAATAGTGGGGTGGTGATGGCGGCGGGGGCAGGGGCGCTGGGGGTGCAGTTGGGAGGGCCGACACGCTATCACGGTGTGATGGTTGATAAGCCGCTGCTGGGGGAGGGGGGCGCCGCCCGTGGCCCCGATATCTACCGTGCCATTCGTCTGGTACAGCGCTCACTGTTCTACTGGCTGATCGCCATTTTTGTAATCGGGGTGTTTTGGTGAGTCGTCTGCATCACGGCGGCAGGTTGCGCGAGGCGGCACGGGAGTACGGCATCCCCCTGGAGGAGTGGCTCGACCTCTCCACCGGCATCAACCCCAATGGCTGGCCGGTGCCGGAGTTGCCCGCCTCTTGCTGGCAGCGCCTGCCCGAGCAGGGCGACGGGCTGGAGCAGGCTGCGGCGATCTACTACGGGAGTGAGTACCTGCTCGCCGTGGCGGGCTCGCAGGCGGCGATTCAGTTGCTGCCGAAACTAAGAAAGGAGGGGCGTGTCGGCCTGTTGCAGCCCAGCTATGCCGAGCACGCCGCGGCGTGGCAGCGGGCCGGGCACGAGGTGGTGGCACTTACCCCGCAAACCATTGAGCAGGGCATCTCATCACTCGATGTGCTGCTGCTGGTCAACCCCAACAACCCCACGGGGGAACACTTTACGCGGGAGCAGTTGATCGCATGGCAGCAGCAGTTGCATCTGCGGGGCGGCTGGTTGGTGGTGGATGAGGCATTTATCGATGTTGACCCCGCCTGGAGTATGGTGTCGCTGACGGGGGAGGAGGGGTTGCTGGTGCTGCGCTCGTTGGGCAAGTTCTTCGGCCTGGCGGGGGCGCGGGTCGGCTTCCTCTTCGCCTGGCCGTTGCTGTTAAAGCAGGTTGCGCGTGAATTGGGGCCGTGGCACCTCAGCGGCCCGGCCCGCGAGGTGGCGCGACTGGCGCTGCTCGATACCGCGTGGCAGGCACAGACACGTGATCGTCTGCAACGGGATGGCCTGCGCCTTGACGCATTGCTGCGCTCGATGGGATTGCCCCCCAGCGGCGGAACCGCGCTGTTTCAATACCTCACCCAGCTCGAGGCGCCGCGACTGCATCGCCAACTGGCAGAGAAGGGAATATTGACCCGCCTGTTCGATACCCCCTGCGCCCTGCGTCTCGGGCTGCCCGGCAGTGATGAGGCGTGGCAACGGTTGCAACAGGCACTGCAACGACTATCCACTACCCGAGAGGCGAGCTGATGCGGCTATTTATCTCCATTGTGATGCTACTGAGTTCACTCACCGTGCAGGCCATCGAGGTGGTGGATGACAGCGGCCATACGGTCACGCTAGAGGCCCCGGCACAGCGCATTATCAGCCTCGCTCCCCACATTACTGAGCAGCTCTTCGCCATCGGCGCGGGGGAGAGGATCGTCGGTGCCGTGGAGTACAGCGACTACCCGGAGGCGGCAAAACAGATACCGCGTATCGGTGGCTACACCGGTTTTGACCTGGAGCGGATCCTGTCACTCCGGCCCGACCTGATAGTCGGCATGACCGGGGGCAACAGCGCACAGCAGTTGGAGCAACTGGAGAAGTTGGGGTTGATCCTCTATCGCAGCGAGCCACGGCAGCTGGAGGATATCGCCAGCGGCATGGAGCGGCTGGGGGTGCTGACGGGGACGGCCACTGAGGCAGGGCTGGAGGCGGAGAGATTTCGACATGGGGTAGAGAGATTGCGAAGGGGTGTGGAGAAGAGGACTCCTCGAACCCTCTTCTACCAGATCTGGGACAGGCCATTGATGACGGTAAATGGTACCGGTCTGATCAATGAGGTGCTCACGCTCTGCGGGGGGCGTAACGTCTTTGCCGAACTGAGCCCTCCCAATCCCAAAATTTCGATAGAGGCGGTGATCGCCGCCGACCCGGAGGTGATCATCGTCAGTGGCATGGGACAGGCGCGCCCGGAGTGGCTCGATGAGTGGCGCCGCTGGCCCCAGTTGCAGGCGGTAAAACAGGGGGAGTTGCATGTGGTAGAGCCCAGTATTATTCAACGCGCCACCCCCCGCCTGCTGCTGGGTGCAGAGGCGATCTGTGGCGCCATTAACTCACATAAATAAAATGGTTATTTTTCCACATTTTAGAGAGGAAATTTGCAAAAAAAGGCTGTAGAGTTGGTGTCGAACGGCCTTGATAGTAGAGCCGGGCCGCACAACGAGATAATAAAACAGCGGGGCGATAACCACTCGCTGAAATGAAAGGATAGCAGTGATGGATGATCGAGTAATCAACGCAGAGGGCCTCTCATTTACCGAGGTGTTCTCCCAGACCAACTCCCTTTTTATCGATGCGGGTGTTAACCGGATTCGCGTGCAGTTGTGTGACGATGCGGGTGCGGAGTTAAAAAGAGTTTCATTCCCCAGCAGTGAAGACCTGGGTGAGACTATCCATCGCTATCGGCTGCATCAGTTGCCCGAGCAGATCGGCATTTACATTACCGGCAAGCTACAGGAGACGGTAATCGGCTATCTTGGACGTGGTGAGCGCATTATCACCTCGGCCGCACTCTGGTCGACGGCACGCTCGCTGGTAAGTGATCACCCTGTTGCCATCATCGAACTCTCCGCCTCCGGCTATGTGCTGATCGGTATCGATCAGAATGGTGACCTCTACAATGACATGCTCACGGTCAACCCGCGCTGTGGTGCAGGTTCAGGCGTCAATATCGATCGCGTGTTGCAGAAGCTCAATATAAAACGAGAGCAGGTGGATACACTCCTTGCCGACTATCTGGGAGAAGAGGGTAGAGAGAAGCGTGAAGGGGTCAATATTCGCAGTGACCGTTGCGGGGTGTTTGCCGCCTCGGCCACCATCTCCGACAAAAATCAGGGGATCCCGCTCGATTTTGCACTTGCCGTAACACTTAAATCTGAAGTTTTGAAGGCGTGCAAAAAACTGCACGACGGCTTCCATTCCGTATGGCTGACGGGGGGCATTTTCCACTGGCAGTATGCGCGCGACTGTGCAAAGGATTATCTCGAATCGGTGGGAGTGAAAGAGGTCGGTTATGACGGTGAGGGTATTTTCCCGCTACGCGGCCTGCAATACCTGCGACAGACCATCGGTGATGGCAACTTTGCCAAACCCGATCGCAGCATTGTGCCGCCCGAGAAATTGAGTGAGTACCCCGCCCTCTATCGGGTGAAGGAGGAGCTGGAGGCGAAGCATCTCTACCACCGCATCGAGAATACGCCGCGCGATTTCGATATCGAGAAACTGAAGAGCCAGCCGCTGCTGATAGGTCTGGATGTAGGCTCTACTATGGCCAAGCTGATGGTGAGCGATATCAGTGGTGAGCAGATCCTCTATAAGGGGGCCTACTCCAACGCCGGTGACACCATCGACACTATTAAAAAGATCTTCTCCGAACTGCGAGAGCAGGGTTTGGTGACGATGCGGGTGGGCAGCATTGGTATTACCGGCAGTGCCCGCTTTCAGGTGAAGAAGGCGCTGACCAATATCTACCCGGAGCTGGCGGATCGCGTCTCGGTGCTGGTGGAGAACTATGCCCACGCACGAGGTTCGGTCGGTTACGCCCGCGAGCACATTGAGCGGCTCAAGGCTGCGGGTTTGGCGGATGTGAATGAGGATATCTGCCTGCTGGTCGATATCGGGGGTGAGGACACCAAGATCTCCTCCATCGCACTCAATAAGGCCGAGCTTTTTGATAACGCGATGAACGTTAAATGTTCCGCCGGTACCGGCAGCCTTAATGACACCCTCACCGCGATGTTCTACCTGGACGATATCGCCGAGGCGGGGCGTCTCGCCTTTAACGCCGAGCGGGCCTATGCGATTAACGCCACCTGTGCGGTGTTCCTGATGGAGAATGCGCGCAAGCTGCAGGCGGAGGGGTACGGGGTGGATGAGATCCTCGCCTCGGCCAACTGGGCGATTGTTGAGAACATGGCGCGCACCCTGTGGAATCAGATCGAGATGCCCAAGCGCGCCATCACCCTGCTGCATGGCCAGACCATGCTCAGCGACCCGCTGCCGCTGGCGGTGGCCGAACGGATACAGAAATTTATCGGTGGTGACAGCTTCTGTCTGGTGCCGCCGGATCCGGGTCACCGTGCCTGTGTCGGCCTGATTAAATCGATGGGCGAGTTTGCTACCAGCGATGCGATTGAGATTGAGCTTGATGCTTTTATCGACAAGGACTACTCGAAGAAGATCATCGTCTGTAAGGGGGCGGTGTGTGGCGATGCCGATGCCCGCTGCAATCGTTCGCACCTGAGCAGTGAGGGGGAGAGCGGTAAGAAGTTCTCCTTCAGCCTCGGTGGCTGTACCGCGATCAATGAGGTGGCGATTAAGGCGGAGATAAAGACGGCGCGTGCCAGTACCGATACCTATAAAGAGATCTGGAAGTTCATCAATGAGCGACTGCCCCACAGCGATGATGAGAACAAACTGGTGATCCCGCGCAGCTTTGCCGCCTCGGAGTGGGCGATGTTCTTCGCCTCGCTCTTTACCCCGCTGGAGATCCCGGTGCAGGTGGACAACGTTATCGAGTCGGATATCCTCAGCGCCCAGCCCCACTTCCATATCGACACCTGTGCCCCGCACGTCGGGGTAGTGGGGCAGTTCCTGCGCCTCGCCTCGCAGCCGCACGGGGTGATCCTGGCACCGCAGATCGAGTACCTGCCGGTGAAGCACTCGCTGGGTCGCACCTGTACCATCAACCAGGGCGGCTACGCGGTGGGCCGCAAGGTGGCCGAGACGGAGTACCCCGACGCCAACATGCTGCTCTTTAATGTCAGCCTCAAGTCACTGGATGCCGGTGTGATCGCCGAGAAGATCTACCCGCAACTGCAGCCGGTGTTCAAACACTACGCCAGGGATGTCAGCTTTGAGCAGTTCCGTGGTCTGGTGGCAGATGCCCTTGAGGCACAGGCACAGCTCAAGCGTGAGGCGGCCGACTTTGCCACTGAACTGGCACGCGAGGCACTGGAGGCGGGCCATGAGGTGGCGCTGGTGGTGGGACGCGAGTACATCCTCAACCCCGGTATTTACGATAGCCACGTCGGGCGTCTGCTGCGTGACAAGAATATGGTCGGTATCCCCAGCTATCTGCTCGATGCCGATTACAATCCGCAGTTCAAGCACCTCTACTGGCGTAACCCCCACCTTATCGCCACGCTGGCCGATGCCTGCGCCAAACGTACCCTGCACAAGGTGATCGGCCATCCAGGGCTGCGTGAGGTCTTTGCCCACATTGAGGGGGATGACAATACCCTGGTGCCGGTGGTTCAGGTCTCCACCTTCCTCTGCGGGCCGGACAGCGTGACGACACCACTGGTGGCGGAGCTGACCCGTAAGCGTCCCTATCTGCTGATTCAGTCCGATGCGGTGATCAAGGAGCTGGCGCATCTGGAGAACCGCATGAATACCTACGTCAAACAGCTTGAGTCGGGTCTCTACGAGGAGCTGAGCGAGGGGGCGGGTGAGGAGTTCGAGATACAACTGCTCGATCGGTTCGTCAACGAGAAGAAGATCAACAAGGAGACCGACGTAGTCTACTTCCCGACCCTCTCCGACCACCGGGTGCTCACCTCGGTGCTACGCGGTGCCGGGATCACCTGTGTTGATCTCTACAGCGAGGAGTACAACCTGCAGTCGGCGATCAAGGAGGGGCGTGCGATGAGTGGTGATTCGGTCTGCGCTCCGCTCGCCGCCGTTTATGGTGATTACCGTGCCGCGGTGGAGGATTTCAAACGGCGCAAGGCAGAAGACCCTGCCTTCGCCAACAAGTCCCGAGTGCTGATCTTCAATAATAAGGGCGACGGGCCATGTCGTCAGGGGCAGTATGTGGAGACCCACAAGATCTTCCTCAATCAGCAACGTCGCTCCGAGGGGAAGCAGGAGGGGGATTTTCTCTCCCAGTTTCTGGTGGCGCACGAGAGCAGCGGGTATGACATCGGTATCCCCGAGTGGGCCTTCCTGCGAGCAATGCAGGGGGTGGTGCTTCAGGGGGTCCTTCACTCGTTGCTGGCAGAGGGGAGTGTGCGCTGTCGCGACCACGCTCATTATAAGGAATTCATTCAGGCCTACCGCGCGATGAAGCAGGAGGTCTATCGTATTCAGGAGCACGAACTCAAGCCCTCCTGGCCGGCGTTAAAGGTTGCCGCCCTGTCGGAGAAACTGCCCGCCATTACCAATACGGTGAAGTATTTTGCCTACGGTATGCACCGCGGTGATTTTGACCGGGTGCTGGGAGATTTTGCACGCACCTGGTGCTCCAGCGAGTTCAAGGGAAAGCCGACCCGTATTCATATCGATGGTGAGGCCTATATGCGTGTCGCCCAGTATGAGGCGATCAACGAGACCCTGCTCGCTACCCTCGGCTTTGGCCAGTACACCCTGACCCACGCCCCGATCTGGAGTTATTTCGAGTACCTCATCGCGGTGGCGATGGAGCGGGCAGAGGAGAAGATCGCACTACATAGCTCTGCGCTGAGTCACGCCTCTGATGATGAAAAGAGGAGGGATATTGCACAGGCGTTGCAGCAGCAGCGGCAGCAGCTGGAGAGGAGTTCACGTATCTTCCACGCACTGCGTGACCGCCTTGCGGCACCGCTCTATCGTGCCGCCGGACTGGAGATGCACGAGCCGATGCCCGAGGTGATGGCTGCCGCCAGACCGGTGATCCCGACCGCCCGCCCCAGCGGCGAGCTGGTGCCCTATGTGGGTGAGGCACTGCTCAAGCTACAACATGGTTATGACCTGGTGATTAACGTCGCCCCCGAGGGGTGTATGGTCTCCTCCATGGGGGAGTCGATCACCCCCGGTATCTACAGCGCGGCGCCCGGTAGCAAAGGAAAGGTGCAGCACCTCTTCAGCCAGCAGGGGGATGTGGATGATGAGCTGATCGCCCAGGCGCTGCTCAAGACGATCGGACCGATCCGTTACTATCGGGCAGTGGAGGCGGTGGCGGTATAACACGCCACAATTGCGCAGCTATTTGGGCGCAACCCCCTGTTTTAGCACCTCTTCCACCAGTTCGTGGGTGGGGGGTGGCAGCTGCAGGTGGAAGCCGCGCTCCTTGAGGTTGGCGATCACCTCCTCGGGTTTACTGCGTGCCATCTTCATACCAGGTTTGATCTCCAGTTCCATCGCCTTTTTCGGCACCCCGAACCCCTTCATCACCTCCGGTGGGATGCAGTCAAAGTTATCCTCCTCGGCGAGAAAGAGGTAGAGCTCCTCTTTTTTGCTGCTGCGGTAGACGTAGGCGGTGATGGGATCAGGCATGGCGGCATCTCAATTTCTGTGCGATTACTGGTCGGGGGCGGCATTATCACCGCTTACCCCTATCTGCAGCAAATCACCATCACGAAGGTAGGATGGAGAGGTCAGGGGGAGGTTTGTGGCCTGTGCCGGGAGTACGCTGCCATCTATGCGATACCAGGTGCCGCTGCACTGATCACGAAAACCTCCTCCCCACGGCCGTTCAGGAGCATTACGGTGACCGGGCGGTTGCCAGCTGAGGGGGCAGCCAAGATGGCCACCACGGTCGTAGAAAATATAGAGAACATCGGTAGTAGTACGCAGGAGTTGCAATGGCCCCTCCTGCCAGACAACACGCTGCGGGGTGCCGACGGGGAGGCTATTCAGAGAGAGTTGAAGGGTGAGGCCGGGTTTGGAATCATCGCGTTCCTCACCACCATAGAGCAGGGTGATTGCAACGGCAGCAACAGCGACAAGGGTGAGTAGTTTAAGGGTGACGCGCAGTACCAGGCGTCGCGGAGTGTCTGCCATCTAGTGTCAGTGGGACTCCTGAGCGGAGAGTTCCAGTAGCTGAATGAAACTCTGATCCAGTTCGGATTTAATGCTACGAAGGTGATCGACGACCGCATGGAGTTGTTGCGGCATAGTGGCATCGTCATGCTCCAGGCTGACGAGCAGTTCGATAGCGGTTTGCAGTGAGAACTGTGCGTCACTAAGGTCGTGTTGTGCGTTTTCAAGTCCGGTCATGTCTATTTCCCGTATAACATGTAGGTAATAGTTTACCCATAATTAGCTGAATTACCATCATGATTTTGATGTTATTGGCTTAGAGATATAGCACTATTTCTCGATATTTCATCCCCTGAGAATAAATTTTGTGACGTTTCGTGATGTATAATTCTGCGAGAGGAAAATTGCACTAATTGGGTGCGTCAAATAAGGGTTTACCCGTCTAGTTGACTCGGAAATATTGTCCTAGAATCGGGGTATACAACAGAGAAAAGCACCCTACAGAGGAACAGTATGGTACACGGAGGTGCGGGTACGGGGCTTGTTCTATACAAATTAATAAACGTGATTAGAGGAGCCTTCGTTTATGTCATTTTCGCGACGCCAGTTTATTCAACTGATGGGGCTTGCCGGGGCGGCTGGCATGTTACCGGGCTGTAATAGTGGATCGTCGAGCAAAAAGGCTCCTTCCGATCTCTACGATCTGCCAAAGTTTGGCAATGTAAGTCTGCTCCATATTACCGATACTCACGCTCAGCTTAATCCGATCTACTTCCGCGAACCGAGTGTCAATCTCGGTTTGAACGGTGCGCACGGCCAGCCCCCCCACCTGGTAGGTGACAAACTGCTGGCCCATTTCGGCATAAAGCCGGGTTCTATTGAGGCACACGCATTCAGTTATCTCAACTTTACCGAAGCGGCACAGAAATATGGCAAGGTGGGTGGTTTTGCCCATCTGGCGACCCTGATAAAGAAGGTTCGCGCCGAACGTGGCGACGGCAATTCACTGCTGCTTGACGGTGGTGATACCTGGCAGGGGTCCGGTACCGCCCTGTGGACCCGCGGTATGGACATGGTGGGTGCCTGTAACCAGCTCGGCGTCGACATCATGACCGGCCACTGGGAATTTACCTATGAAGACGATGAGGTGCTGAAGAATATCGCCGCCTTCAATGGTGAGTTTGTGGCGCACAACGTCAACGTAAAGGAAGATGCGCTGTTCGACTACGAATTTTCCGACTTTGATGGTTTTAACGAAGATACCGGCCACGCCTTTAAACCCTATACCATGCGTGAGATGGGTGGTGTGCGAGTGGCGGTGATCGGTCAGGCCTTCCCCTATACCCCCATCGCCAACCCCTCGCGCTTCATCCCCCACTGGACCTTTGGTATTCAGGATCAGGCGATGCAGGCGCTGGTGGATGATATCCGTGAGAACGAGAAGCCCGACCTTGTTGTGGTGATCTCTCACAACGGCATGGATGTGGATCTGAAGATGGCCTCGGTAGTTACTGGTGTCGATGTCATCCTCGGTGGCCATACCCACGACGGCATGCCCGCCCCCAGCGTGGTGAAGAACGCCAATGGGGTTACTCTGGTGACCAACGCCGGCTCCAACGGCAAGTTCCTCGGTGTACTGGACCTCGATGTGCGTGGTGGCAAGCTGCAGGAGTATCGCTATAGACTGCTACCGGTCTTCTCGAATCTTATCGAGCCAGACAGGGCGATGCAGGACTATATCGACAACGTCCGTAAGCCCTATCTGGGACAGCTTAACGAGGAGCTGGCCGAGGCGGGTGAACTGCTCTATCGTCGTGGCAACTTCAACGGTACCTTCGATCAGATCATCTGTGATGCGCAACGTATAGTTGGCGATGCGCAGATCTCCCTCTCCCCCGGCTTCCGCTGGGGTACCACCGTGCTACCGGGGCAGAAGATCACCATGGAGCACGTGATGGATCAGACCGGTACCACTTATCCTGAGACCTACGTGCGTGAGATGAGTGG
>JAOUQQ010000078.1 GCA_029879245.1 Chromatiales bacterium | reverse complement strand
ACTACATAGCCCAGGTCGAACATTGACCACCCGCAGCCTGCTGGTGGCGGATCTCAGCTTCGACGATGCGATAACGCTACAGGAGCTCGGCATCGGGCAAAAAGCCTACAGGAAACTGGGCTGTGGGCTGTTCATCCCCCACAAGAGTGTTTAAAATACGCGGCTTATATCAGTTTTTCACCAACTAGTAATTAATTGTAATTAGTAGAGTAAGGAGCTACCCATGGGTTATGAAGTAAATGGCGCTACCATCGAGACCAACGAGAAGGGCTATCTGGTCAATATCGAAGATTGGAACGAGGATGTCGCTGCTGCGATCGCCGCGGCTGAGAACGTCACCCTCACAGAGCAGGCATGGGACCTGATCAACTATCTGCGTGATGAGTTCATCAACAACAACGGCAATCAGCCTAATGATCGCAATATCGTTAAGGCGATGAGCGACAAGTGGGGCACCTCTGTCAACAGCAAGGATCTCTACAGCATGTTCCCGATGCAGCCCTCCAAGCAAGCCGCCAAGATCGGCGGTCTGCCTGAGAGCCGTCGTAAAGGTGGTTATTAATCGAGCGTCCAATCCGGCAATCGGTTAAAGAAAAGGCTCGCAGATGCGGGCCTTTTTTGTTGCGCGTGATTTTTATAAAGGGAAGGTGTTATAGTCGAAACTGACTTTTATTTAAGGAAATGTTCTTCATGCCACTCAGGCGTAGCGTGTTACTGCTACTATTTCTTCTGTCCTCATACTCCATCCATGCTACAGCGGCCGCACTCGATACCCGCTCGATGTTTCAGCGTGTCAGCAAGGCGATTGTTCAGGTCAAAATTTCTAATATTCAGTCGGGTGAAAAATCGAGCATAGGCTCGGGGTTTTTTGTCAGTAATGATGGTTTTCTGATCACCAATTATCATGTGATCTCATCAGTTGTTCGTGAGCCGGGTGAGTACCAGATACAACTAATCCTCAGTGAGGGGGAGATCGAAAAGGCAGAGCTGGTCGATATCGATCTGATACATGACCTTGCATTGCTAAAAAGTAGTGTCACACCACCTGTTGCACTGCGTTTTCATCAGGGAGCAGTGGAGAAGGGGAGTGAACTGGCATCGATCGGTAATCCGCATGACCTGGGGATGACTGTCGTAAAGGGTTCCTATAGCGGGACACTGAGTGACTCGCTTTATGAGAGGATTCATTTTACCGGCGCCATCAATCCCGGCATGAGTGGTGGCCCTGCGTTAAATGTTGCCAACGAGGTGGTGGGGATTAATGTGGCGACCGCCGGTAATGAAGTGGGTTTTCTTGTTCCAGCAAGTTATGGCGATCGCTTGTTGCAACGTGCCAGGATAGAACAGAGCCGTGATATTGACGCCATTATGAATGAGCAGTTGCTGGAGAACCAGCAGCGCTTTAGTCAGGCGATTTTTGATAGCGGTTTTCCTCTCACCGAAATGGGTGAATTCATGGTACCTGACCGGTGGGGAGAGTTTATACGCTGTTGGGGTGATTCGGATAATGATGAAAAGATGCCTTACCAGATTGTCACCAAACAGTGCTCGACAGAGGATGATATTTACATCGATCAAGATTACTCAACCGGTGAGATCGCGATAGAGCATCGTTTGATAAGTAGTGATGAACTCTCGGCCTACCGATTTTCATCACTCTATGGCAGTTACTATGCCGATCTTCCATCGACGTATGCCGATGAAGAGGATGTCACCAGCTTTGCCTGCCAGAGTAATTTTGTGCATAACGGCAAACTAAAAATGAAAATAGCACTCTGTTTACGACGGCATATTAAATTTGAAGGGCTTTATGATTTGGTGCTTAAGGGCGCGACGATGGAGAGAGATAGTTATGGAGTGCAGACATCGTTGTTGGTCACAGGCATCGCTCGCGACAACGCACTTAAGCTGGCAAGAAAGTATATCAATTCGTTTGGGTGGAAAGAGTGATTATTCTTGAGCAGATAGATCATCTGGGTCGTGTCAAGGAGAGGTATCGCCTGGATAGTAATCGTGTTCGCGTCGGTCGTGGTTTCGATAACGATATCATTATCAATGATCCCTTTGTATGTGCTCACCATGTTGAAATAGAGGCACGGGAGAATAACGGGATCACCGTCCATGATCTCGATAGCGTCAATGGGATTTTTGCGTACGGAAACAATAAGCGTACAGAAAAATTGCAGCTGAATAGTGGCGAGCGAATGCGTATTGGTCACACACTGTTGCGTTACTACTCTATTCATCACCCTGTAGCAGAGTCACGGCAGGATCGTCTCTCCACTGATCTATTTAACGATCTGCTCAACTCATCGGTTGTGCTGTGGTCGGGTTATCTGTTGTTGGCACTGTTATCGGCCCTCTCTAGCTATCTTGGGTCATACTCAGAGTTTGAGATGTTGGAGCTGTTTCGTGCTCAGCTACTTCCCTATGCCTTTGTGTTATTGGTGTGGCCGGGATTCTGGGCATTGTTGAGCCGCATCACGACACACAGTTTTTACTTTCGTGCTCACAGTATTATCGCGACGGTTATACTATTGAGTAGTCTTCTCTATGATGAGTTTGCTGAACCGATATTACGTTTTTCCTTTTCCCTGGATGATAGCCTGGAGCTTATCTCCTACCTGATATCGTTTTCGTTAATGGGCATAGCCTTTTATGCCCATCTGCGTTTCTGCTCGGCCCAATCGTCAAAACGTTTGGCGCTTTACGCGATCTCATTCGCAGTGGTGATTGTCTCGCTAGCCTATATGGAGGATTACGACAGCGGGCAGGAGTATAGCAGTTATCCTGAATATCATGCGGCGATGATGCCACCGGCATTTCAGATGACTGAGGAAGTATCAGTCGATGAATTTTTTGCACGGGTTGAGTCTCTCGACTCGGTATTACAAAGAGAGATAGACCGTCACAACGAAGAGCAATAATTTGTCCTGACTCTTCGCTGATTCGACAAGACTTTAGGCGTGTCTATGCACCCGCCCCTGGTGTAGGGGCAGGGTGGTTTGATGGATTCATTCTATTTCGTTAACTCTCAAGGAAGCGCTCAACGTCGAGCGCGGCCATGCAGCCACTGGCGGCCGAGGTGATCGCCTGTTTGTAGATCGGGTCGGCGACGTCTCCGGCGGCGAAGACACCCTCTACCGAGGTGGCAGTGGCATTGCCGTCGCGCCCCTTACGGGTAACGATATAACCGTGATCCAGCTCAAGCTGTCCATTGAACAGATCGGTGTTGGGCTTATGGCCGATAGCGATGAAGAGGCCGGTCAGCTCCAGATCGCGGGTAGAACCGTCTTTATTGTTCTTCAGGCGAACGCCGGTCACGCCAGACTGATCGCCCAGCACCTCGTCGACCTCTTCAAAGGTGGCAAGACGGATGTTGCCGTTATTCACCTTCTCCATTAACTGGTCGACCAGGATCTTCTCGGCGCGGAAGGTGTCGCGACGGTGGATCAGGGTCACCTCGGCGGCGATGTTGGAGAGGTAGAGCGCCTCCTCAACGGCGGTGTTACCGCCGCCGACTACGCCGACCTTCTGACCGCGGTAGAAGAAGCCGTCACAGGTGGCACAGCCGGAGACGCCGCGTCCCTTGAACGCCTCTTCGGAGTCGAGCCCCAGGTACATGGCCGAGGCACCGGTGGCGATGATCAGGGCATCGCAGGTGTAGCTGCCGGAGTCGCCGCTGAGGGTGAAGGGGCGCCTGGAGAGGTCGGCGCTATGGATGTGGTCGAAGATCACCTCGGTGTTAAAACGCTCGGCGTGCTCCAGCATCTCCTGCATCAGCTGCGGCCCCTGTAGCCCCTCACGACCGCCTGGCCAGTTGTCCACCTCGGTGGTGGTGGTCAGCTGACCACCCTGCTGCATGCCAGTAACCAGCACGGGATTGAGATTGGCGCGGGCGGCGTAGACGGCGGCGGTGTAACCGGCGGGGCCGGAACCGAGGATGAGAAGACGGCAGTGCTTGGCTTCGCTCATGGGGCAAAAACTCCGTGTGATAGGATCGAAAGACGTTGCAGATTTATGCAGCGGCTCAATAATAAAGTGATAGAGTCAGGCATATTACGAAATGCTGATTGATGGGTAAAGGGCGGAGCGCACAGGAGCGGACATGCAGATTGGAATTCCCCGTGAGGTAAAGGTACTGGAGGGGCGGGTTGGACTCGTTCCTGCCGCCGTGGCCGAACTGATCAAGCAGGGACATAAGCTGCTTGTGGAGCAGGGTGCAGGTCTGCCCAGCGGCTATTCGGATGAGGAGTATCGTGCCGCAGGTGCAGAGATTCTCCCCGATGCAGCCAGCCTCTACGGGGCGGCACAGATGATCATCAAGGTCAAGGAGCCGCAGCCGCAGGAGCTGGCGCTGCTGCGGGCCGAACACCTTCTCTTCTGCTATCTCCACCTGGCTGCTGAGTCGGCGCTGCTACAGGGGCTGCTGGAGATCGGCCTTACCGGTGTCGCCTTTGAAACGGTCACCGAGGGGCACGGCCTGCCGCTGCTTGCCCCCATGTCAGATATTGCAGGGCGCCTCGCTGCGCAGAACGGGGCACAGCTGCTGCAGCGACCGGCGGGTGGCAAGGGGCTGCTGCTCGGTGGCTTGCCTGCTGCCGAACGTGGCCATGTGGTGGTGCTGGGTGGCGGCGTGGTCGGTGGCAATGCCACCGCGATGGCCGCGGCGATGGGGGCGCGGGTGACGGTGTTCGATCACAACCGCGACAAGCTCGCCGCGCTGCGGGCACTCGGTCCTAATGTGACCGGCCTCTACCCCTACAGCGATGCCATCGACCGGGCGGTGCGTGAGGCGGACCTGCTGATCGGCGCGGTGCTGATACCCGGTGCGAAGGCGCCCCACCTGGTGAGTGCGGAGCAGGTGGCCGCGATGCAGCCCGGATCGGTGATCGTCGATGTGGCGGTGGATCAGGGTGGCTGTATTGAGACCACCCGACCGACCAGTTGGGCCGAGCCCACCTTTATCTACGAAGGGGTGGTTCACTTTGGCGTGACCAACATGCCGGGGGCGGTACCGCGTAGCGCCTCGCAGGCCCTCTCTGCGGCACTAATACCCTATGCTGGCAAACTGGCGGCGGGTGAGTGGAACGATTCGTTGCGCGCCGGGGTCAATGTAGAGGCGGGCAGGGTGGTGCATCCGGCCCTGACTTAGGGCAAAATACAAATATTAACAATATGTTACTACTCTTATTGGAATGAAGGATTAACGTTGGCCCAGGCATCACAAAAGAGGGGAGAGCGCTTCGCTATCGGCGCCCATCTGCACCGCGGTCTGCGCGAAGGGGCGCTGATACTGGTCGGCATGGTTGCGCTGATCATGCTGCTCGCCCTTATCAGCTATCACCCGGCTGACCCAGGCTGGTCTCACAGCAGTGTCAGCGGCCAGATAGAGAACATGGTTGGCAAGGTGGGCGCCTGGTTCTCCGATGTCTTTCTCTATCTCTTTGGCCGTATGGCCTACCTCTTCCCCTTTCTTGTCGCCTATGGCGCCTGGGTGATCTACCGTGAAGAGCGGGAGGAGGTGGATGGCTCCCATGCCGTGCATCTCACCCTGCGTGGGATCGGCTTTATCCTCACCATGATGGCGGGCTCTGCGCTCGCGTTTCTCCATTTTCACGTTGCGGAGGGGGCGCTTCCCCTCAATAGTGGCGGCATTCTGGGTGATGTGGTCGGTAGTAGTCTGGTTGGTGGTTTCAACTTTCTGGGGGCTACCCTGTTCCTGCTGGCGCTCTTCCTTATGGGGGTTACCCTCTTTACCGGCCTTAGCTGGTTCTGGCTGATGGATGAGACCGGGGCGCGTACTCTGGGCATGGTGCGCTGGGTGCAGATGAAGATAGACGATCTACGTGAGCGCATCATCGGCCGTAAGGCGCGCCAGGAGCGTGAAAAGGTTGTCGCCGTTGAGAAGAAACGGGTAGAGAGTCGTCCACCGCCACGTATCGAGCCGGTGATCCATCAGCCCACGGCCCCGACGATCCGCGAACAGAAGGAGCGCCAGGTACCACTGTTCGATACCCCGGTGGTGGATGGGGGGCTCCCCTCACTCTCACTGCTTGATGATCCCAAAGCGCCCAAACACCCTGTCTCCACCGAGGCGCTGGAGGCGATCTCCCGTCTGCTGGAGATGAAGCTCAAGGACTTCGGCATAGAGGTTCAGGTGGAGGAGGTTCACCCCGGTCCGGTGATCACCCGTTACGAGCTCCAGCCTGCCCCCGGGGTGAAGGTGAGTCAGATCGTCAACCTCTCGAAGGATCTCGCGCGCTCCCTTTCGACAACCAGCGTGCGGGTGGTGGAGGTGATACCCGGCAAGACGACGATCGGTCTTGAGGTACCCAACGAGCATCGCGAGATCGTCTATTTTTCAGAGACCATCCGCTCCAGGGCCTACGAGAGTTCCAAATCGCCGCTGACCCTGGCTTTGGGTAAAGACATTGGCGGTAACCCAACGGTGGCCGACCTGGCGAAGATGCCCCACCTGCTGGTGGCCGGCACCACCGGATCGGGCAAGTCGGTGGCGGTCAACGCGATGATCCTGAGCCTGCTCTACAACGCCACACCCAAAGAGGTGCGGCTCATCATGGTCGACCCGAAGATGCTGGAGCTCTCGATCTACGACGGCATCCCGCACCTGCTCGCCCCTGTGGTGACCGATATGAAGGATGCAGCCAACGCGCTGCGCTGGTGTGTCGCCGAGATGGAGCGTCGCTATAAGCTGATGGCGGCGATGGGGGTACGTAATATCGGCGGCTTCAACAAAAAGGTGAATGATGCGATTGACGCCAAACAGCCGCTGAAAGATCCAATCTGGACACCGCTGGTGCCCGACGCCCCTGAACTGGAGGAGCAGCGCCCCGAACTGGAGACGCTCCCCTATATCGTGGTGGTGGTCGATGAACTGGCCGACATGATGATGGTGGTGGGCAAGAAGGTGGAGGAGCTGATCGCCCGCCTGGCACAGAAGGCGCGGGCTGCGGGCATCCACCTCATCCTCGCCACCCAGCGCCCTTCGGTCGACGTGCTGACCGGTCTCATCAAGGCCAACATCCCCACCCGCATCGCCTTCCAGGTCTCCTCGCGCATCGACTCGCGCACTATCCTCGATGCGATGGGTGCGGAGACCCTGCTCGGCCACGGCGACATGCTCTACATGCCGCCCGGCACCAGCATGGCACAACGCATACACGGTGCCTTCGTCGACGACCACGAGGTACACGCGGTGGTCGATGACCTGAAAAAACGTGGCGGCGAGCCCAACTACCTCGATGAGATCGTCAACGGTATGGAGGAGAGTAGTGGGCCGCTCTTCCCCGGCGATGCCGGCTCCTTCAGCGACGGCGGCGACAGCGAGTCCGACCCGCTCTACGACCAGGCGGTGCAGATCGTACTGGAGACCCGCCGTGCCTCGGTCTCCGGTATCCAGCGCCGGCTGAAGATTGGTTACAACCGTGCGGCACGCATGGTTGAGGATATGGAGGCGGCCGGTGTGGTCGGGCCGCTTCAGGGCAATGGATCGCGTGATGTGCTGGCACCCCCACCCCCTAAGGATTAATCGATGAAATTTTTTTCACTTCGTAGCGTAGCCGTTGTTAGTGTTTTTCTCTTCTCATCATCGCTGCAGGCGGGTGAGGGACAACAGCGGCTGGAGCGTTTTCTCAATGGACTGACCACCATTAAGGCAGGTTTTGTACAGACCCTGAATAATGCCAGTGGTGAGTTGATCGAAAAGAGCGAGGGGATCATGGCGGTGCAGCGTCCCGGTATGTTCCGCCTGGAGTATCAGAACCCCTATGAGCAGATGTATGTGGCCGACGGGGAAAATATCTGGTTCTATGATCGTGACCTGGAGCAGGTGACGGTCAAACCGCAGTCGGAGGCGCTCGGCTCTACCCCGGCAATGCTACTCAGCACCACCGAGCCACTGGAGAATAATTTCACCATCAGTGAAAAGGGAAAGCACGAGGGCTTTTTCTGGCTGGAGCTCAAACCCAAAGACCCCGATAGCAATTTCGACCTGGTGACCCTGGCGATGGATGGTGACATCCTGCGGGCGATGGAGATGGTAGACGGCTTTGCCCAGACCACGCGTCTCTATTTTGAACCGATGGTACGTAATCCCAAACTGGCGAGTGATATCTTTGATTTCACCCCACCGCCCGGTGTCGACGTGATAGGTGAGCCGGTCTCTGAGGGCGCTGAGTGAACGACCTTTTCGCGGCGCAGCAGGAGGAGAGTGTTCAGGCGTTACGGCCACTGGCCGATCGGATGCGTCCGCAAACCCCGGCCGAGTTTTTCGGCCAACAACATCTACTGGGTGAGGGCAAGCCGCTACGCCTGGCGATAGAGTCGGGCCACCTCCACTCGATGATCTTCTGGGGTCCTCCCGGTACCGGCAAGACCACCCTGGCGAGGATGATCGCCCACACCGCCGAGGCGCAGTTTCTCACTATCTCCGCGGTGCTCTCAGGCGTTAAGGAGATCCGCGCAGCGGTAGAGCAGGCGAAGCAGGCGCAGGCGATGGGGCGCGGCAGTGTCCTCTTCGTCGATGAGGTACACCGCTTCAACAAATCACAGCAGGACGCCTTTCTCCCCTACGTGGAGGATGGCACCTTCACCTTTATCGGCGCCACCACCGAGAACCCCTCGTTCGAGCTCAATAACGCGTTGCTCTCCCGCGCCCGCGTCTATGTGCTGAAGAGCCTTACCAGTGAAGATATCGATGCGGTGCTGCGACGTGCGATCAACGACAGGGAGCGTGGACTGGGTGAGCGGAATATCGAGTTAAGTGATGAATTACGCCTGCGCATTGCCGAGGTGGCCGATGGCGATGCGCGCCGCTCCCTCAACCTTCTGGAGATCGCCGCCGACCTTGCGGAGAAGGAGGAGGGGAGGGAGGTCGTACTTGAAGAGACCTTGAATGAGATCCTGGCCGGCGGGGTGCGTCGCTTCGACAAGGGGGGCGAGGCCTTTTACGACCAGATCTCCGCGCTGCACAAATCGGTGCGCGGCTCCAAACCCGATGCCGCCCTCTACTGGTTCGCCCGCATGATCGACGGTGGGGTCGATCCCCTCTATGTGGCACGCCGCGTGGTGCGCATGGCCTCGGAGGATATCGGCAATGCGGACCCGCGCGGCCTTGAATTGTCACTGAATGCCTGGGATGTGCAGGAGCGCCTCGGCTCTCCCGAAGGGGAGCTCGCCATCGCCCAGGCGATCGCCTACCTCGCCTGTGCCCCCAAGAGCAACGCCGTCTACATGGCGTGGAAGGCGGCGCTGGCCGATGCCCAGACCAATGGCTCGCTGGAGGTACCAATCCACCTGCGCAATGCCCCCACCAAACTGATGAAGGAGCTGGGTTACGGCAGGGAGTACCGCTACGCCCACGACGAACCCGAGGCCTACGCTGCCGGTGAGACCTATTTTCCCGAGGAGATGGGGGAGCGCAGCTATTACCACCCGGTTGAGCGGGGGCTGGAGAAGAAGATCGCAGAGAAGCTGCAACATCTACAGCAGCTGGACCGGGATGCCACGCCTCGTTAACGGCCTGATCACGGTGCGATGCAGGAAACCTGTTAAAATGCCACTTTCCCTTTATTGAAAAGGTGCCTCTTGCCCGATCAGATCTCAAAGATTGCCCGTAGCGCCACCCTGCGCCAGTTGCAGGTGTTTGAGGCGATTGCCCGCCACCAGAGCTTCTCCCGGGCAGCGGATGAGTTGCACCTGACCCAACCCACGGTCTCGATGCAGGTGAAAAAGCTGGTCGACATTCTGGAGGTTGACCTGTTCGAGCGCATTGGCCGCAAGGTCTACCTCACCGAGTCGGGCCAGGCGCTGATGGAGGCGGTCGAGCAGATCCTCTCCAGCCTCTCCGTGGCCGAGCAGAAGATCAACCATATCAAGGGATTTGCCGGCGGCACGGTAAAGCTGACGGTGATCTCAACCGCACAGTACTTTGTGCCAAGGGTGATCCACGAGTTCACCAAAGAGCACCCCGACATCAAGGTGGCGATGCGCGTGGGCAACAAGGAGCAGTTACTCAATCGTATCCAGGGCAACAAGGATGACTTCTACGTCCTCGGTATGCCCCCTGAGGACCTTAATGTTCACTCCTCACCCCTTGCAGTGAACCCCCTTGCCTTTGTTGCCAACGCCTCCAACCCCCTGGTGGGAAAGCGACTGGAGATCCATGACCTGGTGGATGAGCCCTTTCTGATGCGTGAAAGCGGCTCTGGAATACGCTCCCACATAGAGAAGGTCTTTGCCGACTTCAAGTTCGAGCCGCACGTAAAGATGGTGCTGGGGGGAAATGAGGCGATCCGCCTCGGCCTGTTGCAGAATCTCGGTATCACGGTCGCCTCGGTGCCGACGGTGATCAACGAGATCAACGTTGGTGACATCGCCATTTTGAATGTAAAGGGTTTCCCCATTAACCGTCACTGGTATCTGGTCTACCCCAGGGGGAAGGTGCTCTCACTGGCCGCCAGCAAGCTCATTGAGCTGCTAAAGCGGGAGGGGGAGAGCATCTCTGAGCGCGCCTTCAAGAAGTTCCACAACGAAGAGGGCTACAGCTAACACCCCTCGCCATGCCCTCTGTGACCTAGCCACTCTCCGGCAGGAGTGGCAGGTCATGTCATAGATAATTATCAATGTTTTTGAATAAGAGATAGATATAGTAAGCCTGATCAGGCTGAAAATCGGCTGCAATATCGACGATTATCTATGACACCAATCAATATGTTCGATTTCCATTTATCCTGTATGCCCCTATAATTCACCGACATTTTGTTTCGGGGCCAGTTTGGCAACAGTTGAACTGGTCAAATTGTAATACCGCCGTCCGCGGTGGCTTGATATAGGGTTCATAGAATGGATCAGTCAAATCGTTACGCAGACCTCTCCCTGAAAGAAGAGGATCTGATCGCTGGTGGTAAGCACGTCCTCGTTGCTTACAAAATGGCGCCTGCTGCAGGCTACGGCTTCCTCGAGGTTGCTGCCCACTTTGCTGCCGAGTCTTCAACCGGCACCAACGTAGAAGTTTGCACCACTGACGAGTTCACCAAGGGCGTTGACGCCCTGGTTTACTACATCGACGAGGCCACCGAGGATATGCGTATCGCATACCCCATCGAGCTGTTCGACCGCAACGTCACCGACGGCCGCACCATGCTGGTCTCCTTCCTCACCCTGGCCATCGGTAACAACCAGGGCATGGGCGACTGTAAACACGCCAAGATGATCGACTTCTACATGCCGCCGCGCATGATCCAGCTGTTCGACGGCCCTGCCCGCGACATCAGCGACATGTGGCGCATCCTCGGCCGTCCGGTTGAGAACGGCGGTTACATCTCCGGTACCATCATCAAGCCGAAGCTGGGCCTGCGTCCCGAGCCCTTCGCCAATGCCGCCTACCAGTTCTGGCTCGGTGGTGACTTCATCAAGAACGACGAGCCCCAGGGCAATCAGGTCTTCTGCCCGGCGAAGAAGGTTTACCCCCTCGTTGCCGACGCGATGAAGCGCGCCCAGGACGAGACCGGCGAAGCCAAGCTCTTCTCTGCCAACATCACCGCTGATGACCACTATGAGATGTGCGCCCGTGCCGACTTCATCCTCGAGACCTTCGGTGAGGACGCGGACAAGGTAGCCTTCCTGGTTGACGGTTACGTTGGTGGTCCCGGTATGGTTACCACTGCCCGTCGTCAGTACCCCGGTCAGTACCTGCACTACCACCGCGCCGGTCACGGTGCCGTTACCTCTCCCTCTTCCAAGCGTGGCTACACCGCCTTCGTTCTGGCCAAGATGAGCCGTCTGCAGGGTGCCTCCGGTATCCACGTGGGCACCATGGGTTACGGCAAGATGGAGGGTGAGGCCTCTGATAAGGGTATCGCCTACATGATCGAGCGTGACGAGTGCCAGGGTCCGGTCTACTTCCAGAAGTGGTACGGCATGAAGCCCACCACCCCGATCATCTCCGGTGGTATGAACGCCCTGCGTCTGCCTGGCTTCTTC
>JAOUQQ010000164.1 GCA_029879245.1 Chromatiales bacterium | reverse complement strand
GGTACGGATAGACCTCAATCGCCCGATGGATGAAATTCGCGCCGAACTCTCCCGCTATCCGATCAAGACCCGCCTTCTGCTCAACGGCCCGATCATCGTCGCCCGCGACATCGCCCACGCCAAACTGAAAGAGAGAGTCGACAACGGCGAACCGCTACCCGACTACTTTAAAAATCATATCGTCTACTACGCCGGCCCCGCCAAGACCCCGGAGGGCTACGCCTCCGGCTCCTTCGGCCCCACCACCGCCGGGCGCATGGACAGCTACGTTGAGTTGTTCCAGTCCAACGGCGGTTCAATGGTGATGCTGGCCAAGGGCAACCGCAGCCGTCAGGTCACCGAGTCGTGTAAAAAACACGGTGGCTTCTACCTGGGCTCCATCGGTGGTGCCGCGGCGATCCTGGCAGAAAACAACATCACCAGATCAGAGATCATCGACTATCCGGAACTGGGGATGGAGGCGGTCTATCGTATTGAGGTTAAGGAGTTTCCCGCGTTTATTATTGTCGATGATAAGGGGAATGATTTTTTTAGCGCCGTGTGAACGCTTGAGGGGGTATTAACAGTTCCCCCCAAACACCACCCTCAATGTCGTCCCCTCATCCTTGCTACTCTCAAAACTGATCTCCCCCCCCTGGGTCTTTGCCATCAATCTGGCCGAATAGGTACCAAGTCCGGTTCCCTGTTGTTTTCCGGCGGTAACGTATTTGTCGAAGAAGCGTTCGCGGATCGCCTGTGGTATTTCACCCTGGTTATGAATAGCAATGGTGGGCCTCCCCCCCTGATGAGAGAGATTAACCGCTACCGTTCCCCCTGCCGGCGATGCCTCAACCGCATTTTTTATTAAATTGGAGAGCATGGTATGGCTTAGCAACTCCTCAGCCATTATCGGGAAGGTATCCTCGCTTTGCGGCAACTCCAGTTCACGTGTGAGATGCAGTGTCACCTCATGGGCGGCGCAGAGGTTCTGGCACTCAGCAAAAACCTTCTGCGTTATCTGCAGCAGATCAACCTGCTGGGGATTGTAGTTGTAGCTACCGCTCTCCATTTTGTAGAGATTGAGTGAGCTGTTGATCATCTCCAGCATCAGATAACCCGCATCCTTGATCAGATTCAGTGTCTCTTTCTGCCTGTCGGTAATATTCTCTTTATTGAGCAGCAGGGTTGGCATGCCGAT
Organism: Chromatiales bacterium; assembly: GCA_029879245.1. Taxonomy (GTDB): domain Bacteria; phylum Pseudomonadota; class Gammaproteobacteria; order Thiohalomonadales; family Thiohalomonadaceae; genus JAPHSX01. Next base: position 2,248 of record JAOUQQ010000164.1, on the reverse strand, counting down.
GATGGTGGTGAGTGGCCCCTTGAGATCATGCTGCATGATACGTTCAACATCCTCACGCAGTTGTGCGCCCTCTATCAATGCCCGATTCTGTTGCTGAAGTTGCTGCTGCGCCTGTTTGAGGGCGAGATGGGTACGCACCCTGGCGCGAACGATAGAGGCGCTGATCGGTTTGGTAATGTAGTCGACTGCGCCCACATCAAAGCCCTTCTCTTCATTCACATCTTCGGCAAGCGCCGTAATGAAGATAACGGGAATATCACGGGTTGCCTCGTCCTGTTTCAGACGGCGACAGACCTCATAACCATCCATCTCGGGCATCACCACATCAAGCAGGATGATATCGGGGCGTGGACTCTGGTGAGCCATCTCCAGCGCCTTTAGCCCACTCCTGGCCGCCACAACCTGATACTCATCCTTCAACACCTCCAGCAGGATGGTGAGGTTCTCCGGGGCATCATCGACCAGCAGCACCTTACTACGCACGGCCGGGGATTGCGGTTCAGTGCTCATGACTGCAGCCCGTAGTGAATCAAGGCTCTGAAAACTGCTATTGATAGTCGTAAATCCATTTCGTCACGCTCCCTTTGCATTGGCGCACATACCGGCATATCAGCCAGCAGTAGATTTTATGTCAGAATTTCTTCGAATGGATAAGGTACTACGCACTGTAGCGCTGTTCATGATTGCATATCCCGTTAAATTCTTATTATTTGAGTCGGGATTATAATAGCACCTCCTGAGAGGAAGTCCATCTGCGCTATAAACGGGGTAACTACTCAGGGGCCGGGAAACGAATCACGCTATGAGAGCTTTCCAGATCACTCAACCGTTCGCCGAGCAATAGCTCCATCGCCTCAAGTACACGCTTAAGGATGATCCCTCCATTCATATGGAAGAGGCGCAGCTGGCAGTGAACCGGGGTATGCAGTGCATTGCGCCGCTCAACATCAAAGTTGGTCCAGGCAACGATGGGGATATCGTTCAGGGCATGGTCGACCACAATCCAGGCATCGTGCTGCAGAATGAGGTCGAGTGTTTTGAGTCTGGGGATCTCCAGCCGGATCTCATCGCCCAGCCGCTTGAAGGCCGTTTGCACGGTGTTGTAGTGGATTGCGTTAATGACACCGTCGCGATATTCGAAAACCGGCACCTCGTCGTGGCGGGTATACATGCACGCTCTCAAATTGCCGCTAGCTGGTCAAACTGGCGAACAGTGTAGGCAGCTTCTCTGGCAGGCGATCCACATTATCGATAATCGTATAGTTGCTCTCACCGAAGATGCGTCTGACATAAGTGTCGGCATTCGGGTCCAGGGTCAGGCAGTAGGTGAGTACACCGGTAGAGTAGAGCTCCTCCACCGCCTTCTTGGTATCGTGCCGCAGATGCTGTGGGTCGCGCTCATCGATATCCGCCGGCTCCCCGTCAGTCACCAGCAGGATCAGCTTGCGACGCTCCACCTGCTTCAGCAGATGATGTCCGGCGTGACGCAGTGCCGCCCCCATCCGTGTCGAGAGACCGCCCTTCATACCGGCAAGGCGTGACTTGGCCTCATCGTCAAAGTGCTGATTGAAGTCCTTGAAGCGGTAGTACTGCACATCGTGACGACCGTCCGAGGCGAAGCCGTGTACCGCGAAGGGATCACCGATCCCCTCAATCGCGGTAGAGACCAGGGTCGCCGCCTCGCGGGTCAGTTGCAGCACCGTCTTGTCGGAGCCGGCCATCGCCTCGTTGGTCGATTCGGAGAGGTCTAGCAGCACCACTACCGAGAGGTCACGATTCTTGATCACGTTGCGCATAGTGATGCGCGGGTTGGGCTGCTCGCCCATACGGATGGCGATCATCGCGTCGATTGCCGCGTTGATGTCGATCTCATCCCCATCTTCCATATTGCGCACACGCTGCACACCCTCCGGCGTCAGCAGATCGATGATCTGCCTGATACGGTGGGCGATCGGCTTGTACTCGGTGAGAATATCCTGGATCTCCTGCGGGTCACCCTTGGGCTGACGGCGCTCATAGATCGTTGCCCAGTCGGGACGCGACAGCTGGATCTGATAGTCCCACTCCTGATAGTGGAACGGCTCCGAGACCGGCTCCTTGCCCCACATCTCATTAAAGCTGACGCCCAGATCCTCATAGGGGTACATCTCGGTAGAGCAGACCCAGATCTCCTGCGCATCATCCCCTGCCAGCTCACAGTCGACCTCATTGGCCATCTCGATCACGCTGACATGCTTGCGCACCTGTT
>JAOUQQ010000163.1 GCA_029879245.1 Chromatiales bacterium | reverse complement strand
CAGTACCGGCCCTTCGGCGAGTGTGTTGAGCTGGGAGTCGGTGACGATGGTGGCGATCTCGATAATGCGGTCGTTGTCGGGGTCGAGGCCGGTCATCTCCAGGTCGATCCAGATCAGGTTGTCAGCATGCTTGGTCATGACGCTCTCACGGTGGTTAACTTGCGATCTATTCTAGCAAAAGCTACTCTGCCGCAGCGTCTCTTAAAAGGAAAATGATAGAACCATGCACAGCTTTACCCTGCTCTTTCTCCTCATGCTCACCCTCTCTGTGGCCGTTCAGATGTGGCTGGAGCAGCGCCAGCTGAGCCATGTTGGTGCCCATCGCGGCGCGGTACCCGATGCCTTTGCCGAACAGATCACCCTGGAGGCGCACCAGAAGGCGGCCGACTACACCATGACCAAGGTGCGGCTGTCACGCATCGAGCTTATCTATAGTGCGGTGATCCTGCTGGGGCTGACCCTGGGCGGCGGTATCAACTGGCTGGATGGTCTTTGGGCAGGGCTGGAGCTGGGCACGATTTGGGGCGGGGTCGCCTTTCTGCTCAGCCTGACGCTGCTGACCACGCTGCTGGACCTCCCCTTCTCGCTCTATCGTACCTTTCGCATTGAGCAGCGCTTTGGCTTTAACAAGAGTACACCGGGGCTGTTTGTCGCCGACCTTCTCAAGGGGCTGGTGCTGATGCTGCTGATCGGTGTACCGCTGGCGGCGCTGGTGCTGTGGCTGATGGCGTCGATGGGGGATAACTGGTGGCTCTATGTGTGGGGGGTGTGGAGCGGCTTTACCCTGCTGATGATGTGGGCCTACCCGGCGGTGATCGCGCCGCTGTTTAACAAATTCACGCCGCTGGAGGATGCCTCGCTGCGCAGCCGCATCGACGCCCTGCTCGGCCGCTGCGGCTTTAAATCGAACGGCATCTTTGTGATGGACGGTTCGCGCCGCTCCGCCCACGGCAACGCCTACTTCTCGGGGCTGGGGAGCAACAAGCGCATTGTCTTCTTCGACACCCTGCTGGAGAGCCTTAGCGCCGAGGAGGTGGAGGCGGTGCTGGCCCACGAGCTGGGTCACTTTCGTCGCAACCACATCAAGAAGCGCATCGTGCTGATGATGGTGATGAGTCTCGCCGGCCTCGCCCTGCTCGGCTGGCTGATGAAGCAGGCGTGGTTCTTCAGTGCGCTGGGGGTAGATACCCCCTCGGTACACGCCGCACTGGCACTCTTTATGATGGTGCTGCCGGTCTTTACCTTCTTCCTCTCGCCGCTGATGGCGATGTCGATGCGCAAGCACGAGTTTGAGGCGGACGACTTTGCCGCTGAGCACGCCGAGAGCCGGGATCTGATCAGCGCCCTGGTGAAGCTCTACAAGGAGAACGCCAGCACCCTCACCCCGGATCACCTCTACTCGGCCTTTCACGACAGCCATCCGCCGGCACCGGTGCGCATCGCCCACCTCTCCTCTACAATGTCAGAAGGTTAATTGAGGAGTTGAAGATGAAGGCACTAACGACCGTTTCCCTGTTGGCCCTGGCGCTGTTTAGCAGCAACAGTCAGGCCGCTGATGCCACCCGTGGTACCCAGCTACATAATGAGCAGTGCATGGGATGCCACGCCTCTCGCCTCGGCTATGGCAATAGTGGCAACGACATCTACACGCGCGAGAACCGCCGCGTCACCACCCTGGCGGGGCTGCAGAAGCAGGTTGACCGCTGCAAGAACAACCTGCAGATCGTCTGGTTTGATGAGGATGTGGCCGACGTGGCCGAGTACCTCAACGCCACCTTCTACCACTTCGGGCAGGAGTGATGCCGCTGCAACTCACTAAGCCCTGATGGCTGGACGCAAACTCAACCGTCGCCAGCAGTGGCGTGCTGAGAAGATCCAGCAGGAGCGACGTGAACGGCTGGAGCGCAAGCAGGCACGACTTGAGGAGAACCTCAAAGCCAATGGTAGCCTGGGTGAGGAGCAGACCGGTCTGGTGATCGCCAGTTACGGTGCCTCACTGGAGGTGGAGTCTGAGGGTGGCGAGACGCTGCGCTGCGCCCTGCGCCAGAACCTGCCGCTGATCGTGGTGGGCGACCGGGTGGTGTGGCAGGCGGCACAGGAGGGGGGCGTAGTCACCGCACTGCTGGAGCGCCGCTCCCTGCTCTCGCGCCCCGATGCCCACGGCGAGCTGAAGGCGCTGGCCGCCAATCTGGATCAGATCATCGTCGTCGCCGCCCCCGCCCCCGCCTACAGCACCGAGCTTATCGACCAGTATCTGGCCGCCGCCGAGCTGACCGGCATCACCCCGCTGCTGCTGTTTAACAAGTACGACCTCATCGACGAGGTGAACCGCGGCGAGGTGGAGCAGCTACTACATCGCTACCGCGACATCGGCTATCGGGTGCTCACCTCCAGCACTAAGGTGAATCACGGTCTGGATGAACTCATCGACCAGCTCAAGGGCCACAGCAATGTCTTCGTCGGCCAGTCGGGGGTGGGCAAGTCGTCGCTCAGTAATGCCCTGATGCCGGGGCTCGACATCGCGGTGAAGGCGCTCTCCGAGCGTAGCGGCCTGGGGCAGCACACCACCTCTACCGCCCGCCTCTACCACCTCCCGCAGGGGGGCGATGTGATCGACTCGCCGGGGGTGCGGGAGTTTCGCCTCTGGGCGATGGATGAGGCCACCCTGGCCGACGGCTTTCGCGAGTTCCGCCCCCACCTCGGTCACTGCAAATTCCGCGACTGTCGCCACCAGCAGGAGCCGGGCTGCGCCCTCAAGGGTGCGGCAGAGCGTGGCGAGATCACCCCGCAGCGCCTCGCCAGCTACCACAGGATCGCCACGCAGCTTCAGCAGTTCGCCGAGGAGTATTAAGCTTCGGGGTGATTCCCCCTCCTCACTACTTAAAAAACGGCGATGTTGCCCATACATCGTCAAACAGTAGTGTTGGCATCCAGCAGAGCGGAGTGAGCGAGAAGAGATGGGCGAGGCATTGGCAGAGACGGTTAAGCGGTTAGCGCAACTACCGCTACCCGCGCTCAAGGAGAATCTGCAGAGGATACGCCAGTTGGCCAGCAGTGATGGCAGCGATATGGGTGAGATCGCCGATATCGTCGAGAGCGACCTGGGTCTGAGCGTACTGCTGCTTGGCCACCTCAACACCTCACGTCACAGACAGAACCGTCACCCTGTCACCAACGCCCGCCACGCCCTGATGATGATGGGACTCGAGCCCCTGCGCCAGTTGCTGCCCAGAGTGGTGGTGGCAGAAGAGCAGTGTGACGAGGGGGTACAGCAGCAATTGCGGGGGCTCTACTGCCGTGCCTTTCACGCCGCCCACCAGGCGATAGCCATTGCACGCGCCCGCAATGACTATGATGAGGAGGAGCTGGCGAGCGCCGCACAACTCGCACACATTGGTAGGGCGATGCGAATGGTGCACGAGGGTAGTG
>JAOUQQ010000077.1 GCA_029879245.1 Chromatiales bacterium | reverse complement strand
ATCTCATCCTGCTCACGCATCGCACGTTGCAACTCGGCCACCGAGACGGTGGCGGTGCCCAGTTTGCCGACCACCACCCCGGCGGCGACATTTGCCAGTACCGTTGCCTCACGCAGCGAACTACCCGCTGCCAGCGAGGCGGCCAACACTGAGACCACCGTATCACCGGCACCGGTCACATCGTAAACCTCACGCGCCTTGGTGGGGATGTGCAGCGGCTCTTCGCCGCGCTGCAGCAGGGTCATCCCCTTCTCGCTGCGGGTGATCAGTAGCGCCTCCAGCCCCAGCTCATCACGCAGCACCTCACCTTTTTGCACCACCTCGTCATCGTCGGCACAGTGGCCCACCACCGCCTCAAACTCGTGCATGTTGGGGGTGATCACGGTGGCTCCGCGATAGGGGGTAAAGTCAGTGCCCTTGGGGTCGATCACCACCGGCTTGCCGGCGGCACGGGCCAGCTCGATCAGCGTAGCCGCCTCACGTAGCGCCCCCTTGCTGTAGTCAGAGAGCACTACCACCGCGGCATCGCTCACCTGATCGGCAAAACGCTGCTGCAGGCCGCTGAGATCGCAGCCGGGGAAGCCATCCTCAAAATCGAGTCGAATCAGCTGCTGGTGGCGACTCAGCACCCTCAGCTTGGTAATGGTCGGATAGCCCTCCAGCCGCTCGAAGTGGCACGCCACCCCGGCACCCTGCAGGGTGCGGGCCAGGGCATCGGCCGCCTCGTCCTGCCCGGTCAGCCCCTGCACCACCGCCTTGCCCCCCAGTGCGGCAATATTCAGCGCCACGTTGCCGGCGCCACCGGCCCGCTCCTCGATCTGCTCAACCCGGACCACCGGCACCGGGGCCTCGGGTGAGATACGCGAGGTCTCGCCCTGCCAGTAGCGGTCCAGCATCAGGTCACCTACTATTAGCACCCGTGCATCCACAAAAGAGAGAATATGCGTCACAACCACACCGTTCATGTAGTGATAAATCGGTGTAGTATAACGTTTTTTTTGCGCGGATATCTGCTGTAGTTCTCACACGACGAGCAGCCTGAAGAGATGAATTTACTCGAAAAACTCCACAACAGATCGGCGACCATCGGCATCCTCGGACTCGGCTATGTCGGCCTGCCGCTGATGCTGCGTTATGCCGATGTCGGTTACCGGGTGATCGGCTTTGATATCGATGAGGAGAAGGTCAAAACCCTTTGTCACGGCAGTAGCTATATTGGCCATATCAGCGCCGGGGAGATCGCCCGCGCCCTTGAGCAGGGTTTCAGCCCCACCAGCGACTTCTCCCGGGTTGCCGAGGCCGACGCCCTGATCATCTGTGTGCCAACCCCTCTCAACCGCCACCAGGAGCCCGACCTGCGCTACGTTATCGAGACGGTCGAGAGCTGTCTCCCCCACCTGCGTCCCGGCCAGGTCGTCTCACTGGAGAGCACCACCTACCCCGGAACCACCGAGGAGGAGTTGTTACCGCGACTGGAGAGTACCGGCCTGAAGGTCGGCGAGGAGCTCTATCTGGTCTACTCGCCGGAGCGCGAAGACCCCGGCAATCCCGATTTTTCTACCAGCACCATTCCCAAATTGTGTAGCGGCATCACCCCCGCCTGCCTGCGCGCCGGCGTTGCACTCTATGAGCAGGTGATCACTACCGTTGTCGAGTTGAGCTCCACCCGCGCCGCGGAGATGGCCAAGCTGCTGGAGAATATCCACCGCGCGGTCAATATCGGGCTGGTCAATGAGATGAAGATCGTCGCCGACCGGATGGGGATCGATATCCATGAGGTGATCGATGCGGCCGCCACCAAACCCTTCGGCTTTGTCCCCTACTACCCCGGCCCCGGACTGGGGGGGCACTGTATCCCCGTCGACCCCTTCTACCTCACCTGGAAGGCGCGGGAGTACGGGGTGCACACCCGTTTTATCGAACTGGCCGGCGAGGTCAACAGCGCCATGCCCGAGTGGGTGGTGGGCAAGGTCGCCGAGGCGCTCAACCGTGAACGTAAATCGATCAACGGCAGCCGCATCCTGATACTCGGCATCGCCTACAAAAAGGATGTGGATGATACCCGCGAATCACCCGCTGTAGCGATGATGGCACTGTTGCGTGACAGGGGCGCAAAGGTCGCCTACTCCGATCCCCACGTGGCGCGCTTTCCCAAAATGCGCAACTACCGCTTTGACCTTGAGAGTGTCACCCTGAGTGATGAGTCTCTCGCCTCCTATGACTGTTGCGTTATCGCCACCGACCACACCCTCTTCGACTATGACCAGATCCGTCGACACGCCAGGCTTATCGTCGATTCACGGGGGGTCTATCGGGGGGAGCATGCGCAACACATCGTCAGGGCCTAGAGACAACAGACGCTATCGGCATCCGCTATGAAAAAGGGGCCTTTCGGCCCCCTGCTATTTGAGGATGTACTCGGCGCTACAGTAGGGACACTGTGCATGTCCCTCTGCTTTTACGTCGAGGAAGACGCGCGGGTGGGAGTTCCATAACGCCATACCGGGCATCGGGCAGTGGAGGGGAAGGTCGTCCTCGGTGATCTCATAACGCGTCACCGCATTGGCCTGCTTAAGCTTCTCGCCACGCTGTTCCATACTCTCCTCCCCCTGCGATCAGATTGTTGTTATTTAACCAGCGTCAGCCACTCTGGATGCTCGCTGCGACGCCCGTGTACCTGGTCGAAGTACATGCCCTGCAGCTTCTCGGTGATCGGGCCGCGACGACCGATGCCGATCTTGCGGTTGTCGACCTCACGGATCGGGGTCACCTCGGCGGCGGTACCGGTGAAGAAGGCCTCGTCGGCGACGTAGACCTCGTCACGGGTGATGCGCTTCTCCTTCACCTTGAGGCCACACTCGTCGGCCAGCTGGAAGATGGTGTTGCGGGTGATGCCGTCGAGCGCCGAGGTAAGGTCCGGGGTGTAGAGCACGCCATCGCGCACCAGGAAGATGTTCTCGCCGGAGCCCTCGGCCACGTAGCCCTCGTTGTCGAGCAGCATCGCCTCGTCCATGCCGCAGGCCAGGGCCTCCTGCAGGGCGAGCATCGAGTTCATGTAGTTGCCGTTGGCCTTGGCCTTGCACATGGTGATGTTGACGTGGTGGCGGGTGTAGGAGGAGGTGCGGATGCGGATCCCCTTCTCCATCCCCTCGGCGCCGAGGTAGGCGCCCCACGACCAGGCGGCGATCATGATGTGCACTTTGAGGTTATCGGCGCGCAGACCCATCCCCTCCGAGCCGTAGAAGCACATCGGGCGGATGTAGGCAGACTCCAGGTTGTTCTCGGCCACCGCCGCCCTCTGCGCCTCGTTGAGCTCCTCCTTGGAGAAGGGCATCGGCATGTTCATGATGTGGGCGGAGCGGAACAGGCGGTCGGTGTGCTCCTGCAGGCGGAAGATCGCCGCCCCCTTGTCGGTCTTGTAGGCACGCACCCCCTCGAACACCCCCATGCCGTAGTGCAGGGTGTGGGTCAGGACGTGGGTCTTCGCCTCACGCCAGGGTACCATCTTGCCATCCAGCCAGATGACGCCGTCGCGGTCATCCATCGTCATGTGTTGCTCTCCTCAAGGGGTAAAAAGGGCTGCCGAATTACAGAACCGCTAATAATACACAGGGCAGGGCGGCGGCGAAACCACCCTCACCCCTGGCTCAGTGCAAAATGGTGGTAGATGAGGTCTCGTCAAAATCGGTATAGCGCTTCAAATAAACCCTATAAACACGATGGGCTTCCATCTCGCTCTGCCAATCCAACTTTTTCGCCACCCTGTCACGTAGGGGCTTTGCCTCAAGACCATCGACCGTTGCCGCCAGGTGGTACCAGGCCCACGCCTCTGAGTAGTTGATGGGAACACCGATACCAAACTCATGCACCTTGCCCATGCAGTAGAAGGCGGGGGTGTAGCGTTGATCGGCCAGAGACAAGAGGGCGTTGTGTATCCCCAGGCCGAAGTAGCCATAATCGGAATAGGGTCGGGGCAATTTCACCACCCAGCCCCTCTTCTTTTTCTTCTCCTGCGAGGGATTGTGCTGATCGTGAAATTCCTGCGGGCGGAGTAATTGATGATATCCCTTGCGGTAAAGATTCACCGCCTCGGCATAATCACGATACTGATTATCAGCCTTTTCCGGCACAGGCAACAGGACGAGGGGAGGACTCTCCCCCCAAACCCCAGTCCACAGGTCACCACACCGTGCCGCACCAGCATTTGCGTGAGTCGCCATAAATAGCAACATCAGATAAATCGTTCCTCTGGTTTTCCACATAGCCTTCCTATGCCTCCCTGTTACCCCTCCATAACCCCCCGCCACATCCCCGCCACCGCCTCGCGCTCGGCCTGGAACTCCTCACGCGCCACCACCGCTTTTTGTTGTTGCAACACCAGACGGTGGGCGCGGGCTCGGTAGCCGCGATAGGCGTTGGTGAGCATTTCGGCCTGCTCTTCGCTGAGCAGGCCGACGCGGGCCAGTGCCTCGAGCTGGCGGATGTTGTCGGAATACTCGATTAACTCCGGGTATTGATGCGAGTAGGCGAGCAGGTGGAACTGCACCATGAACTCGATATCGGCGATGCCGCCGTGGCCCTGCTTGAGGTCGAAAAGAACGTCACTGTCCTTGCTGAGATTGTCGCGCATTTTCTCGCGCATCTCGCGTACCTCGCCGCGCAGTTTGTCGATGTCGCGCTCGCTGGTGAGGATCGCCTGGCGCACCGCGTTAAAGGCGGTAGCGATCCCCGCATCACCATTAATAAAGCGGGCACGACACAGCGCCTGGTGCTCCCAGGTCCAGGCCTGTTCGCGTTGGTAGTCGCCGAAGGCGTCTACGTTACTCACCAGCAGGCCGGAGGCACCACTGGGGCGCAGGCGGGTGTCGATCTCGTAGAGCTCGCCAGCGGCGGTGCGGGTGTTGAGCACGTGAATCATGCGCTGTCCGAGGCGGGCATAGAACACCGCGTTGTCGAGCGGCCGCTCGCCACCGGTCGCCTTGCCCTCACTCTCCTTGCTGTGAAGGAAGACGATATCGAGGTCGGAGCCGTAGCCCAGCTCCAGTCCCCCCATCTTGCCGTAGGCGATCACCGCAAAGCCGGTATCGCAGACCCGCTCGTCACAGCTCTCCGGCCTGCCGTGGCGCGCCACCAGGTGACGCCAGGCGAGGTCGAAGGCCGCCTCCACCATCACCTCGGCGATGTCAGTGAGGTGATCGCTTACTACCATCAGTGGTACCACCTCCATCACGTCGGCGGCGGCGACCCGCAGTACGTGGGCCTGCTTGATGTGGCGCAGTGCCTCCATCTGCGCCTCCTGATCATCGGCATCGATATGCATCAGCCGCTGGCGCACCTCGTTGGCCAGCTCCTCGCGGCTCGGTGGGGCGTAGAGGGTGCGCGGGTCGAGCAGCTCGTCGAGCAGGTGAGGAAAACGACTCAGGTGCTGGGCAATCCAGGGGCTGGCACCGCACAGCCGCACCAGTTGCGACAGCGCCATCGGGTTCTCCACCAGCAAGGCGATATAGGCGCTACGCCGCCCTATCGCCTCAATCACTGCCAGCAGGCGGCGCAGGGTCTCATCAGGCGTTTTGCTCTTGGCCACCGCGCCGATCAGCAGCGGCATCAGGTGGTCGATACGCATCCGCCCCTGGGCACTGAGCGCCCTTACCGCCCTCCCCTCGCGCACCTGACCGAGGAGGCGTAACATCTCTTCGCCCTCTGCAAATCCGAGCTGCTGCAGGGTAGTGAGTGCCAGCTCGCTATCCATACTCCCCTGCCAGACACCGGTAAGGTCCAGTTCGTCACTCTCGGCGTGTTCGGTCTGCGGCGCGGCGAAAACCTGCTCGAAGTGCTCGTGTACCAGGCGCATGTGCTCGCGCAGCACCGGCTCAAACTCTGCCCAATCCTCAAAGCCCATGCCGTTGGCGAGGCGCGCCCGCCCCACCTCATCGGTCGGGAGCATGTGGCTCTGCTGCTCGGCCCACTCCTGAATACGATGCTCTGTGTTGCGCAGGAAGGTGTAGGCGACCACAAGCTCATCGACCACGAAATCGGGCAACAGATTAAAACCGCGTAGCGCCTCCAGCACGGTGAGGATGCGCCGACGCTGCAGGGTCGGCTCGCGTCCACCCTTGATCAGCTGAAAGGCCTGACCGATAAACTCCACCTCACGAATGCCGCCAGCGCCGAGTTTGACATTATCCTCCATCCCCTTGCGCTTCACCTCACGGGCGATCATCTCCTTCATTTCACGCAGCGACTCGAAGGCGCCGTAGTCGACATACTTACGGTAGACGAAGGGGCGCAGACGGGCCATCAACTCCTCACCGGCATTCTTGTCACCGGCGCAGACCCGCGCCTTGATCATGGCGTAACGCTCCCACTCGCGACCATGCACCTGGTAGTAGTTCTCCATCGCATCAAAACTAACGGCGAGCGCGCTCGACTCGCCGAAGGGCCGCAGCCGCATATCGACGCGAAAGACAAAACCGTAGGCGGTGGTGGCGTCCAGGGTGCGGATCAGCGCCTGGCCCAGTTTGATAAAGAACTCCTGGTTGGCGATGGCGCGGCGCCCCCCCCCGGTCTCACCCTCCTGGTCGTAGCAGAAGATAAGGTCCACATCAGAGGAGAAATTAAGCTCGTAGGCCCCCAGCTTGCCCATACCGATAACGACAAGGCGCTGCTGCTCGCCCTCGCCGCTCATCGGCGTACCCCACTGCTTGCAGTGCCACTCATAGAGGCGTTCCAGCGCCGCATCGATGCAGGCATCGGCCAGGTAGGAGAGGTCAGCGGTGGTCTCGACAAGGTCGGCCCTACCCGCCAGGTCACGCCAGGCGATACGCACCATCTCGCGGCGCCGGTACCTGCGCAACATCTCACCCAGCTGCTTCTCGTCAGCGCAATCACCAAGATAGGCCTTCAGGCTGGCGGCATAATCCAGAGGTTCGTAGTTGCGATAGAGATCGTTGGAGTCGACAAGGTCGGCCAGTAGTTTGCTATCACGCTGCAAACTCTGGCTGACAAATTCGCTTAACGCCAGCACCCGTTGCGCCTCAGCGATCTGGGTCTCATCCAGCGCGGGAAGGGTATCGTTCAGCCTCTCGGCAATCTGCTGCCACTGTTCAACGGCACGTTGTTGTAGTTGTTGCGGCAGATGAGCCGCCGGTTGTTGTTGGCTGGACACCCAGACCCCCGGGGATGGTTAAAGCCCTTAGTTTAGCAGTAAGCCGTAGGTTGGGGTTTTCTCCTAACCCCAATCTGTATCTCGGGACTCACATACAATCCTACATCTGATAATAATAATCATACTTCTCTAATACGCCCTTCATAAACTTCCACGCCTCGTTATAGGAGAGGCCGCTATCGGAGGGGATAATGATTTTGATGTAGAGCTTGCCGGGATTGGCCTTCTTCAGGGCTGCCAGTTTGGTGTGCATCTCTTTACTGGTGACAAGTTTTGCCTGTGCATCACCCTTGTCCTTCAGGTAGATCACCCCTTTACCGTCGCGTTTTTCATAACGCACTTCGACTACGTACTTACCCTTGGCGGTACGGGCGGGCTTGATCAGTTTGTCGTATTTAACCTTAAGGTCATCATACTCCTCCTGCAGTGAGGTGAGCTCCTGCAACTGGGTCGAGTTGGTCTGTTTGAACTGATTCAGCTCATCGGCCTGCTTGCGGTGGCTCTCCTCCAGCGCCGAAAGCTGGCTGGTAATTCCTGTGAGGCGCTGCTGCTGCTGTGCATACTGTTCGTTCAGCAGTGCCAGGTCGCCCATGCTCTTCTGTAGCTGCTCATCGAGTTGTTCGCGCTGGCGTGTCTCACGCTGTAGCGCCCCCTCGCTATCGCTCAGTTTGTTAGTCAGGGCAAGAATGGTCGTGTCGTTCTCGGCTAATTTTGCCCGCTGCTGCTCGCCCTCTTCACTCAGTTGCATATTCTTCATGCGCAGTTCGGAGAGCAGATACTGCGCCTGCGCCAGTTGCTCTTCCAGGGTGGCGTTGGTCTCGGAGACGTTACGCGCCATCTCTGCGGCGATGCGCTCTGCCTCCATCGTGTTACGCAGCTCCTGCACCAGATCCCAGTTGCGAACGATTAATACGACGCTGGCAAACATAAAGATCATCACCACCACCATCATGATGTCGGTGAAGGAGGGCCAGAACCCGCCGTGGCTGGTATCGGCCGCGCCATTGGTGCGCAGGTCTACGAAACTCATTCCTCGACGTCCTTCTGCGGTAGACGGAAGCCCTCGTGCAATACACCTTTAATGGTCTCGATATTTCTGCCCAGCGGGGTTATCTGCTCATTCACCTGCGCCACTACCTCGCGCAGCCCCTGCCCGGCGGTGAGATAGTCGCCCTGTGCCTGCTGCATCTGGCTCACCACCTGTTGCAGGCTGCGCACCAACCCCGCCACCTCGTGCAGCATGGTGTCACTGGAGTGGGTGTACTGGGGCAACAGATAGAGGGTGGTGACCTGCTCGATATTACCCAGCAGTCGTGTCTGGGCGTCGGTCAGTTTAATAAAAAAGTAGCCGAAAAAGAGGTAGCAGACGATCGCCGTCATGGTGGTAGAGAGGGCGGTCGACATGCCGTGGATCACCCGCTCCATCCCCGCCATGCTCTCCACATTGCTGAGCAGGTTGGAGGCACCGACCAGCGCCATTGAGAGTGAGACGATAGTGCCGAACACACCGACCAGGATCAGGGTGTTATTCACAAACCGGCTAAAGCTGATTCGGGTACTCTCACTGGCAAGCAGCGTTGCGGCCAGCGCACTGTGGTCGACCGGGGCGTTGCGTTTGCTAAGCATGCGGATTACCTGCAGTCGCTGTGCGATGAGGCGTTTGGGCGAAACCTCGCTCTCCGGCAGGTAGTCCCCATCCTCCAGCGCCTCAACCAGCTGATGCAGGGCACTCTCCTCGCTCTGATACTGCAGCAACACAGCGATAATCTTCAGGGTACCAACGACAAAGAGCCCGACGATCACCCCATTGATAATGAGACCGGTATCGGTCAACTGGTTACTAAAGTAGACCTCGCCGATCACCTTCAGGCCACCCAGTATCAGTGCCAGTGCGATCATCATCAGGGCGAAGAGGCGTAACAGCACCCGGCGGCTATAGTTTGTAGAGAGATCGATCATCTGCACATCCATTACATTTCTGGGTTAAATAAAAAAGAGATGGTAGCTTGCCCGCGGGGTAAAGAATACTGTCAACAGGAGCAGTGAGTAGAGGCGCCCCTTGCGCAAATCGTAATCGGACAGTGCCCGCTGCCACTCCATCCCCAGCACCAGTCGGCGCAGCGTGAGCTCAAAGAGCACACTCATGGTCAGCCACAAGCCACCTATCCACCAGAGCAGCGCCATATCCTCCACCGGGTTACCGATAAGAAAAAACGCACCGAAGAGAAACACCGCCGTCATACTTAACACTACGGTGAGCAGGTGGGCATGCCACTCTCCCAGGCGTGTCTGCATCGCACCCATGCAGTAGAGCCTGCAGGCGAAGACGATACTGACCAGAATGCACCATGTGCCGGCTGCATCGAGTAGATTCATAACGGCCCCTCCGTGGGGGTCTTCCCGGTAGCTGTAGTGTTAGAAAAGTGTGACCGATCTGCGCCGGTGTGGCGCGCATTATAGCGCCAGCTCCCCCATAAATAAAAAGGCCCCACCGTCTCTGGGGGGCCTTTCTATTCGTTGGCGGGTTAACCGAGGCTTACATCATGCCGCCCATACCACCCATTCCGCCCATGTCACCACCGCCGGCAGCGTCATCCTTCGGGATCTCGGCGACCATCGCCTCGGTGGTGATCATCAGACCGGCCACAGAGGCGGCGTTCTGCAGCGCAGAGCGGGTCACCTTGGTCGGGTCGAGGATACCCATCTCGATCATGTCACCGTACTCACCGGAGGCGGCGTTGTAACCGTAGTTACCGGAACCCTCTTTCACCTTGTTGACGACCACGGAGGCCTCATCACCGGCATTGGCAACGATCTGGCGCAACGGCTCTTCCATCGCGCGGCAGGCGATCTGGATACCGATATCCTGATCGTGGTTGGCACCCTTGAGCTCGCCGATCGACATCAGCGCACGCACCAGGGCGACACCACCACCGGCAACCACACCCTCCTCTACCGCGGCACGGGTGGCGTGCAGGGCGTCGTCGATGCGGTCCTTCTTCTCTTTCATCTCAACTTCGGTGGCGGCACCGACCTTGATCACGGCAACTCCGCCGGAGAGCTTGGCTACGCGCTCCTGCAACTTCTCGCGGTCATAATCAGAAGAGGTATCTTCCATCTGGGCACGGATTTGGGTGACACGGGCCTCTATCTCGCCCCTGGTGCCAGCACCGTCAACGATCACGGTGTTTTCTTTGGAGACAACCACGCGCTTGGCAGAGCCCAGCTCGTTGAGGGTCGCCTTCTCCAGACTCAGACCAACCTCTTCAGAGATCACCTGGCCACCGGTGAGGATCGCCATATCCTGCAGCATCGCCTTGCGACGGTCGCCAAAGCCGGGAGCCTTCACCGCGGCTACCTTGACGATACCGCGAATAGAGTTGACCACCAGAGTGGCCAGGGCCTCGCCCTCCACATCCTCGGCGATGATCAGCAGCGGCTTGCCCGCCTTGGCAACACCCTCAAGGATCGGCAGCAACTCACGGATGTTGGAGATCTTCTTGTCGAACAGCAGGATGTACGGGCTCTCCAGCTCGGCCTGCATCTTCTCCTGGTTGTTGATGAAGTAGGGGGAGAGGTAGCCGCGGTCGAACTGCATCCCCTCAACCACGTCGAGCTCGTCGATCAGGGAGGAACCCTCTTCAACGGTGATAACACCGTCCTTACCTACCTTGTCCATCGCGTCGGAGATGATCTTGCCGATGGTCTCATCGGAGTTGGCGGAGATGGTGCCAACCTGGGTGATCGCCCTGGTATCCTCGCAGGGCTTGGAGAGCTTCTTCAGCTCCTCAACGGTGGCGATAACCGCCTTGTCGATTCCGCGCTTCAGATCCATCGGGTTCATGCCGGCAGTAACGGCCTTCATCCCCTCACGCAGGATAGCCTGGGCCAGTACGGTCGCGGTGGTGGTACCGTCACCGGCGATATCAGCGGTCTGCGACGAAACCTCTTTTACCATCTGTGCACCCATGTTCTCGAACTTGTTCTCCAGTTCGATCTCCTTGGCCACGGAGACGCCATCCTTGGTGATGGTGGGGGCACCAAAGGATTTGTCCAGCACTACGTTACGCCCCTTCGGGCCCAGGGTTACCTTCACCGCGTCGGCCAGGGTATTGACACCCTTGAGCATCAGGTGGCGGGCGTCATCACCAAACTTTACTTCTTTTGCACTCATCTCAAACTTCCTCTAAGAAACTCTTTAAAATTCAGCGGGGGGGGATCAGGCTTCGATAACGCCCATGATGTCCTCTTCACGCATCATCAGCAGCTCTTCGCCGTTGACCTTCACGGTGGTACCGCCGTACTGGCCGAACATCACCTTGTCACCCACTTTGATCTCCATCGGGCGGACATTGCCATTCTCCAGGATCTTGCCCTTGCCAACGGCCAGGATCTCGCCCTGATTGGGCTTCTCGGCAGCGGAACCGGGCAGGACGATGCCACCGGCGGTGGTGGTCTCCTCCTCAACACGGCGAACCAATACACGGTCATGCAGCGGACGAATGTTCATTTTTTGCTCCTTACAGTACGTCATAAAGTGAAAACGACACCCGATCGCAATGTGGCGGCGGGCCATCAGGGGGGTGCATTATTAGCACTCCCTTCAAGAGAGTGCTAATAATAATTGCGAAAGTGGAAGTGTCAAGGGGCAGAGGGCGAAAAGTGTGCCGTACGTATCGGGCGGCTACCCGTCACTCATCTTCTCGCCGATACTCACCATCGATGGTGCGATATTCGCCATCTCCCCCCCCATCGAAGGGGCGGCGGCGCTGATAGGCCCCCCCCATGGTGCTAACCACACCCCGGGTGAGCAGGGCCCGAATCGCCGCCTGCCGCAGAGGAGGCACCAGGCCAAGGAAGCCGATGGTGTCGGTAAAAAAGCCGGGGGTGAGTAGCAGCGCCCCGCAGAAGATCAGTACCACACCCTCCA
>JAOUQQ010000076.1 GCA_029879245.1 Chromatiales bacterium | reverse complement strand
CCATCTACCCAGACGTCATCGAGTCGGCCGGTGCCAAGTCGGGCAAGGCGCACCTGATTAAATCGCATCACAATGTCGGCGGCCTGCCCGACTACATGCAGCTCAAGCTGTGTGAGCCGCTGCGTGAGCTGTTCAAGGACGAGGTGCGCAAGCTCGGCGTCGAACTCGGCCTGCCCTACGATATGGTCTACCGCCACCCCTTCCCGGGCCCGGGTCTTGGCGTGCGCATCCTCGGAGAGGTGAAGAAGGAGTATGCCGACATCCTGCGTCTGGCCGACCACATCTTTATCGAGGAGCTGATGAAGGCCGACCTCTACCACAAGACCTCGCAGGCCTTCACCGTCTTCCTGCCGGTCAAGTCCGTGGGAGTTACCGGTGACGGTCGTCGTTATCAATATGTCGTCGCCCTGCGTGCCGTCGAGACCATCGACTTCATGACCGCCCGCTGGGCGCACCTGCCGTACGACTTTCTCGACCATGTTTGTCGGCGGATTGTTAATGAGGTGTCGGGTATTTCGCGGGTTGTTTATGACATTACCGGGAAGCCGCCTGGGACGATTGAGTGGGAGTGATGTGAAAAAAGGCGACCGAATGGTCGCTTTTTTGTTTACCTCAGAGCGAGATGCTCACAGTTGTTGCAATCTAGTGTGGGCTATTTGGTTTGGAACCCCCATGTATTAGCCAAGAGACTTTCTAGACCAGTGTACTCTTCGCTTCTCGCGAGAATGAAGTTTGGCTTTTTGAACAGTGCGCGTACCCCTTCGCTGGCTTTTAGCCCCTCTTCACTCATTAGAGCATCGGTGATCTGCTGACGTAACTCATCGCTAATCTTGGGTCCTACGCTGAAGGTGCGATCTGGATAGCCACGGGTCTCCATTTTAAGCAACTTGAGTTCCGCCTTCTCCTCATCACTCAACTTCCCCCATAGCTTGTCTCTGAATACGACAGCATCCCCCCGATCTTTCTGAATGCACTCTAGCAGCTTTTTAAAGCCCTGATTACGTACGAGTGTAGGTTGCGTTATCGGGTTTGGGTAGTGGGAGAGGAACGCCATTGTAAGCATATTGGGTGGCGCAAAGGCACATACGTGAGCAGTTTCAAGTTCCTCGATAGAATTGAATCGTGAATCTTTTTTTGTTGCGACAACGATTCTTATCTCGCCGGGAAAACGTACGATCGGAGTGTAGTTTAATGAAACCATGCGCCAACTGGTATAATGGGGGCCATCGAACACCATATCGTAATGCCCCTGGCGCATTTTAGATGAGTAGGTCAGAAAGTTGAATGGTATCTCAATCCTGAATTGTTTACCTGTTGCCTTGTTAAGGTAATCAACTAAAGGTGTATAGGCCTTTTGGGTGGCCTCTCTGGAGTGTGTTGGTGCGGTAGCAAAGATAATAATATCCTCAGCCAGGGCACTTGCATTAGCTACTAATAGCCATGTGATGATAATTGCGCGGACGATCGTGGACATCGACTCCTCCTTGATCTTTTGTTATAGATTTAATTTGTTATTGGTTGATTTTGTATCAACAGCCCAATGCTAACAATTAACTGAATCGCTGACAAACTGCATATTATTGGTGTTTTATGATCTGCTAATATTCCTGTAAGTCATTGTTGGTCATGGTTTAACTTTGATCCGATATATCGTACCACTCTGATAAGCCCCCACATAAACCTCCCCATCCTCTCCCTCCCCAAACGTACTAATCAACAACCCATCATCCCGAAAATAATCTATCGCTAAACTGAGCAGGGATTTCGGGTCGTAGAGGGTTTTATGCTGTATCACCGTGCCATCTTTATACCTTAATCCCCAGATCGCCTGGTTAACGAAATCGCCGTAGAGGTAGGTGCCGCACAGCTCTGGGATCGCCCTGCCGCGGTAGACGTAGCCGCCGGTGATGGAACGTCCTACCTCATGGGTATAGCTGTAGATGGGCAGGGTGTAGCCCTTCTTATTACAGTTGGGATTCACACCAGGTGTGCATTGCGGCCCTTCCATCACGCGCCAGCCGTAGTTTTTTCCCTTTTCGATAATGTTGATCTCTTCGATCTCGTCCTGGCCCACGTCGGCGGCGTAGAGTTGACCTGTTTTGCGATCAAAGGAGAAGCGCCAGGGGTTGCGCAGGCCGTAGGCGTAGATCTCGGGGCGGGCGTTAGGGGTGTGGATAAAGGGATTGTCGGCGGGGATGGTGTAGGCCTTGCCATTCTCTTTGTTGTCTACATCAATACGCAGAATGGTGCCCAGCAGTGTGCTGAGGTTCTGACCGTGATTTTTCGGATCGTTGCCTGATCCGCCGTCGCCGACGCCGATGTAGAGATAACCATCCGGCCCGAATGCGAGCTGACCACCATTGTGGTTACCCCACGGCTGGTCGATAGTGAGGAGGATACGTTCGCTTTTGGCATCAATGGTCGTGTCGGTGAAGTGAAACTCGGAGATGACGGTTTTCAACATTGGCCGTTTGGCGGTGTAGTTGAGGTATAACAGGCCGTTGGTTTTAAATTCAGGGTGGAATGCGATCCCCAAAAGGCCGCGCTCGCCGCCAAAGCTGATCTGATCGCTAATATCGAGTAGTGGGTGCTCCTGTAATTTGCCGTTGGCGATGAGGTGGATTGTCCCTGCCTGCTCAAGTATGAACAGTCGTCCGCTGCCGTCGCCGGCATGGGTGATGGCGACCGGGTTCTGCAACCCCTTTGCTACGACCTGCAACTGAATGTCAGGGATGAAGTTGCCCTCATTGCTGCCACTGGCAAGCGCACTCTGGCAGAGAATGAGGGGGGTAATTAGAGGAATGAGTCGATTAAACATGATCATCTTATCCGCTGAGATTACTTCCAATCATAGAACAGTTGGAAGCGAGTGTTGAGTTTGCGTCACAAAACCACAAACTGTTAGTCATGAGGATCTGGACACTTCACCCGAAATATCTGGACGGCAAAGGGCTGGTCGCCCTGTGGCGTGAGACCCTGCTGGCGCAGAAGGTGCTGCTGGGCGAGACCAAGGGCTATCGCAATCACCCGCAGCTTGAGCGCTTTCGCACGGCTGGCAATCCCGTCGGGGCGGTGGCGAGTTACCTGCGCGAGGTGGTTGCTGAGGCGCAGCGGCGCGGTTACAACTTCGATGCCTCGAAGATAGTGAACCGTCGATACCGAGGGCGGATCACCGTGACCACCGGCCAGGTGGCATACGAGCGTGCGCACCTTCGGTGCAAGCTGGTGCAGCGGGCACCGCAGTGGTTGCCACTGTTGCAGGATGAATGGGAACTTGAGTTACACCCGGTATTCAAATTGGTGGATGGGTTGGTAGAGCCGTGGGAAGTGGTTTGAACCGCGATGGCTGTTACCATACACTGCAATGATACAAACCAATAATAACACTTGAATTTTATGCGTATTCTTCTCTTTATCTCTCTCTACCTCGCCATCTATGGTGGGATGCACTACTACCTCTATCGGTCTCTGCGGCGGGGGTTTGCGTTGACTGGCCGGTGGCATATTGCGCTAGTCGTTTTTCTTGTTCTGATGATACTGGGGCCGCTCAGCACGCGCGGACTGGAGACGATTGAGTGGCACGCCGCGGCAGAGGGGTGGGCGGTACTGGTCTTTGGCTGGATGGGGTTGCTGGTGATGTCGATCACCCTGTTCTTTTTTATCGATATCGGGCGCTACCTCTACCGACTCCTCTATTTTGTTAAGCGACAGAAGATCGCCCCAGAGCAACTCCCCTGGCGTGCGCTGATTAGCGCGGTGTTTGTGATTAGTGCTGGTGCCTCGGTCTATGGCTACTTTGCGGCGAAGGAGATCCGGATTGAGCTGGTCACTATCTCCACCGATAAACTGCCCGCCGGGATAACGAGTTACCGCATGGTGCAGCTGACCGACGTCCATCTGGGGGTGATGACCGATGCGGTGTGGCTGGAGCGCATTGTTAACGAGGTGAATGGCCTCAAGCCGGATCTGATTGTGACTACGGGTGACATTATCGACAGTCGCATCGGTTCTGCAGCCCCCTATCAGCAGACGCTGGCGAAGCTGCAGGCTCCCGATGGCAAGTATGGGGTGGCGGGTAACCATGAATTCTTTGCCGGTATAGACAAGTCTGTGGCCTTTATGGAAGAGGCCGGTTTTGTGATGCTGCGAGGCAGTTCCGCCAAAGCGACGCCGTGGCTGCACCTGCATGGTGTGGATGACCGCGAGGGTAGGCACAGCGGGGTGAAAGTCGAGGATCATGAGGCACCATTGATGCAGGCGGCTGAGCAGCAGGTCTTCAATCTGGTATTGAAGCACCAGCCTGTGATACGTGATGAGAGTGTTGGCAGATTTGACCTGCAACTGGCAGGGCACGTGCACCAGGGGCAGATCTTCCCCTTTCGCCTTGCCACCTGGATCGCCTATCCGGTGGCGATGGGGATGAGTGAGCTGGGCAAGGGCTCATCCATCTACGTCAGCCGTGGCACCGGCACCTGGGGGCCGCCGATGCGGGTGATGGCGCCACCCGAGATCACACTATTCGAGTTTTTGCCCATGAGATGAGCTACAGGCCTTGAAATCGCCGCGCCGGCCAATATCTAAACACTATTGTTAGTTATTGGGTGCGTACATTAGAGCGATCATGAACAGTAGTTACCTCTCCCTGTTCGGGTTGGAGTACGACCCGCTTCTCTTCCTCCTCTCCTGTGTGGTGGCCTTTTTTACCTCCTATATGGCTCTGGGGCTACGCCAGGCACTGATTGGTGACTCTGGCCGTACGATCTGGCTCTGGGCCGGGGGGTTCTCGTTGGGCTCCGGGATCTGGGGGATGCACTTCATTGGTCTACTTGCCTGGCGGGTGCCGATGCCCCTGAGCTATGACCCCTGGTTGGTGATCTACTCGCTTGTGATAGCCGCAGCGGCATCGATGGTGGCGTTGATTGCCATTCGCCATGAACGCCCAACACAGTCCGTTCTGCTGGTGGGTGGTACGGTGATGGGTCTGGGGATCGCCTCTATGCACTTTAGCGGCATGGAGGCGGTAGAGATGGGGGCAATGGCTTACAGCACTCCATTGGTCATCCTCTCCATTGCCATCGCGGTAATTGCCGCGAATGTTGCGCTGCGCATTGTCTGTTATTTCGATGATGAGCGTCGCCGCGGAAAAGTGTTACTTAAGGGTGTGGCAGCACTGGTCATGATGACGGCGATTACCGGTATGCACTATACGGGTATGGCGGCGATGGAGATGCCACAAATGGCACATGGATTTACCGTGAGTCAGGGTAATGAGGCATTGGCACTGGCGATTGCAGTGGTGATGATTCTGGTAATGGGGCTAGCTGTGTTGCTGGCTGGAACGCGCCGTCAGATGAGTAGTGGCCACCGTCTTGCCATGCTGCTTGGGGTGAATGCTGCGGGTATTGCGATTGTGGCCAGTGTGGCGATTTTATTGCTTTACCAAAACTCGGTCGAACAGCAGCGTGAGCGTCTTGGGGATGCGGTGCGAAGCCAGGCACGACTGATTGAAGCGGTAGCACGCTTTGATGCCATCAACAGTCAGGATGCACATGTGGATGGGGCCAAGGGGGCCACGGTAGAGCAGATTAGCGACAGTCATCAACACTTTCAGGGGCTGGGCGATAGCGGTGAGTTGATACTGCTTGAACGGGCAGGGGACGGCATTCTGGTATTGAGTAATACCCGTCAGGAGAATATGCGCAAGGGGCTTACACTGCACCGGGAGAATAGTCGCGCAATCCTCTTTAATCGGGCCCTGAGTGAGGCAGCAGGGTGGATGTTTACCCGAGACCCCCACTATGGCCAGGAGGTGCTGGCGGTGTATGAGCCGTTGAGCCACTACAACCTGGCGATTGTGGCGATGATGGATCTGGAGGAGATCCGTGCCCCATTTATACAGGCGACGTTGCTTACCCTGCTGGCGACCCTCTTTGTGGTGGTGATGAGTTCAGGGCTGGTCTTCACTATTACCAATCGGGTGATCTGTTCACTAAAAGATGCGCTCGATATGGGCGAGCAGTTGGAGACGCAATTGCGAGAGGCGAATAGTGAGCTGGAGCAGCGCGTTGCGGAGCGTACCGTGGCGCTGAGTGAGAAAAATGCTGCTCTGGATCAGGCACTCATAGATGCCCGTGCTGCTACCAGGGCGAAGTCGGAATTTGTGGCCAACATGTCGCACGAGATCCGCACCCCGATGAATGGCATCCTCGGCATGCTTACTCTGTTGCAGGATAGTGAGCTGGATGTAGAGCAGCGTGACCGGGTCAATACCGCACTCAGCTCTGGTGAGTCTCTGCTGACCATCCTTAACGATATTCTCGATTTTTCCAAGATCGAGGCGGGCAAGATGACGCTGGATAGTCACGACATGGATATTCAGAAGACGGTTGAGGATGTGGTGGCGCTGTTTGCGCAAAAGGCCGATGACAAGGGGGTGGAGCTGCTCGCCGACCTGACGGGGGCGGGGGGAGATATCATGGTGAAGGGGGATAGTACCCGCTTTCGCCAGGTGCTCTCCAATCTGTTGGGCAATGCGGTGAAGTTCACCGAACAGGGCGAGATCATCGTGCGGGTGACCAAGCCCGAAGATCAGCCCGAGGGAAAACTGCTGTTGCGATTTGAGGTGAAGGACAGCGGCATCGGTATCAGTGAATCGGCGCAGAGACACATCTTTGAGGCATTTAGTCAGGCCGATGGCAGCACTACACGCCACTTCGGCGGCACCGGGCTGGGGCTTAGTATCTCATCACAACTGGTAGCGCTGATGGGTGGAGAGATAGGGGTGGACTCTAAGCCGGACGATGGTAGCACCTTCTGGTTTACCTGTTGCTTTGGGGAGGTGACAGAGAAGAGTCAATTAACCATCGGTAGCGAAGAACTTAAACGGCTGCGCACACTGGTGGTCGATGACAATCCGGTTAATCAACGCATACTCAGCAAGCATCTGAGTGACTGGCAGATGAGTTACGACGTTGCCAGTGATGGAATCGAGGCTCTGGAGTGGCTCAGAAAGGGACAACATATGGGATCGCCCTACGACCTTGTGTTACTCGACATGATGATGCCCGGCATGGATGGCAAAGAGGTGGCTGAAGTCGTAAAAAGTTCCACAGATTATGGTGCACCGAAAATCATACTGCTTACCTCTGCCTCAATTAGTTGCACCGAGGAGTCGTTAAAGGCGAAGTTGTTTTATGCCTGCATCAGTAAGCCGGTACGTCACACCGTACTGTTCGATAATATTCGTCACCTGTTTGGTAAGGTTGAGGTCAATAAACCGAAACTGGAGGATGAAGGGAGAGGGGTGGTGCTGCGTACCGATGCCCGTATTCTGCTAGCCGAGGACAACAGTGTGAACCAGAAGGTGGCACTGGGGATGTTAAAAAAATTCGGATTTAATGCTGAAATTGTTAATGATGGGGTAGAGGCGTTGCAGGCGGTACAGACAAAAAGCTATGACCTGATCTTTATGGATATGCAGATGCCAAATATGGATGGTTATGAAGCGACTAGACGTATTCGTGATTTGGGTGGTCACTATAGTCGGTTGCCCATTATTGCCATGACCGCCAATGCCATGGAGGGAGACCGTGAAAAGTGCCTCGCCTACGGCATGGATGACTATATCAGCAAGCCGATCAAGCGAGGCACTCTGCAACAGGTACTCGACCTGTGGTTAAGGGCGGACAGCGTGGCGGTTTAACCACTACTCTGACTGTTTCCTTTGCGGTGTGGCTTTTTGAGCTTTAGCTTCTTTTTAGGCCCATCTTTTGCCTCACCTTTTGGTGGTCCCTTACGTTTGAACCCTTTCTTCTCACCATCACCATGCAGTTTTGAGATGTTGAGCTTCTGCCCCGCTACCCAGACGTTCTTCAGGTGGAAGAGGGCATCTCTGGGCATCCCCTGCGGCAGGTCTACCAGGCTGTAGTCGTCGAAGATCTTGATGCGACCGATATTACGGCTCTCCAGATTGGCCTCGTTGGCGATGGCACCGACAATGTTGCCCGGTTGCACGTCGTGGTTACGCCCTACCTCAACGCGATAGGTCTCCATGCCTTCATCACTGCGCGGCTTGCGTTTGAACTCATCGTGTCCCTTACCGAAGCGCTCCTTCTCCGGCCTCTCCTCACGCGGCCTGTGCTCACGTTGCGGTTTGTCCTTGAGTAGCAGCGGGCTATCGCCCTGCAGCAGCTTGGCCAGGGCGGCAGCGATCTCGATCGCCGGCACGTTGTGCTCCTGCTCGTACTGTTCCACCAACTGCTGACAGAAGCCGAGGTTGTCCTCGGTGGCGAGGGTGTCGGTGATCTTCTGCTTGAAGCTGGCGATGCGCTTGTCGTTGATCACCTCGGTGGTGGGGAGCTGCATCTCCTCGATCTTCTGCCGCGTCGCCTTTTCGATGGCAAATAGCATGCGCTTCTCGCGCGGGGCGATGAAGAGGATCGCATCGCCTTTGCGCCCGGCGCGACCGGTGCGGCCGATGCGGTGGACGTAGGACTCGGTATCGTGCGGCACGTCGTAGTTGATGACGTGGCTGATGCGCGGCACGTCGAGGCCACGGGCCACCACGTCGGTGGCGACGATGATGTCGAGTTTGCCGGATTTCAGTGCGTCGACGATCTTCTCGCGCATCTGCTGCGGGATATCGCCGTTGAGTGCAGCGGCGGCGTGGCCGCGTGCCTGCAGCTTCTCGGCGAGCTCCTCGGTAGCGATTTTGGTGCGTACGAAGACGATGATGCCGTCGAACTCCTCGGCCTCAAGGATGCGGGTGAGGGCATCGAGTTTGTGCAGGCCGCTGACAAACCAGTAACGCTGGCGGATGGTCTCGGCGGTGGTAGTCTTCACCTTGATGGTGATCACCGCCGGGTCATTGAGATATTTCTTGGTGATGCGACGGATCTCCTCCGGCATCGTGGCTGAGAAGAGTGCGATTTGCCGCTCAGGCGGGGTCTCGCTGAGCACCCACTCCACATCGTCGATAAAGCCCATGCGCAGCATCTCGTCGGCCTCGTCAAGCACCAGAGCGTTGAGTCCATCGAGCTTGAGTGTGCCACGGCGCATGTGGTCCATCACCCGCCCCGGGGTGCCGACAACGACGTGTACACCACGCTGTAGCTGTTTGAGCTGGGTACGGTAGTCCTGGCCACCGTAGATCGGCATCACATGCAGACCTTTCAGGTGGTGGGCGTAACGTTGAAACGCCTCGGCTACCTGGATCGCCAGCTCGCGGGTGGGGGCGAGTACCAGTACCTGTGGTTCGTTGCGACTTAAGTCGATGCGCGAGAGCAGCGGCAGGGCGAAGGCGGCGGTCTTACCGGTGCCGGTCTGCGCCTGACCCAATACATCACGGCCAGCCAGCAGGTAGGGAA
The DNA here is from genome assembly GCA_029879245.1 of Chromatiales bacterium. Taxonomy (GTDB): domain Bacteria; phylum Pseudomonadota; class Gammaproteobacteria; order Thiohalomonadales; family Thiohalomonadaceae; genus JAPHSX01. Next base: position 2,827 of record JAOUQQ010000076.1, on the reverse strand, counting down.
TGGTCTCGGCCTGGATCGGCGAGGGGGTCTCGTAGCCGATCTCATCAAGGGCTTTGAGAATAGGGGCACCAAGGCCCAGTTCGCTAAACGCGGGCTGTGCGGGGGAATCTGCGGACATGGAGTCTTACCTGAAAAGTCCCGAAAGGGAGTGAGAATTGACCTATTATAGCATGGATAATGGAGTACCAACTGGAATATTCAAATAAACTTATATAGAACATTAAATTTCTCTCCCCCCTGTGGTTCAATAGTGCCATGTCTATCGAACTCGAATCCCCCGATCTCCACTGGATGCGCTGTGCACTGGTGTTGGCCACCCTCGCCGCGCGCGAGGGGGAGGTGCCGGTGGGGGCGGTGATCGTCAGGGATGGTGAACTCATCGCCGAGGGGCGCAATAGCCCCATCGCCGGTAACGACCCGACCGCCCACGCCGAGATACAGGCGCTGCGGGCTGCAGGAAGGGCCCTCAACAACTACCGTCTGGGTGGCACCACCCTCTATGTTACCCTGGAGCCCTGCCCGATGTGCGCTGGGGCGATGGTTCACGCCCGGGTGGAGCGGGTAGTCTTCGCCGCCACCGACCCGCGTACTGGCGCAGCCGGATCCATCTACAACATTCTGCAAAGTAACGAGCTTAACCACCGCTGTGAGGTGCAGGGTGGGGTGCTGGCGGAGGAGAGCGCGGCGCTGTTGCGGGAGTTTTTTCGCTCCAGGCGCTAGTCGATAAGGGAATACCCGACTACAACACTCCATATTTAATCGCTATGCTGAAGCTGTGATGATTAGTGAGGAGTTTCCCATGAGGTGGCTGTCTACCCTCTCCCTGATGCTGTTTCTAATACCGCTCGCCCAGGCGGCCGACTATCCGCCTTCCCTGGTAGAGATGAAGCTGGTGCAGGTTGCACCCCACAGCTACTACGTGCAGGGGCAGGCGGGCACCGCGACCGAAAACGAGGGCTTTATCTCTAATGCCGGGGTGGTGGTGACCGAGGCGGGGGTGGTGATCATCGATGCCCTGGGGACACCGTCATTGGCACAGAAGCTGATGCAGCAGATCCGCACCGTGACCGATAGGCCGGTGGTGAAGGTGATTGTTACCCACTACCACGCCGACCACGTCTTTGGCCTGCAGTACTTTAAGGAGCTAGGTGCGGAGATTATTGCCCCGGCCGGCGCAGAGAAGTATCTGGAATCAGATACGGCAAAGGAGCGGCTGGAGGAGCGACGCTTTTCGCTGGAGCCCTATGTCAATGACGATACCCATCTGGTGTGGCCGGATCGTTACGTCGAATCAGCCGAGGAGTTGCTGGTCGGCGGTATCAACTTTCGTCTAACGGTGATCGGCGATGCCCACTCCGATGCCGATATGACCGTCTATGTGGAGAACGATCGGGTGCTCTACTCGGGCGATGTGATCTTCGAGGGGCGTGTCCCCTTCCTCGGCAGTGCCAATACCAGACTATGGCTCAAGGTGCTCGATGAGATGAACAGCGCCAACCTGGCGGCACTGGTCTCGGGCCATGGCGCCTATCAGAAGGCGCCGGTAAAGGCGGTGGGGATGACTCACCGCTACCTCTCCTACCTGCGTGAGACGATGGGGGCCGCGGTGGAGGAGCTGATGCCGTTTGATGAGGTCTATGATGCCACCGACTGGTCAGAGTTTGAAAAACTGCCCGCCTTTGAGGCGGCGCACCGGCGTAACGCCTATCAGGTCTTTCTTTCGATGGAGCGGGAGTTTCTGGCCGAGTAGTTACAGTGCCGGGCTATCGATGCTGATGGCACGAGAGGGTGGGGTGAAGCTCGGTTTTTCCTTCTCCATCTGCCAACTGAGAATGGCATAGTAGCTGCGGATATGTTCGACGTAATGTACCGCCTCATTGCCACGGGCGTAGCCGTGTTTGGTCTTGTTGTACCATTTGCGCTTGCGCAGCAGCGGCAGGTTCTCTTTGACATCTTTCCAGCTGTCGGGGTTGCCGCCGCGTGACTCGGTGAGCTTGCGCGCATCCTCCAGGTGGCCATAGCCAATATTGTAGGCGGCGAGGGCAAGCCAGGTACGGTCTGGTTCCTTAATCCGTTCTGGTACCTTTTTCATCAGTTGACTCAGGTAGAGGGCACCACCGCGGATGCTCTCGACCGGATCGGTTCGTTCATTGACACCCAGTTCCCCGGCGGTTACCTCGGTAAGCATCATGATCCCCTTGACCCCGGTGGGGGAGACCGCACTGGGGTCCCAGTGTGACTCCTGATAGGCGGCAGCGGCGACCAGCATCCAGTCGACGCCAAACTCCTTGCCGGCATATTCGAACAGGTGCTGGTACTCGGGGAGACGCTGTTTGATATGCAACTGGAAGGTGCGGGTGCCGACGTAGTCGAAGCGTTCCAGATGGCCATAATAGCGCTCGATCAGCTTATCCAGCTCGCCGTTCTCCTTGATGCGATTGAAGTAGTCGCTGGCGGCGTTGTAGATGGAATCATCCTTAAACTTGGGGAAGGCCCAGGCGAGGGGTTCGGGTTCGCTCAGGTCGAAGGCGACGCGCAACTCCGGATAGAAGCGCTGGTTCATCATCACCTCGTTGGAGTCGGCGACGGTGTAGTCGATCAACTCCTCCCACACCAGGGTCAGCAGCTCTTCGCTCCCCGCTTCACTATTCTCACGCCAGCTCAGATTGTGGTAGTCGGTGTGCAGTTTGTGGAGCTGCTCCTCGTGGCTGCTGTTGGCGACGATCTCCAGCACACCGTCGAGGTGGTTGAGGCTCTTCGGTTTTTTGGTACCGGTACGGTAGATGAGTTGTTGGGTGATCTGCTGATAGGGAGGGGTAAAGCGTGC
>JAOUQQ010000013.1 GCA_029879245.1 Chromatiales bacterium | reverse complement strand
ATCCCACATGGGCACTTTATTATTTACGGCTTTCGTCTGGCACACGATTGAGGAGAGCAGAATGAAGAGTCATAACCCCACAGTAGCTAATGTTTATGGTTATACTTTAAGAAATTTGCCTATCTTCTTAATTAATCACTATATTTAAAATGCAATTGCTGCTATGTTTTTGTTGCAAGTGTGTTCACAGGGGGTGTACATTGGCTGTTAATATAGTGAATGGGAATTTCTCTCAACTAACAGCTAGTCGTGATATCTCTTTGCAGATGTGGTGGCATGAAGGTGGCACAGCTTTGGGAAAACAGGAGTTATTTTCTGTTAAATCAAATGGTTATGTTTACTGCTGATGTGGCAACAAATGGAAGGATACCCAAGGTGAGGGGTAAACAGTGTCCGTGCAAATGGCAATACAGCGCGGGGGTGGGCCTATGAGTGACTCCGCCGCCTTCGTTCCAATGTCTCATATCGTCCAGCAGGTCAAGCAGCTGGAGGCCGATACCAAGACCGGCTCTCTCTACTTTATGACGCAGAGTGGGGATGGTGGGGTGCTGGTGCTCGATTGTGGCGATGTGGTCGATGTGGTCTACAAGTCGGTACAGGGGACAGGTGCCCTGCCGCTGATCAGACGTGTCCCCGAGGCCAAATACTTTTTCAAAGAGGGGCAGACCGATGAGGTCAGGGCTGCGGCCAGCAAGCAGACCGCTCTCTCCTATGGGCAGACCCTGTTCCGCATGTTTGAACGTGATGCCGATGCCCCGGCAAAGGCCAGGGTGCAGGCGACACCTACCCCTACCCCCAGGTCAGCGGATGCTGGCAAGAAGAAGATCCTGGTGGTGGAGGACAGCCGCGTTGCCCGTATCGTGCTGTGCAAATTTCTACAGGATTATGGCTACGCAGTAATTGAGGCAGAGAATGGTAAGACCGCCCTGGCGCAACTGGCGGTACAGGTGCCAGACCTGGTGATCCTTGATCTCATCCTGCCCGATATCGACGGCTACCAGATCTTCCACCAGATGAAAGATGATGCCCGCACCGCCAAGGTGCCTGTGATCATACTCACCTCGCGTGATTCACTGGTGGACAAATTGAAGGGGAGAATGTCGGGCAGTGATGAGTACGTTACCAAGCCCTTCAAGAACGAAATATTGCTGGAAAAGTTGAAAAAGTATTTAAGTTAGCTATTAGTTCACAATACGCGGTCGGTGCGACGTGTGAGGAAATAAACGCGGTATAACTGAAAATAAAGCGCAAAATGAAACGGCAAAGGCTACTGATAGTTGATGATTCACCACTGGTGCGAAAGACCATCCTCGACCTGTTCGCAGATGAGGAGTCTGTCGAGATCGTTGGTCAGGCAGAGAATGGTATCGAGGCGCTCTATCAAATATCGCAACTCAAGCCCGATGTCATCACCATGGATATCAGTATGCCGGGTATGGATGGTCTGAGCGCACTCAAACACCTGATGATTAAACACCCCACCCCGGTGGTGATGCTCAGCAGCCTGACCAAAGAGGGGGCGGCCATCACCTTCGATGCCTTGCGTTTTGGCGCGGTCGACATTATCTCCAAGCCTTCGGCCATTGAGAGTGAAGGGGCGCTGGATGAGCAGGCGGCCGATATTCTCAGCAAGATCGAGTTTGCCAGCCAGGTCGAGGTGGGGGCAATTAAATATATCCGCCGTAAGAATGGCGTAGCCGCTGCAGGGTCGCAGCCTGGTAGTGGAACGGTGGCAAAGCGGGTGGTTGCCATTGGTGCGGCAGAGGGGGGCTACGGTGCCCTGCTCAAGATTATTCCCCACCTGCGCCCCGACAGTGAGACCGCCTATCTGGTCACCCTCTACGCCGCGCCGCACCATGTTAATGCCTTTGCCCGTTACCTCAACAGCTACGGTGAGCTGCAGGTTAAGGTGGGGGAGCATGATGAGGTAGTACGCCCCGGTGTCTGTTACCTTAACTCCGGGGTCAACTACATGACACTGCACCGTTATGAGAGTGACCCGGTGCTACACGTAAGCCCGGCACCCTTTGCCTCGCGCAAGGGCTCGATAGATATGATGTTCTTCTCCACCGCTGAGGTGATGGAGGATGAGAGCTACGGTGTTATCCTCTCAGGGTGTGGCAGTGACGGTTTTGAGGGGCTCGATGAGATCGAGCGGGTGGGTGGTGCTACCATCGTGCAGGATCAGCACACCGCCCTCTGTAAGGGCATGATTAATGCCGCGATGGCACGGGTAAATGTCGGACACATTGAGTCCGACTCCCGCATCGCCGCGGTACTGAATGATCTTTTAGGTAATCGCCAGGGGTAGTGATACCGCTGGTATCGTTTTTTTGTTGATGGATATGCCGTCCAGTCGGGCGGTGGTTTTATAAAAAGTGAGGAGCAATACAATGGCAGCTCTTGTATCGTGGAAAAACATGAAGCTTCGCTCGAAGCTGATGTTGGCCTTCCTGGTAGTAGGTCTGGTTCCCTTTGCGGTAAGCGCGGTAATCATGATTACCCAGTCAGCGGCGGCGCTGGAAAAGTCGAAGTTTGACGAAATTACCGCTATCCGGCAGCTGAAGCTGAATCAGATCAACGGTTTCATGAAGGAGACCAAGTCTGACCTTGCGGTATTGAACGAGACGGCAACGACCCTGACTCAGGAGGCGTACGTAAACCTCCGAGCGATACAGACGCTGCAGCGCAACGATCTGGAGCGCTACTTCACTGACCGTATCAACCTCCTCAACGACGTAAAGCAGAACCTGCGTTTTACCGCCGGTCTGCCGCTCTTCGCCAAGGCGTTCCGTGAGGGGTTACGCTCTGAAAACTACCGCAAACTCAGTCGGGATCGTGAATCGGGTTTCCGCGTATTTATGGATAACTTCCACTTCTACGACGTCTTTCTCATCGACTCTGACGGTAACGTGGTCTACACCGTGACCAAGGAGTCTGACCTGGGTGCCAACCTGATGCGCGGCAACCTGAAGAACTCCGGCCTCGGTCGCGCCTTTGCCCGTACTGTCGCGGGCGAAGCGGTCGTGCTGGAAGACTTCGCCTACTACGAACCCTCCAAAGACCATTCGATGTTCATTGCTACTCCGCTGCACGATAGCGATGGTCAGTACATAGGTGCCGCGGCATTCCAGCTGGCGCGTGAGGGCATTAACGAGTCCGTTCAGCAACGCTCGGGCCTGAAATCGACATTCGAGTCCTATCTGGTGGGTAGTGACGGCTCAGGCAAGACATCACTACGTAGTGACCGTGTGGTTAAAACGGAAAAGATCGGTGAGGAGAAGAGCAGTAGCGGTATCACCGCCGCACAGCAGGGTAAGTCGGGTGAGGCATATAAGGTCGGCTCGACCGGGGTCTATGAGCTTGAGGTCTACCAGCCGATCAATATCCCCGGCCTCAAGTGGTCGATCCACACCACCGGTGCACTGGAGGAGATCCTCAAGGTACAGCACGAGGGTGAAGAGAAAGACTACTTCCAGAAGTATCAGGAGATCTACGGTACCTACGACATCTTCCTCATCTCGCCCGATGGCTATGTCTTCTACTCGGTAACCCATGAGGCGGACTACCAGACCAATCTGGTCGACGGCAAGTGGAAGGATACCCACCTGGGCCAGCTCTTCCGCGACGTAATGCGCAGTAAGGAGTTTGGCCTGACCGACATCAAAAAGTACGCCCCCTCCAACGATGCCCCGGCGATCTTCGCCGCACAGCCTGTAATCGTGGATAACAAGGTGGCGCTGGTGCTGGCGGTACAGCTCTCCACCGGTGACATTGACGAAGTTATGCAGGAGCGTACCGGTCTGGGTAACTCCGGTGAGACCTATCTGGTCGGCTGGGACAAGCTGATGCGTTCCGAGTCGCGCTTTAAGGCCAACACCATTCTGGAGCAGAAGGTAGATACCAAAGCGGTAGAGGTGGGTATTACCAACACCGCCGGTACCGAGATCATCGACGACTATCGTGGCACACCGGTACTCAGCTCCTGGTCGCACGTCGGTCTGGATGAGGAGATGAATACCGACTTTGACTGGGTAATCATCGCGGAGATCGATGAGTCTGAGGCGTTGGCTGTAGTACGCCAGCAACAGATCATAGCGGCGACACTCGCGGTTGTGGTAATCATCGCGGTAATCATCATCGCCTACCTGGTTGCCGGCCAGATAGCGAACCCGATCATCCACATGGCGAACATCGTAACCCGAATCGCGAACGAGCGTGACCTCACCCTCTCGGTACCGGTAGAGAGTGGCGATGAGATCGGTACCATGTCGGGCTCACTTAACAACATGCTTCGAGTGATTCACGACGCCTTCGGCGTTGTAAGCCAGGCGGCGATTGCGGTGGACGCCAGTGCGGGTGACGTAGCGAAACGTGCATCTGGTAACAGAAACCGTGCGCAGCAACAGTATGCCCGTGCCCAGGAGGCCTCTCAGGTAATCGGTGAGATGGGTCAAACGGCGGGTAAGGTAAGAAAGGCGACCGGTGACCAGGCCGAGGCGGCGCAGGCCTCTCAGGCCCGAATTGCCGAGCTGCTTAAGAAAATGCAGCAGGTATCGGCCACTGCCGTATCATCTGACGCCGAGGTACAGTCAACCCTTGCTCGTGTAGGCGAGATGGGTGAGACCGGTGCGAAGGTTGTGGCCTCCGCCCAGTCACAGGAGCAGATGGTGCAGCGTGTAACCGAATCTATCCAGGAGATGGTGAGCTCGGTATCGCAGATGCAGAGTGCGGTAAACCAGGCGACCGAATATGGACGCTCCTCACTGCAGGCCGCTGAGGAGGGAGCCCGCTCAGTAGCGGCAACGGTAGATGGTATGCGCTCCATCTCTGAATCCTCTGAACAGATCTCTGAAATCATCGACGTAATCACCGAGATTGCGGAGCAGACCAACCTCCTCGCCCTTAACGCGGCGGTAGAGGCGGCCCGTGCCGGTGCGCACGGTAAGGGTTTCGCGGTGGTTGCGGACGAGGTAGGTAAACTGGCACAGCGCTCCTCTGAGGCTGCCAAGGAGATCACCCAGCTCATCAAGGACTCGAGTGCCGGCGTAGCCGAGGGGGTACGCCTCTCCGACATGTCACAACAGGCACTGCAGCGAATCGACGAAGGTGGTCGAGTCAACATGCAGGCGATCGAGGGTATCGCGAAATCGGCGCAAACCCTGAACGATGCCACCGGACAGGTACAGAACCTGATTCAGGAACTGAACGTACTGGCCGGAGAGATCGGGGGTATGGCGGGTGAGCAGGGCCAACGTCGTGTCGCTGCGCAGCAGGCGCTCGACAAGGTGGTAGAGTTCTCCAAGGAGATCACCGGTCTGGTTAACGAGGCCAATGCCAGCGTACAGGAGATCAACAAACAGATGGAGGGTGTGGTACAGCGCTCCACCGACATGAACGTCCTGACCGGTGAACAGGCGACCCGTTCTCAGAAGGTAACGGCCATCTCGGCCGAGACCGCGGAGGCCGCATCACAGACCGTGGAGGGTGCGGGTGTGGTAGTAAGTGTAACCGAGGATCTGCAGAAGCAGTCTGCAAACCTTACTGAACAGGTACAGCAGTTCAAGATCTAACAGTTGCGGTGGGGTTCGGCGCTTGCCGACCCCATCTACATATGGATGAACGGTACCTCTATCAGGGGATAGTGTTATGGCGGAAAGAATCGGGTTTGACAAGGCGGATGATAACGAAGACGAGGGCATGCTTCAGCTCGTCGGCTTCGATATTGGCGACGAGTCTTTTGGTGTTGATATCCTTATCGTGCAGGAGATTATTCGCTCCGCTACGATTACCGCGGTACCCAACTCACCCGAGTTTGTTGAGGGTGTAATCAATCTGCGCGGTAATATCATTCCGGTCGTCGACCTGCGAAAACGACTCTATCTTTACACTGAAGAGAGTGCGGGTAGGCGCGCGTGGATCCTGATTCTGAATATCAGTGACCGGGTGGTGGGCTTTATCGTCGATCAGGTAACACACGTTATCAAGGTATCGGAGGACAGTGTGCAGCCGCCCCCCGAGATCGTGATCTCCGGACTGGAGAGTCAATATATACAGGGCGTATGTGAGCTGGATCAGCACCTGCTGGTAATCCTCAACTTCTCCCGTGTCCTGTTTAACGATGAATACAACATGCTACGTGACCTGGAGAATACTGAGATGGTGCTGGATGAGACCATGGTTGTCGTTGATTAGATGCTATCTACCGAGATTGAGTGATGGGAAAAAATGTTCTGATAGTTGAAGACTCGGCGATGATGCGCAAGATCATCATCAAGGAGTTGACCAATGCGGGTCACACCATCGTCGGCGAGGCGTGTGATGGTGCCGAGGCGATTGAGATGTATAAGAGCCTCAAGCCCGATGTGGTGACAATGGACATTACGATGCGTGGAATGGATGGCTTTACTGCGGCGCAGGAGATCCTGGCTATCGATCCTGATGCACAAATCCTCATCCTCTCCAATCTTAATGAAGAAAAATATCGCGACAGGGCTGTAAGTCTGGGTGTCATTGGCCTGGTCAATAAACATAAGTCGAATGAGATCCTCGATCTCCTCAATTGATGTTCATTTCATGAATTTTTCTGTTGCATACAGAGTAATACAGGGAATGTACAACAATATGAACGGAACCACTGACCGGATAGGGAATGGTTATGAGTAATATCGATTTGTCACTACTGCCGGACTTTATCGTCGAGGCTGAAGAACACCTCGAAGAGATGGAGGCTATGTTGCTTCGTCTGGTGCAACAGCCTGATGATCTGGAGGTACTTAACGATATTTTTCGCCCCATCCATACGATAAAGGGTGGCGCGCAATACATTGGCCTGGAAAAAATCTCTCAGCTCTCTCATCGTCTTGAAGACCTGCTGGATCTGCTGCGCGCAGGGCGTATGGTCTCCAACGCGCAAATTGTTGAAACCCTGATTAGCGCAGCTGACCGAATTAAACTCCTCGTAAGTGAGCTTGAGGCAACCCAGACCGAGCAATCAGATGTTGAAGAGCTGGTAGATCGCCTTGCGCTCTGGATTGATGGTGAGAGCGATGGTGGCGATCAGGATGAGGGGAATACCTCAACGGTACAGCGAGTAGACCCGCCTCCAGTCTCTGATACTGTCTCTTCTCCCTATGAGTCGGATGAAGACAGGGAGCTCTATGAGATATTCGAGCTACACCTTACCGAAAACTATGCCGATCTCGCATCGCTACTGTCACAGCTCACTACGGCTGATGGAGATGCAGCCACACTACTAGAGAAAGCGATTGGCGTTGTCGAATCAATGCGCTCATCCGCCAACTACATGGACTATGTTGAGTTGGTGCATCGGTACAAGATATGGCTCAGTGACCTTGATGCGGCGCTATCACGTGCCCGTGCAGGAGACGCCTTAGAACTTGAATCACTAGTCGCAAATGTGCTGGAGTTACGTGAACTCTTCCCCGTGCTAAACGGGATCGATATCTCTACTTCAAGTGCAACTACGATTCCACAGCAGGGGCAGGAGAGCACCGATATAAGTGATTCCGTTGCCCAGGCCTTTGCCGAATTGGCTGGCATGGGTGGTGAAGAGAAGAGTTCTCCCGAGCCTGAGTACTCTCCTGCTGTATCATCACCGAGCGATGTTGACCTGTCACTACTACCCGATTTTGTAATCGAGGCCGACGAACACCTGGCAGAGATGGAGTCGATGCTGTTGCAGTTAATGCAGCAACCCGATGATCTCAATCTGTTGAATGATATCTTTCGCCCCATCCATACGATTAAGGGTGGGGCGCAGTATATCGGGCTCGATAAGATTTCACAGCTCGCTCACCGTCTTGAGGATCTGCTCGACCTCCTTCGTAGCGGAAAAATGGAGTCCAGTTTTGAGATCATTGAGACGCTGATCTCTGCACGTGATCGTATTAATACACTCAATGAAGAGCTGAAGCGCTCTCAACACGAACAGTCAGATATTCAGGATCTGATTGATGAGCTGCAGGCAATACTCTCGGGTGATGATGGAGAAAGTTCAGCCGATGTGGCTCCACAACTTGATAATGCGAATGCGGCTCGAGGTGATGTGTCACCTGCTGTGACTGTTTCGCAGGCCCTCTATCAGGAGGAGGATGATAAGGAGCTGTTTGAGATCTTTATTGCTCACATGCAGGAGCAGTACAACGAGATCGTATCACAGCTACAGGATATGGCCGCAGGTGCGGATAAGGTTGAAATCCTGTCGCAGTGTATGGCCATCGTTGAGAAGATGACCTCCTCTGCAAACTACATGGATTATGTGGAGCTGGTACAGCGTTACCGGATCTGGCTCAACGAAATTGAAAAGGCCGGCGATGAATTGCGGATGGGGATAGATACCTCACTCGCCTTTATGCAGCATAACCTGGATGAGTTGGCCGTACTGTTCCCGCAGATGCGCTCTGGTCAGGCACCTGAATTGGGTGCTGATGAGGTCACGATCAAGGTGGTGGTCAATGAGCCGGTTGAGGGAGGTCTTGAAGATACCCTGGCAAAGATGGCTTCAGGTGATCGCGCCGCTGCGGTACAGAAAAGCGCCGCCTTTGATGAGCAGTTGTTCAACAGCCTTGCAGGGGCCCTCGAGAGTTCCATGCCCAGGGGGACTAAAGACGAGTTTGATACATTAAATCAGATCTTTGATGAACTGGTCTCAGGTGATAAAGGTGACAAGGCAAAGGCGGTGGAGCAACCTGAGGCGATCAAGAAGCCACAGAAGCGTGAAAAAGCTGCTGCTGCAACAGAGGCGAAGAAAAAAGAGTCTGCCGAGGCCAAGATCAGGAAGAGCGTACGTGTAGACGCCGACAAGATCGATACCCTGATGAATCAGGTCGGTGAGCTGGTTGTGGATCGCTCCTACTTCTACCAGCTGATAACCGAGATGCGTAATCTGCAACGTCACCTTAAAGACACGCTGGGTCTGGAGCAGAAAGAGGTGAAGATGCTACGTACCTTTACCTACCGTCTGGGTGAGGCGATCGCCTCGCTAGGTCGCACCTCCAATGACCTGCAGGAAGGGGTGATGAAGATGCGTATGCTACCCATCTCGCAGATCTTTAATCGCTATCCACGGCTGGTGCATGACCTGACACGCAACATTGAGAAGAGTGTCAATCTCGTCGTCAAGGGTGAGGATACCGAACTTGATCGCATGATCGTAGAAGAACTCTCTGATCCGCTGATCCATATAATCCGCAATGCCGTCGATCACGGACTGGAGACAGAGTCTGAGCGTCGTGAGAAAGGCAAGAGTGCGGAGGGTACTCTGGTACTTGAGGCATATCAGGAGAGTAACCACATTGTTATCGAAGTTACCGATGACGGTAAGGGGATCGACCCGGTAAGGGTACGGCAGAAGGCGATCGATAAGGGACTCTTTAGCGCAGAGGAGATGGAGCGCTTCAGTAATGATGAGATCATTGGTCTGATTATGACTGCTGGTTTTTCCACCGCAGATAAGATCACCGGTACCTCCGGACGAGGCGTCGGCATGGATGTTGTGAAGAAGAATATTGAGAAACTCAACGGAACCCTGGAGATCGACTCCAAGGTTGGCGTGGGTACACAGATGCGACTGAAGATTCCGCTGACACTGGCGATCATTCACGCGTTGATGGTTCGTGTAGGTGGTGAGCTCTTTACCATCCCGCTTGCCAACGTAGATGAAACGGTGCGTATCTTCAAGGATGAGACATCGACCGTAGAGGGGGTAGAGGTGATCCATCTACGTGGTCAGACACTGCCGATCTTCCGCCTCTCTACCCTGTTTGGCCAGTCATCATACAAACAGGGCGATAAGTCATTTGTTGTAATTGTGAGTGTGGGCGGAACCCGTACCGGATTTGTTGTTGATGAGCTACTTGGTCAGGAAGAGGTGGTAATCAAGCCGCTGGCAGATTATGTACAGGATAAGAGTGGATTCTCTGGTGCAACGATTATCGGTGATGGTCGTATCTCACTGATTCTCGATGTCTACGAGATGGTGCGGATGACCGCCAACAAGCAGGCGAAGAAGCAGCGTGAGCAGACGCAGCTGTTGAAGTCGAAGATTAGAAGAAAAGGGTTATCTAAACCTGCCGCCGCCATTGATGAGGGTAGGCAATAAGCCTGAATTTTATTATGGATAACAAGATCAAAGTTCTCATCGTAGATGACGCCACCTTTATGGTTAAGGCGTTGCGTGACATTCTCGATTCCGATCATGAGATTGAGGTGATCGGTAGTGCACGTAACGGAAAGGATGCGGTAGAGAAGATTAAAAAGTTAAAACCTGATGTGATAACGCTTGATGTCGATATGCCTGTGATGGACGGTATCCAGGCTGTGCGCCACATCATGATCGAGTGTCCGGTACCTATCGTGATGCTCAGTTCGCTGTTTGCACACGGTGATATTACCTTTGAGGCGCTACGTCTTGGTGTGGTCGATTTTCTGCCGAAACCATCCGGGGCGATCTCGACCGACATCCATACACAGCGTACAGAGTTGGTGGATAGGGTAAAGCTGGCATCATCAATTAAGCTTGAAAACGTCCATCGAGTTAAGTTGCATAAGGTTGATTCGCGTGAAAATCTGGGTAGCCGTTACCAGTATCAGTCACTCGATTATCTGATCTCGATTGGCACCACGCTTGGTGGCCCTGGTTCAATTATACGTTTACTCTCATCACTTCCTCAGGACATTCCTGCTGCAATCGTGGCGATGCAGGATATTCAGCCGAAGATTATCCCGGAATTTGTTAATCAGTTTGATCAGTTCTCCTCATGGAAAATTGAAGAGGGGATTGGGGACATCGTACTGCAACAGGGAACCTGTTATATCTGCTCAACACGTGTACCGATGGTGGTTGATGTTAATGAAAACAACGAACCGATGTTGCGTCAGGGTGAGTCTTCGCAGGCGCCACTTAATACCTTATTCAGTACTGCGGCAGAGTTATTCGAAGGGCATACGGTTGGTGTTTTGATGACCGGACATGGTGACGACGGAAAAGAGGGTTTTGCCGAGATCCAGCGTCTGGGGGGGGTTACCCTTGCGCAGGAGACCAGTACCTGTGTCTATCCCAATCTTACTCAGTGTGCGATTGAAAGTGGCGTTGTCGACAGGATAGTTACAGTTAGTGACCTGGCATCTCATCTGATCGATGTGGTTAAACAGTCAGCAGGAAGTGGGGTGGCCTGATCCGCCCGCGCAATTGTGAGTAGGATTTAAATGATTATTACATGCCCGAAGTGCGGGACAAGATATAACATCGACAAGGATCGCTTTACCAAGCCAGATCCAAAGGTGCGCTGTGTAAAGTGTAAAAATGTCTTTGTTGTTCGAGTCGTCAAAAAAGATAGCCCAGAGGCTGCTGCGGCAGGCCTTCAGTCTGGTCAGTCTGCACCGGTACGCCGCCCCATTGTTGATAATAGTCCCTGTGTGACGGTAACCGTCTGTAACCAGAAGGGCGGTGTTTCCAAAACCAGCACCTGTTTGAACCTGGGTGTATCTCTTGCGGCACAGGGTAAAAAGGTGCTGCTGGTTGACTTTGACGTTCAGGCCAACCTCACCAATCTACTCCACCACCATGGTGCCAAGTCCTTCTTTGATGTGATGGGCAGCAGTGATGCAAAGCTTGCAGACTATATTTTGAGTACAGATTATAACGTCTCGCTACTCCCCTCAAACAGTAAGATGGCCCTGCTGGCGAAGAAACACATGCAACAGGGTGATTTTGAGTACCTGCTGGCCGAGAAGCTGATTGAGGTGAAACCTCAATTCGATTATATCATCATAGATACTCCCCCCTCGGGGGATTTTTTCACCCTGAACTCCCTTTTGGCCTCGGACTTGGCTATAATCCCCACCCAATCTGAGTACCTCTCACTCAACGGGGTTGAACATATCATACGCATGATAACGGTGATTAACGAAAAACGTGGTCATGGCCTTAAATATAAGGTTCTGGTGGCCATGTACAATCAGGAGATCACCGCTGCGAATGTGATATTGAACAAGCTAAAGTCCAAGTACGCCGGAAATCTACTCGATACCGTCGTGACAATGGATGGGGCGGTTCAGGAGTCACATATTACGCAAAAACCACTGTTGTTCTACAAAAAGGAGAGTAAGGCTGCTCAGGAGTACATGTCCCTGGCCAATGAGCTATTGGCCCTGAATGTTAAGTAGAATATGAAGTTACTATTGTCCCGTTACGGATACTCCATAATATCATTCGCCGTTATTCTGACCCTGTGGGAGGTGGCTTCACGTCTCACCGGTTGGAGTGCACAGGTCTTTCCCGGACCCTCAATGGTAGGGCAGGGTGCGATTGAGCTTATCACCAGTGGCAAGTTGATACGTGATTCGGTCGCAAGTCTCTATCGCGTTACTGTAGGCTTTGACCTTGCGGTTCTGATTGGTATCCCGCTCGGGATTGTGCTGGGGCGTATGGTGCGTTTGAGCAAATTCATCAATCCGCTGATCCAGTTTTTGCGTCCTATCTCTCCGCTTGCATGGATCCCGCTGGCGATGCTCTGGTTTGGTATAGGCGAGAAACCCGCGGTATTTTTAATCTTCCTCTCCTGTTTTTTTCCGCTGGTCACATCGACCGTTATTGCGGTTCACTCGATTAAGCCGATCTACTTTCAGGTGGCGTCTAATTTTGGCTTCTCCCGTAGAGAGGTGCTTACCAAGGTTATTTTCCCGGCCATTCTTCCTGATATTGTGACGGCTCTGCGCATGACGATCGGCATCGCCTGGCTGGTGGTGGTTGCTGCTGAGATGATCGCCGTACAGTCAGGCCTGGGTTATCTCATCCTCGACTCTCGCAATGCACTGCGTATGGACTATGTAATGGTGGGAATGACGACCATTGGCATCATTGGACTGATGCTCGACTATATTATGCGCCGCTTTTCCGAGATCGATGAGATCAAGTGGCGTAAGTTGAGCGCTTAAGGTAGACGGAAATGAGCAAGATTAAGATTGAAAATCTGCAAAAACGTTACTTCGAGCGCCGTTCACGACTGCGTAGTGCCGATGATGTCCCTGACTCTGGTAAGCAGATCTGTGTGCTTGACGGCATCGATCTTGAGATCGAAGAGGGAGAGATGGTCTGTATCCTTGGGCCTTCCGGTGCCGGAAAGTCTACTCTGTTGCGCATAGTTGCCGGTCACGATAACGCCAGCGCGGGTCGAATTCTGATTAATAACAAAGAGATCAATGGACCCAGCCAGGACAACATCTTTGTATATCAGCAGAATGGTCTGTTGCCATGGTATTCCGTGTGGGAGAACGTCGAACTGGGTCTTCGCCACATTGAGGACGAGGAGGAGAAGAACAACCGTATCCATGAGTTTATCGATATTGTTGAGCTGACCGGTTTTGAGTACCACTATCCCCATCAGCTCTCAGGCGGTATGCAGCGTCGCGCAGAGCTGGCCCGTGCCCTGGCGGTCAATCCAGATATTCTGTTTATGGATGAGCCATTCACCGGACTTGATTATCTGACTCACCTCAAGATCCGTGAAGAGGTGATTAATATGCACTCCTACTATCAGAAAACAACACTGATGGTGACACACTTCATTGATGACGCGTTGATAATGGCAGACCGCATTGTTGTCCTGGGAGAGCGCCCTGCCAAGGTGAAAATGGTTGAGAAACTCGATTACGCACGCCCAAGGAATATCGAAACAGAGAGGGGGTTACGCGAGCTGCGCGATCAAATCTTCCTGATGCTTGGGGTAAGTTATGTTGCGTAATAAATTCTGGTCGATGGCTAGCCACAGCCTGGCCACCAAAATTGTTGTACTCCCTGCAATCTGGCTGTTACTGATCAGCCTTGCACACTACTACCTCAATTTTGAGACCACAGATCGCAAGATAATTCGCATGGGCTATATGCCGGTTATCACCAATATGGCGGCGCCGCTGCTGGACCGGGCGACCATGTCGGGTGAGGGTGTGCGCTACAAGGCGATTAAATATTCATCGTTCTCAGAGATGGCAGAGTCGATACGCAACAACCAGATCGATGCCGCTTTTATGATAGCCCCGCTATCCATTGTGTTGCGTCAGCAGGGGGCGGATGTGAAGCTGGTCTATATTGGCAACCGCCATGAGAGTACCCTGGTTACACGCAAAGATCTGAATATTACTGAGTTTCCTCAGTTGGCCGGCAAGACAATTGCCGTACCTATTCGCTTTTCTGGCCACAACTTGAGCGCACTGGCGTTGGCCAAAAAATACAAGTTAGAGGGCGAGATCAACATTGTTGAGATGAACCCACCAGATATGGCCTCTGCGTTGGCTGCGGGTTCCCTCGATGCCTACTACGTGGGCGAGCCCTTTGCAGCCAAGACGCTCAAGTCGGGTCATGCCTCACTGCTGAATTATGTGGAAGATGTCTGGCCCGGTTTTATCTGTAATCTGGTCATTGTCAACAACTCACTCATTGAGTCGGACCCTGAGCTGGTACAGCAATTTGTCTCGGCGGCGGCACGCTCGGGCATGTGGGCCAGAGCAAACTCAGATGAGGCGGCTACGATCGCCTCATCCTACTGGAATCAGGATGTCGATCTGGTTAACTATGCGTTAAATACCCCGCAAAACCGGATAATTTTTGACAAGTTTATTCCGCGTAGCGACGAGATGCAGGATATTGCCGACAGGATGGTGGAGAATGGCCTCATCAGCAACGACAGTATTGAGGGGCTGATCGATGATCGCTTTGCCAGGAGTGCCAATCTCGATGGCGTCACCACGCTGGAGAGTATTCTGCGCAGCCCCACACGCTAACAACCTGCATAACCTGTGGCGACACTATTTATAGATGTTTGCCGGGAACTGATTTATCATATGCCGCTTTCGGGAGTGGTTTGCAAACCGATACGGTTTCAGGGCAGGTGTCCCCTATACCACAATCAGCTGTAACGTCATGATTGTGTGTAACCCACTGAATTTTATGTAAAAAACACTCACGTCGTAGTTTGATGTGAGTGAAGTCCATATCTTTGGATATTACTTACCATTACAGTTCCCATTCACAAAGTATGGGTTATTGTTAGAACTGGCATAGCTTTTGAGGTGCAATGATGCAGGTTTCAGTAGAGAGTACCAACGGCCTTGAGCGTCGCATGACCGTCGAACTCCCCGTTGAGCGTATCGATGATGAGGTTAAGAACCGTTTGCAGCAGATGAGCCGCAGTGCTCGGGTTAAGGGGTTCCGCCCCGGCAA
Organism: Chromatiales bacterium; assembly: GCA_029879245.1. Taxonomy (GTDB): domain Bacteria; phylum Pseudomonadota; class Gammaproteobacteria; order Thiohalomonadales; family Thiohalomonadaceae; genus JAPHSX01. The sequence continues at coordinate 23,177 of JAOUQQ010000013.1, read as the reverse complement.
GGTTCCAGCCAGAGTGCTGGCGCAGCAATACGGTAAGCAGGTGCGTGATGAGGTGATCGGTGAGCTGATTCAGTCCAGCTATTTCGAGGCGGTGAGTCAGGAGAAACTGCAACCAGCCGGGATGCCCAGTATTGAGCCTACCGTGAATGAGGCGGGTAAAAATCTGGAGTATACCGCGACCTTCGAGGTGATGCCTGAGGTGACCCTGGCTGAGGTCAAGGGTGTGAAGCTGGAGAAGCGTGTTGCCGAGGTTAGCGATGCCGATCTCGATAAGATGATGGAGACCCTGCTCAAGCAGCGTGCCAACTGGGAGAAGGTTGATCGCGCCGCAGCAAAAGATGATCGCTTGAATATTGACTTCAAGGGCACCATTGATGGAGAAGAGTTCAGCGGTAATTCCGGTCAGAACGTTCCCGTCACCATCGGCTCAGGCCGAATGATTGCCGGTTTCGAAGATGGCCTGGTCGGTGCTAAGGCGGGTGATGAGCTTACCCTGGATCTTGCCTTCCCGGAGGAGTACGCCCATAAGGAGGTTGCAGGCAAGCCGGTACAGTTCACAGTTAAGGTGAATAATGTTGAGGCTTCCAAGCTGCCAGAGTTGAATGAAGAGTTTGCCAGGAGTTTTGGTATCGGTGATGGCAGCCTCGACTCGCTACGTACCGAGGTGCGCAGCAATATGGAGCGTGAGATGAAGCAGGCTCTTAGCGATAGTAACAAACAGGCGGTTATGGATAAGCTGCTGGAGATAAATACTATTGAGGTACCGCAGGCGCTGGTGGAGCAGGAGGCCGAGACCCTGAAGCGCCAGATGCAGCAACATATGCACATTCCAGATGGCAAGGCTGGTGTGCAGTTAGAGCGCAGCATGTTTATCGAACAGGCACAGCGTCGAGTATCGCTGGGTTTGATCCTCTCTGAGCTGATCAAGGCTCAGGGGTTGAAGGCTGATGATGAGAAGGTTCGTGCCAAGGTCGAAGAGCTTGCTGCTACCTACGAAGAGCCTCAGCATGTGATCGACTGGTACTATGGCGACAAGAGTCGTCTCTCTCAGGTCGAGAGTCTGGTACTGGAAGAGAGTGTGGTAGAGTGGGTTTTCGATCAGGCCAAGGTGACCGAGAAGAGTGGAAGTTTCGACGAAATCATGGGTCGCGGTTAATCAGACAAATCATAGGAAATTGACACAATGATCAATAACGGCAAGATGGGCGGTGCGCTGGATACCCAGAACCTGGGGCTGATTCCCATGGTGGTGGAGCAGACCTCCCGCGGTGAGCGCTCCTACGATATCTACTCGAGACTGCTCAAGGAGCGGGTGGTATTTGCAGTGGGGCCAGTGGAAGATCACATGGCCAACCTCATCGTTGCCCAGTTGTTGTTCCTTGAGTCGGAGAATCCGGACAAGGATATTCATCTCTATATCAACTCTCCGGGGGGTTCGGTTAGCGCCGGTCTGGCCATCTACGACACCATGCAGTTCATCAAGCCGCAGGTCAGTACCATGTGTATCGGTATGGCGGCCAGTATGGGGGCGGTGTTGCTGGCCGGTGGTGCCGCTGGTAAGCGTTTTGCATTGCCACACAGCCGGGTGATGATCCATCAGCCGCTGGGGGGCTATCAGGGGCAGGCCACCGACATCGAGATCCATGCCCGTGAGATCCTCAAGATCCGCGAGCAGCTCAATGGCATTCTGGCCCACCACAGCGGCCAGCCGATTGATCGCATTCAGGCCGATACCGAGCGCGACAACTTTATGAGTGGAAGTGAGGCAGCGGAATATGGCCTTATTGATCAAGTAGTTGAGAGCCGCAAAGGGGTTGAGGCCTAGCTAGAGCGTGCAGGGCTGTTTGTGCCTTAGATCAACCCACAGGCAACTAGGGGTTGAAAAATGGCGCCAGACCTTGCATGTTTCACATTATAGATAGCAAAACGGGAATAGGCGATGCCTGATAAAACGACCGGCAAAGGCGACGACAACGGCAAATTGCTCTACTGCTCTTTCTGCGGCAAGAGTCAGCATGAGGTACGCAAACTGATTGCGGGCCCATCTGTCTTCATCTGCGACGAGTGTGTCGACCTCTGTAACGACATTATCCGTGAGGAGATCCAGGAGGAGTCTAATGGCACCGCCGGTAGTAAACTCCCGACCCCGCACGAGATAAACGCCAGTCTTGATGAGTACGTCATCGGCCAGAAGCGCGCCAAGAGGGTGCTCTCGGTAGCGGTTTACAACCACTACAAGCGCCTCAACGCAGGGCAGAAGAAGGATGATGTCGAACTGGCCAAAAGCAACATTCTGCTGATTGGTCCCACCGGTTCAGGCAAGACCCTGCTGGCCGAGACTCTTGCACGGCTGCTGAATGTACCTTTCACCATTGCCGATGCCACAACCCTGACTGAAGCGGGTTACGTGGGTGAGGATGTCGAGAACATTATCCAGAAGTTACTGCAGAAGTGTGACTACGATGTGGAGAAGGCACAGACCGGTATCGTCTATATCGACGAGATCGACAAGATCTCCCGCAAGTCAGACAACCCCTCCATTACGCGTGACGTCTCTGGTGAAGGTGTGCAACAGGCGCTTCTCAAGTTGATCGAGGGTACCGTTGCATCGGTTCCGCCGCAGGGGGGGCGTAAGCACCCGCAACAGGAGTTTCTGCAGGTCGATACCTCTAACATCCTCTTTATCTGTGGTGGCGCCTTTGCCGGTCTGGATCGTGTGATCCGCAACCGCTCTGAGAAGGGTGGTATCGGTTTCTCTGCCGAGGTGAAGAGCAAGGATGAGAAGAAGACCTACACCGAGACGCTGCTTAGCGTTGAACCGGAAGATCTGGTGCAGTATGGCCTGATTCCGGAGTTTGTCGGTCGTCTGCCGGTGCACGCCACACTGGAGGAACTGGATGAGACTGCCCTTATCTCTATCCTTACCGAGCCGAAGAATGCACTGACCAAGCAGTACGCCAAGCTCTTTGACATGGAAGATGTTGAGCTGGAATTCCGCGATGATGCACTGCGTGCCGTAGCCATTAAGGCAATGGATCGTAAGACAGGGGCTCGTGGATTGCGTTCTATCCTTGAGACTACACTGCTGGATACGATGTACGATCTACCGTCGATGGAGGGGGTCAGTAAGGTGGTGATTGATGAAGGGGTTATTCAAGGCGACTCTGAGCCACTGTTGATCTACAAAAGTAACGAGCAGAACGCCGCTGCGGCAGAATAGCCCATAAACTGGCAGATGTGAGAGTCGCTCACATCTGCCAACTAGTTCTTGATTCCTGTGTAGTTACTCCTCATAATAAAAACATAGTACAGCGCTTGGTTATTCTGTGATTGATAGCCAGTTCCGATTGCGTCAAATGCCGACAGCCTTAAAGAGGTGACATCCTATGGATGCTAAGGACAAGATTTCAGAGGTCAGCGACCAACTTCGCAATATTCCCGTACTACCGCTGAGAGACGTGGTGGTCTATCCCCATATGGTGATTCCGCTGTTTGTCGGCCGAGACAAATCGATCAAGGCACTTGAGGCAGCGATGGAGGATGAGAAGGAGATCCTGCTGGTAGCACAGAGAAGTGCCTCCGAGGATGACCCGACTGAAGAGGATATCTATCGCATTGGCACGCTCTCCACTATCCTGCAGTTACTCAAGCTGCCTGATGGAACGGTTAAGGTGCTGGTAGAAGGGGGTAGACGAGCCAAGATCGTCAACTTTCTTGAGCAGGATGATTATTTTACGGCTCAGATCACAGTCATTGAGGCACAGACCATCGAGGAGCGCGAGGCCGAGGTACTCTCTCGCTCGGTTCTCAATCAGTTCGACCAGTATGTCAAACTGAATAAAAAGGTGCCGCCCGAGGTACTAACCTCTCTTTCTGGTATTGAAGATCCCAATCGTCTGCTAGACACCATCGCTGCACATATGGCGCTGAAGATCGATGAGAAGCAGGAGATCCTCGAGATCACCGATCTGCGTGAGCGCTTCGAACACCTGCTGGCGATGATGGAATCTGAGCTCGACCTGCTGCAGGTGGAGAAACGGATACGCGGTCGCGTGAAAAAGCAGATGGAGAAGAGCCAGCGCGAGTACTATCTCAATGAGCAGATGAAGGCTATCCAGAAGGAGCTGGGTGACCTCGATGAGGCTCCCAACGAGATGGAGGAGCTGGAGCAGAAGATCGAAAAGGCCGGCATGTCGAAGGAGGCAAAGGAGAAGGCCAGCGCTGAGCTGAATAAACTGAAGATGATGTCACCGATGTCGGCCGAGGCGACGGTGGTGCGTAACTATATCGACTGGCTGGTGCAGGTGCCGTGGAAGAAGAAGTCCAAGGTGCGCCACGATATGGCCCTGGCCGAGCAGGTGCTGGAGGAGGATCACTACGGCCTGGAGAAGGTCAAGGAGCGCATCCTTGAATACCTGGCGGTGCAGAAGCGGGTGAAGAAGCTCAAGGGGCCGATCCTCTGTCTGGTCGGCCCGCCCGGAGTCGGCAAGACCTCTCTGGGTAAATCGATCGCCCGTGCCACCAACCGCAAGTTTGTGCGTATGGCACTGGGTGGGGTGCGTGATGAGGCGGAGATCCGCGGTCATCGTCGTACCTATATTGGCTCAATGCCGGGGAAAATTATTCAAAACCTCTCCAAGATAGAGACACGAAATCCGCTATTCCTGCTTGATGAAATCGACAAGATGGCCTCCGATTTTCGTGGTGACCCTGCCTCAGCAATGCTGGAGGTGCTCGATCCCGAACAGAATCATACGTTTAATGATCACTACCTGGAGGTCGATTACGACCTCTCTGATGTGATGTTTATCGCCACCTCTAATTCGATGAATATCCCGGGTCCGCTGCTCGACCGGATGGAGGTGATTCGTATCGCCGGATATACCGAAGATGAGAAGCTCAATATTGCACGTCGCTATCTGGTGCCGAAGGAGATCAAGGCCAATGGTCTTAAGGAGAGTGAGATCGACATCAGTGATGAGGCGCTTCTTGATATCGTGCGTTACTACACACGTGAGGCCGGAGTACGGGGCCTGCAACGAGATGTAGCGAAGATCTGTCGCAAGACGGTAAAAGAGCTGGTCTCCGATGAATCGAAAAAGCTTGTCAAGGTAACGAGTGACAATCTGGAAGATTTCCTCGGTGTGCGTCGTTTCCGCTTTGGTCTCGCAGAGGAGTCAGATCAGGTGGGTCAGGTTACCGGACTCGCCTGGACCGAGGTGGGTGGTGAACTGCTTAGCATCGAAACCGTTGTGGTTCCCGGTAAAGGCAAACACACTGTTACCGGTCAACTGGGTGACGTGATGAAAGAGTCAATTCAGGCGGCAATGAGCGTGGTGCGTAGTCGTGCCGCGGCGCTTGGCATACGCCCCGACTTCTATGAAAACAGGGATCTCCACGTGCATGTCCCTGAGGGGGCAATTCCCAAGGATGGTCCCAGCGCCGGCATCGGTATGTGTACGGCCCTTGTCTCGGTACTGACAGGTATACCGGTACGGGCTGATGTGGCGATGACAGGGGAGATCACCCTGCGTGGTGAGGTATTACCAATTGGCGGGCTTAAGGAGAAGTTACTGGCGGCAGCGAGAGGAGGGATTAAGACCGTGATTATCCCTGAAGAGAACCGTCGTAACCTCGAGGAGGTACCTGACAACATTAAGGAGAATCTGGAGATCCTGCCGGTAAAGTGGATCGATGAGGTGATCGATATTGCTCTGGTGAGTAAACCAAAACCGCTATCCGAGGAGGAGGTGACAGAGATTGTCAAGAGCCAGGAGAGTGGAAAGCCCAACAATCTGCATACCCACTAACTGTATATAAGGGCGCTAGATGGGGATATCACCAAACCCGCTAGCGCCGTTTTACATGAACTAAGTATGCTAAGTTACTAATCGCTCATAGCCAGATGTAATAGATGCGAGAAATAACGGAAATTTACCGTAACTATGCTTGACCTGTCCGTAGGCTGTTGGTATAAATTTGCGCAGTTTTCATTGCCGCCAAGTCTAAAATATTTTGGTGGTGTTTTTTGTAAGTCGTGTCATAAGTCTTTAATACAAATCTAGACCAAGACCATAATCCTACCAATTGGAAGAAGGGGAGATATCTGTGAATAAATCTGAAATGATTGATGCAATTGCCGAAGGTGCTGACATTTCTAAAGCCGCTGCTGGCCGTGCGCTGGATGCAATGGTTGAAGCTGTAACCGAAACCCTGAAGAAAGGTCAGACTGTTAACCTGATCGGTTTTGGTACCTTTGAGGTTCGTGACCGCAAGGCACGTACTGGTCGTAATCCTCAGACTGGTGCAACCATTAATATCCCTGCATCCAAGTCACCCGCCTTCAAGGCTGGTAAAGCACTGAAGGATGCTGTAAACTAGCGCGCCTTTGAGACATCGGGTGCTTAGCTCAGCTGGGAGAGCATCGCCCTTACAAGGCGAGGGTCGGGGGTTCGATCCCCTCAGCACCCACCAAACAACAATAGTAAGATCCGGAGCGGTAGTTCAGTTGGTTAGAATACCGGCCTGTCACGCCGGGGGTCGCGGGTTCGAGCCCCGTCCGCTCCGCCAATTTTGAAATCAGGGCGCATCTTTATGCGCCCTTTTTCTTTTGAGATTCAAACAGAAGAGAAGGCATCAGGAATAAGCCGATATGCTGCAAGTAATTCGTGATCGTGCCCAAGGGGTATTCGCCTGGATCATCGTTGGGATGATCTCCGTACCGTTCGCCCTGTGGGGTATTAACTCCTACTTTGGTGGTGGTGGTGACAATAGTGTCGCTGAGGTCGATGGGGCGAAGATAAGTGACTATCAACTGCAAAATGCCTATCAGCGACAACGTGATCGTTTGACGCAGATGTTTGGTGGCAAACTCCCTGAAAATCTCTTTTCTGAAGAGACCTTAAAAAAGCAGGCCCTTGACCAGTTGATAGAAAAGGAGCTGCTGATTAAGGCCGCCAGCGATAATGGGATGCGTATTGGCAATCTACAGCTGGCCGATATCATCACCAGCATTGATGCCTTCTATGTGGACGGCAAGTTTAATCAACAGGAGTATGAGCGTGCATTGGCCCGCCAGGGAATGTCACCCAAGCTGTTTGAGAACCGCGTGCGTCGTGATCTTCTTGCAGCACAGATGAGTGAGTTTGTCAGAAATACCGAGATTATATTGCCAAGTGAAGTGGATGCTCAACTGGTATTGCAGCAGCAACAGCGTGACATCGGATACATGGTGATTGCGGCGGAGAAGTTCAGCGCTGATATCGATCTTACAGAAGATGAGATGCGGAGTTATTACGAAACCAATGCCTCGCGCTTCATGCAGCCTGAGCGGGTAAAGATCGACTATCTGGAACTTAAGGCCGATGAGATCGCCTCTGGCATGAGCGTAACTGAGGAGGAGGTGCGTCAGCGCTATGAGAGCCAGAAGATCAACTTCCGCACACCGGAAGAGCGCAAGGCAAGTCATATCCTGCTACAGACTACCGTTGACGCCGATGAGGCGGCACTCAATGAGGTACGAGCAAAGGCTGAGGCGCTGTTGCAGCGTATCAATGACGGTGAAGATTTTGCAGAACTGGCAAAAGCGGAGTCTCAGGATCCCGGCTCGGCTCGAAATGGTGGTGACCTTGGTTTCTTTGGCCGTGGCGTGATGGATGCCGCCTTTGAGGAGGCAACCTTTGCCTTGCAGAAGGGTCAGGTGAGTGGTGTGGTGCGTAGCAACTTCGGCTTCCATATCATCAAGTTGGAAGATATCCGTGGCGGAGAGACCAAACCCTACGAGACAGTTGCGAAAGAGCTGAAGCGTGAAATGCAACTGGAGATGTCTAGCGAAATTTTCTTCAATAAGGTGGACCAACTGGCCAGCCTTACTTATGAGCAACCCGATACCCTGGCTGCTGCTGCCGAGCAGTTGCAGTTGCAGATCAAGAGTAGCGATTTTTTCACTCGTAGTGGTGGGAGTGGTATTGCAGCTGAGCCAAAGATCAGTGGTGCGGCCTTCTCTGAAGATGTGCTGGCTCGCGGAAATAACAGCGAAAGTCTTGAGTTGTCACGAGATCACATCGTTGTATTACGTATCAATGAGCATGAGCCTGAAACGGTACGCCCCTTCGACGAGGTAAAATCTTCCATTGTGGAGAGCCTGAAGGGTGAAAAGGGGAGGACCATGGCTTTGGATGAGGCGACTGAGGCCTTTATCAAACTGCAGGCGGGAGATGAGGGCAGTAGCCTGGCGCGTGCACAGGGCGTTGAGTGGAAGCGAAACTCCGCACTGACACGTGATAATAACGAGATTGATCGAACTATCGTACAGGCGATCTTCCGTATGCCCCATCCACAGCAGGGTAGCGTCAGCCATCAGCAGTTAACGATGTCGAATGGAGATCAGGCGTTGGTAACACTTTATAGTGTGGCAGATGGTGATAGTGCCAGTGCTGATGAGGCCGCCCGAGATAAGGTGAAGCAGCAGCTGGAACTGGCTAATACCAATCTCGCAGAACAGGCTCTAATCAATGGATTGAGGGAGCGAGCGGAAATCGTCAGAAAACAGTAACGCCGGTTACACTGGGGATCAGGTACCGAGATGTTTAAATTAAAACTTCACTGGCAGATCCTGATCGCCCTTGGCCTTGCTATTGTTGCAGGGCTGCTTACCGGTAAAGAGTCCACCCTCTTTGGTATCTCTTTCTACGCTACCTATGAGTTCTTCGGCGCACTTTTTCTTAATGCACTAAAGATGCTCATTGTCCCGCTTATCGTTTCCTCAATCATTGTTGGCATTGCCGGTATTGGCAGTAGCGGAGCGTTAGGGCGCCTCGGTGGCAAGACGTTGCTCTACTATGCCACCACCAGCCTCTTCGCCATTCTTATCGGGCTGGTGGTGGTGAATGTGATTCAGCCGGGAGTTGATGATCAAGGGCCGGTAAAAGAGCGCATCGGTTTTAGTGCCGATACAGGTGCCATTGAGGCTAAGGTGGCAGGAAAAGGGGCCGGGGATATCGTCGACGTCTTTCTGCGTATGGTGCCGACCAACATCGTAGGCGCCGCAGCCGATGGGCAGATGTTAGGTCTGATCTTCTTCAGTCTGTTGTTCGGCTTTTTCATGACGAAGATCCAGGAGGCCTACGCCGAGTCACAGTTCAACTTCTGGCAGGGTGTCTATGAAACGATGATGCACATCACCGACTGGGTGATGCGTTTCGCACCCATTGGTGTCTTCGCGCTGGTGGCAAAGGTTGTGGCCAGCACCGGCTTCGATGCCTTTGTGCCACTGCTCTGGTTTTTCTTCAGTGTGGTGCTGGCGCTTGCCTTCCATTTCTTTATCACCATGCCACTACTGCTCCGTTTTGTCGCTGGAGTCAACCCGCTGCGTCACTATCGGGCGATGATGCCTGCACTGCTCACCTCCTTCTCGACCGCCTCATCTTCAGCAACACTACCGATCACCATGGAGTGTGTGGAGAAGAACGCCGGGGTCTCCAATCGTACCAGCTCTTTCGTCCTGCCTCTGGGTGCGACGGTGAATATGGACGGTACTGCGCTGTACGAATGCGTCGCCGCGATGTTTATCGCTCAGGCCTACGGTATCGAGCTGGGATTCGCCACCCAGTTCACCATCGTTGTTGTTGCGCTACTTACCTCAATCGGGGTGGCGGGTATCCCAGCCGCCAGCCTGGTGGCGATCTCCATAATCCTCGCCACGATTGGCCTTCCTGCAGAGGGGCTGGGTCTGATCCTCGCCGTAGATCGCATCCTTGATATGATGCGCACCTCGACCAACGTCTTCTCCGACTCCTGCGGTGCTGTGATCATCGGCAGACTGCAGGGCGAGGAGGGGATTTTGCAGGAAGATTCCAGGGCCAACTGATGCGCCAATTCTTCGCGTTGCTGTTTGCTGCATCGATTGTTTACAGCGGACAACTACCGGCCGCTAGCTCTCAGGCGATGGGCTACACACCAAAGTATCTCGATGGCTTCTCCCACTTTGATTACGTCAATCCTGATGCGCCGAAGGGCGGTGAGCTGGTGCTCTCGTCGGTGGGCAGTTTTGATTCCTTCAATCCGTATATCCTAAAAGGGATTGCAGCAGAGGGACTCTCTCCCCTGATGTTTGAGACCCTGATGGTCTCCAGCATGGACGAACCATTTAGTCAGTACGGTCTGTTGGCTGAGGATGCCACCCTTGCGGCAGACAAACTCTCGGTCACCTTCCGACTTCGCAAGAACGCACGTTTTAATGATGGTTCAGCGGTATTGGCAGACGATGTGAAATTCTCTTTTGATTCGTTAATAAGCGACAAGGGACACCCGCAGTATCGCTTCTACTATGGTGATATTCAGCGTGTGGTGGTGGTTGATGAGCGCACGGTGCGTTTTGAGTTTTCCCGCCAGAATCCTGAGCTTCATCTGCTGGCGGGACAGATCCCGATTTTTTCACGCAACTGGGTGGGTGAGAAACCGTTCGACAAAGTAGCGATGGAGCAGCCGATTGCCAGTGGCCCTTACCTGATTGAAAAATATGATCTGGGAAAAAACATCACCTATCGTCTCAATCCCCACTACTGGGGAAGTGATCTTAACGTGCGTCGGGGTATGTTCAATTTCGAGAGGATAACCTATAAGTATTACCGTGACTTCACCGTGGCACTGGAGGCCTTTAAGGCGGGAGAGTTTGCGTTTAACCACGAGTACAACTCCAAGAAGTGGGCGCGTGATTATAATGGTCCGAAATTTCGTGACGGGCGTATTACCAAAACCCTGTTAAAGCACTCCAACAATGCTGGGATGCAGGGGTTTGTATTTAACCTGAGACGCGAAAAGTTTCAGGACAAACGGGTGCGTCGAGCCATTACCCTGGCGCTCGATTTTGAGTGGTCTAATCGTCAACTCTTCTATAACCAGTATGAGCAGTGTTATAGCTACTTTAGTAATAGTGAACTTGCAGCCAGGGGATTGCCGGAGGGCGATGAGCTTGCCTTGCTTCAGCCCTACCGCAGTCAACTGCCTCCTGAGATATTTACCCAGATATGGCGACCTGCTACAACGGCAACCCCCTCATCACTGCGGCAGAATCTGCGTCAGGCCAAGACGCTGTTGAAAGATGCGGGTTGGGAGTATCGGGATGGGACGTTACGCAACGAGAGGGGTGATCCCTTCCGCTTTGATGTAGTGCTGTCACAAAAGGGGTTTGAACGCATTATTGCACCATTTGCGCGCAATCTTGGCAAGCTGGGGATCGAGGTGGAGTATCGCACGGTGGACACCGCGCTCTATAAACGCCGTCTGGATGAATTCGATTTTGACATGGTGGTGGGCGCTTTTGGTCAGTCCCAGTCGCCGGGTAACGAACTGAAGGGGCTGTTTCACTCCTCATCGGCGGATCAGACCGGTACCCGCAATCTCTTTGGCATTAAAGATCCGGTGGTCGATGCACTTGTCGACAGGGTGATCTACGCGAAGAATCGTGATGAGCTGATAACCGCCACCCACGCACTGGACAGAGTGTTGCTGCACGGTGAGTATCTGGTACCTCATTGGTTCATCGGCAGCCACCGTGTTGCTTACTGGAGTGGTCGCTTTGATCAACCTGAGACCTTGCCGCTTTATTACGACGCCACCAGCTGGGTAGTAACTACCTGGTGGAGTGAAATCGCAGGAAATCATTGATCAACATGGCTGCCTACATTCTTAAACGACTGCTGCTTATGATACCGACATTGCTTGGTGTTCTGTTGATTACCTTTGTCATAATTCAATTTGTGCCTGGAGGGCCGGTAGAGCAGCTGGTGGCGCAGTTGCAGGGGCAGGGGACACATGGTGAGGCGAGTGCCGGGATTGAGGGACTCTATCGTGGTGCCAAGGGGCTGGATGAGGAGCGGCTCGAGGAGTTAAAGAGCTACTACGGTTTTGACAAACCGGCCTGGCAGCGCTTTGTTGAGATGGTGGGTAACTATCTCACCTTTGATCTTGGCGAGAGCTTCTTTCATCACAAATCGGTGATGGAGCTAATTATCGACAAACTCCCCGTCTCGATCAGCCTTGGCATGTGGACCTTCTTCCTCACTTATCTTATCTGCATCCCGCTGGGGATTGCCAAGGCGGTGCGTGACGGCACTCCATTTGATGTGGTGAGCAGCACCCTTGTGCTGATCGGTTATGCGATACCTGGCTTTGTCCTCGGTCTTACTTTGCTGGTGCTGTTCGGTGGTGGTAGCTTCTGGGATCTTTTCCCTCTGCGTGGGCTCACCTCCGATAACTGGGAACAGCTTACCTGGTTTGGCAGAGTGATGGACTATCTGTGGCACATGGTGTTGCCGGTGACCGCCGCGGTGATGGGCAACTTTGCGGTAATGACCATGCTTACCAAGAACAGCTTTATCGAGGAGTTGCGCAAACAGTATGTGCTGACCGCCCGCGCCAAGGGTCAGACGGAACGGGAGGTGATGTACCACCACGTCTTTCGTAACGCCATCATCCCGCTCATTACCGGATTTCCCGCCGCCTTCATCGGCGCCTTCTTCAGCAGCTCGCTGCTTATCGAGACGATCTTCTCCCTCGACGGTCTGGGGTTGCTCTCCTATGACTCGGTGATGAAGCGCGACTATCCGGTGGTAATGGGTTCACTCTACTTCTTCACCTTACTGGGGCTCATCGCCAAGCTGCTGACCGATATCAGCTATGTACTGGTCGACCCGCGTATTCAGTTCGAGTCGGTGGGGGGGGGGAGATGAGTAGGCACAAGTCTACTTCGATGGGGGCTGCGGCACGCGCTTGGCATCGCTTTAAGAGTAACCGCCGTGGATATATCAGTCTCTGGATTCTCGCTATTCTGTTTGGTATCAGCCTTTTCGCCGAGGTGATCTCAAACGATAAACCGCTTATTGTCAGCTATCAGGGCGAGCTCTATTTCCCATTGTTAAAGAACTATCCTGAGACCCATTTCGGTGGTGATTTTGTTACCGAGACCGATTACCTTGACCCTTTCATCCGCGAGCAACTGATGACAGGTGAGAACTGGGCGCTCTATCCGCTCAACCCCTACAATTTCAATACCATCAACTACTTTGCCCGATCACCCAATCCAGCGGCCCCTTCTGATCAGAATTTTTTTGGCACCGATGACCGAGGGCGTGATGTGCTGGCACGGCTGATCTACGGTTTTCGCATTTCGGTTATCTTCGCATTTGCGGTGACCGCGATGATCGTTGTACTGGGGATGATGATTGGGGCGATACAGGGTTACTTTGGTGGTCGCATCGATCTTGTCGGCCAGCGCATAAGTGAGATCTGGAGCTCTATGCCAAAGCTCTATCTACTGATCATTCTTGCCTCCATATTTCATCCAAGCCTTGGCTTGCTGATTCTTCTGCTGACTGTCTTTGGCTGGATGGGGATGGCCGATTATGTGCGTGCCGAGTTTCTCAAGGGACGAAATATGGACTATGTGTTATCGGCCAGGGCTCTGGGCCTCTCAAACGGTGCGATTATGCGCCGCCACATCATGCCCAACGCGATGACACCGGTGATCACCTTTCTGCCGTTTGAATTAAGTGGTGCAATTTTAGCCCTCACCTCGCTCGATTTTCTCGGTCTTGGTGTACCTCCCAGTACACCTAGTATCGGTGAGTTGCTGGCGCAGGGGAAAGAGAATCTTGATGCCTGGTGGCTCTCGCTCTCCGCCTTCCTCGTACTGGTAGGGCTGTTGATGTTATTGAGTTTCATCGGTGAGGCGCTGCGTGAAGCGATGGACACGAGGAAGGGTTGATGGAAGAACCGCCACTGCTTGAGATCCAGAACCTCTCCGTTGCCTTTGGCCGTAGCGGCGATAGAACGAGCGTTGTAGAGGGTGTTAGCTTTACTATTCAGCCTGGTGAGAAGCTGGCGCTGGTTGGGGAGTCTGGCTCCGGCAAGTCGGTGACTGCCCTCTCGATCCTCAAGCTGCATGACACCACACAGACGGAGTATGCCAGTGGCGCGATCCGTTTTAACGGTGAAGAGTTGTTGCAGAAGAGTGAGCGGGAGATGCGGGGTATTCGTGGCCGCGAGATCGCGATGATCTTCCAGGAACCGATGACTGCTCTCAATCCGGTCTATCCTATTGGTAAACAGTTGATGGAACCGCTGTTGCTACATGAGGCACTGGATCCGCGCACTGCCCGTGAACGCGTCATTGGACTGTTACATAAAGTGGGGATCCAGGAGCCGGAGAAACGGATAGACGCCTTCCCCCACATGCTCTCTGGTGGCCAGCGCCAGCGAGTGATGATCGCGATGGCACTGGCGTGTCGTCCCAAACTGTTGATCGCCGATGAACCGACCACCGCGCTGGATGTGACAATCCAGAAACAGATCCTCGAACTGCTCGATGAGTTGCAGCGGGAGTTTGGCATGGCGGTACTGATGATCACTCACGACCTCAATATGGTGCGCCACTTTGCAGACTCAATTTGCGTGATGGAGAGGGGGAAATTGGTCGAGCAGGGAAGGGTAAGTGCCGTACTTGAATCGCCCCAACACCCCTATACCAGGAAACTGCTTGCCAGTGAGCCTGAACCGCTGGTCAGTAACGAAGAGCTCGCAGCATTTGAACAACAGGCTCCGCTGCTTGTGGGTAACAATGTGCAGTGCATCTTTCCCATCAAGTCAGGTTTTTTTCGTCGCACGGTTGGTGAGGTGCGTGCGGTGGATGGTGTCGATATTCAGCTCCGCCCTGGCGAAACGCTGGGTATCGTCGGTGAATCGGGATCGGGCAAGACAACGCTGGGAATGACTCTGCTACAACTGCAGAACGGTGATGGGGCGATCAATTTCAACGGTGAACGTATCGATGCGATGAGTGAGCGTGATCTGCGGCCGCTACGCAAGGATATGCAGGTGGTTTTTCAGGATCCATTCTCCTCGCTCTCACCACGCATGACGGTGGAGCAGATCGTAGGAGAGGGACTGGCACTTCACTTTCCTTATCTTGGCGCAGGACAGCGACGTGAGCGCATCTTACATGGCCTTGAGGAGGTGGGGCTGGATGAGAACATGCTGCATCGCTACCCTCACGAGTTCTCCGGCGGACAGCGACAGCGCATCGCCATCGCCAGGGTAGTGGTTCTTGAACCAAAGCTGGTGCTACTCGATGAGCCGACCAGTGCCCTCGATATTTCAGTACAGAAACAGGTGTTAGCTCTTTTGCGCGATCTGCAAAAACGCCACGGTATGAGTTATCTCTTCATCACACACGATCTTAAGGTGATCCGCTCGGTAGCACACCGGGTCCTGGTGATGAAGCAGGGGCGTGTGGTGGAGCAGGGAGCAACTGATAAACTCTTTACCAATCCGGAACACCCCTACACCGAGACGTTGCTACAGGCGTCACTGTTTCGAGAGATAAGCTGATGGAGTGGACGAAGTATATTCCTCTTCTGCTAATCGCACTGCTTACACTGTTACAGGTCTACATTCGTCTCTCAGCCAGGATGATGAGGGGAAGGGCATTGCCCGAACTGGAAGGTGTGATAGACGATGCCCTGTTACACAGTCAAAAGCTGGTTATCTACTTCTCCAGCGCATATTGTCAGCCGTGCAGAGAGATGATGCCGATGATCGATGCTCTCGCCAAAGAACATGGTAATCTGGTCACGCTGGACTCCCTGGTGCATGGTGAGCTGGCCACACGGCTCCATGCCCGCGGTGCCCCCGCCTTCGTCTTCGTTGAGCGGCAGAGAATAACGGGTGTTCATCTCGGATCGCTCAGTGAAGGCAGGGTGCGACAACATCTGGTATGAGTGTCGATTACTCGATCATTATCCCTGCCTATAATGAGGAGCGGTGGTTGCCCCAAACCCTCGCGGCATTGCGTCAAGCTATGGCGACGACACCCCTTGATGGTGAGTTGATCGTTGTAGACAACAACTCCAGCGATGCAACAGCGCGAGTGGCCAGTGAGGGCGGTGCTGCGGTGGTGTTTGAGCCAATTAATCAGATCTCACGGGCGCGTAATGCCGGCGTTAGTGTAGCGCAGGGGCGATATCTGATATTCGTTGATGCCGATACCGCTATTACGCCGGAACTGTTACAGCAGGCGTTATACAATCTTCAGCACGGCTGCTGTGGTGGTGGTGTACTTGTAGCATTCGATCAGAAATTACGACTGGATATGCGCATTGGTCTTGCGCTCTGGAATGCCATTTCCCGTCAGCGTCGCTGGGCAGCAGGCTGCTTCGTCTATGCACTGCGTGAGGGTTTCGAGGCGGTGGGTGGCTTTAGTCAAAAAGTCTATGCGAGTGAAGAGATCTGGTTCTCGCGCGCTATGCGCCGCTGGGGGCGCAAACGTGGTATGGAATTCTCTATTATTGAGGAGCACACGGCACTCTCATCGGGACGTAAGTTGCAATGGTACTCTAGTGCAAGACAGCTAGGGCTGCTCGTTATGTGTTTGATTATGCCGTGGTTTGTTCGCTTTAAAGTGTTGTGTGGCTTTTGGTACAAAAGGCCGAACGTGTGACTGTGGAGAAATGTAGTAATGACTCAACCACTGATTATTTATCACGGTAACTGCCTCGACGGTTTTGGTGCCGCTTATGCTGCGCAGCGCTACTTTCTGAAACAGAGTATCGAGGCTGAGTACTTTCCTGCCTCTCATGGTGAAGATCTGCCAGAGTGTGCCGCTCGTGAGGTCTACGTGGTCGACTTCTCCTATAAGCGTCCTATCATGAAGCAACTGTGTGAGGTTGCAGAGCGGGTCATCGTGCTCGATCACCACATCAGTGCACAGGAAGATCTTGCGGGACTTGAGACTGAGTACGACAATCTTGAGATTGTTTTCGATATGTCGCGTTCCGGTGCGGTGATCACCTGGGAATATCTCCATCAGCAACCGGTACCAAAGCTGTTGTTGCATGTTCAGGATCAGGACCTCTGGAATTTTGACCTGGATGGAACCAGAGACATCAATGCGGCACTTATGTCCTATCCGTTCGATTTTGCTTTATGGCATGAGGTGGTCAGTTCGGATGAACGTTTCAATACTCTGCTAAAGGAAGGGGAGGCGATTAACCGTTTTCGACGCGAGATGATCGACAATTACAAGGAGCGTGCGGTCATCGGCACCATTGCAGGCTATCAGGTACCAGTGGTCAACTGCCCCCGTGCTATTATCAGTGAACTGGTGGGTGAACTGGCCGAGGGCCACCCCTTTGCCGCAGGTTATCAGGATAAGGGTGAGAAGCGTAGCTGGTCATTGCGCTCCAGCCGTAATGGTGGTGAGGATGTGGCGAAAATCGCCGGAAAATTTGGTGGTGGTGGTCATAAAAATGCCGCCGGTTTTGGCACACAACTGCCCACCACGCTATTGCATCTGGAGCCGGAAGAGCAGTAACAAAACGGGGGAAACGTGAACGAATCCATCTTTTCATCAGCACAGAATTTTTCCACTGCCTTTGTCGATGGTCTCGCAACGATGCTGCGCGAACACGATGGGTTGGGTGTGTTTATTCTGGTGTGTGCCAATGCAGGATTTGACGCTCAGCTCCACAAGACACTAGCAGAACCCCTGCGCCAGCGTTTTGAAGAGAGCAGCGCACGTTATCGTGATGCTCTGCGTAATGGCCGCAGCCTGAACGATGCGGATGACGATGTTCTGGTTTTCCTCAAGCTGATGGCAATCGGCTTCGATGCCCTGCAAACTACACAGCGGCGTACTGCCGGGCCATGGGAGATCCAGTTCAATCAGTTGCGAGCCTTCAGGCCACCGCGCATGGCCAATAGCCGTGTCGAGAGCCTGCACAAACCATTCGAGCCTAATGGATTCCATTTCAATAAACCGTTTTTGCGAAAAGAGGCATTCTGGTCCGGTGAACTACAGGGGCGTGAGATAGAGCTGCTCTACAATAAATTCCCCTTTGTCGATTACCACGCTCTGTTAGTGCCACAACGTGAACACGAGGCCCCACAATTTCTTACTCACGGTGATCACCACTATATGTGGCGACTAACGCGCCAGCTGGGCGAGACCCTGCCCGGTGTCGGCTTTACCTATAACGCCTACGGTGCCTACGCCTCGGTTAACCACCTTCACTTCCAGATGTACCTGCGCGATGAGGCGCTACCGTTGCAACTGCCTCAATGGCAACACAATGGTGGCAATGAGACCTACCCCTCGCGGATAGAGCGCTTTGACGAGCCCGAAGCCGCCTGGCGTTATATCGAAACCATGCACCGCGGAGGGGAGAGCTACAACCTGCTCTACCTGCCGGGTGAGTGTTACTGCCTGCCGCGCCGCATCCAGGGCAGCTACCAGCACAGCCCCTGGACAGCAGGTTTTGCCTGGTATGAGATGTGTGGTGGGATGGTGAGCTTCAGTCACGAAGATTATGAGCGACTTGATGAGTCGATGATACTGGCGGAATTTGGACGGTTGGCGTTGTAAAGCAGGGTCTGAAGTTACGCATAAAGAGGCCCGCTATTGCGGGCCTTTTGTTATTCATCTGATATTAAATACTCCCAGACTGTTTCCTCACATCTACATAGAGTGTGATCTTGTCGCCGGGTTGTAGGTATTTTTTTCCATTGAGCTTCTTGTTCCAGCGTTTCAGGTTGTTGATGCTGACGCGAAATTTGTCTGATATCAGTGCCAGTGAATCACCGTTACGCACGGTGTAGCCGATGCGCTGCGTGGTGTTTTGCTCGAAGGGGTGTATGAAGGTGGCTGGATTGATGGCCGAAACCTTCTGTGCCCCCTCCTTGGCCCAGATCACCAGCTTGCTGCCGGGGCGGAGTGGGTCACGAGGTGCCATGCCGTTCCAGCGGGCCAGTTGCTGCACACCAACGTTGTAGCGGCGTGCGATGTCCCACAGGGTATCACCCTCCTGAACCTGATATTCGATCTTGTTGCCGCTGCGCTGAGTATTTTGCGTACTCTTCAAACGCTGGTTTGCGCTAAGGCTGTATCGAGAAAGGCTTTTACGTGCTACGGGGATGGTTATGGTTTGACCGGCGCGGATGTTGTTACCCTTGATGCGATTCACCTTGCGAATAAGATCGGCATTGGTGCGGTAGTTCTCGGCAATAACACCGAGTACCTCACCGCTTTTGATCTTGTGACGCTTCCAGGTGATGCGCTCGTCGGCAGGATACTCCGCCAGTGCCTGCTGGAATTGCTCAACCTTATCAAGTGGAACCATCAGCTTGTGCGGCCCCTTGGGATCGGTAGCCCAGCGATTGAACCCGGGGTTGTAGCGGTAGATCTGCTCAAGTGAGATGTCGGCAAGTTCTGCCGCCAGGTCGAGGTCTATCTGCGAGCCGACATCGACACTCTGCAGGTAGGGGGTGTCGGCAATGGTATCTAGTGCTACACCTTGTGCCGCAGGGTTGGCAACCAGAGTGCTGATGGCGAGCAGTTTGGGGACATAACCCTCGGTCTCTTTGGGCAGATCGAGTGACCAGTAGTCGGTCGGTTTGCCCTTTTTCTGGTTGCGTCTGATGGCACGTTTTACGGTGCCTTCGCCTGAGTTATAGGCGGCCAGGGCGTGGAGCCAGTCACCATCAAAATATTTGTGCAGGTATTGCAGGTAGTCCAGAGCGGCGATGGTGGAGGCGGTAACATCGCGGCGGCCGTCATACCACCATGTCTGGCTCAGCCCAAAACGGCGCCCGGTGCCGGGGACAAATTGCCACAGGCCGGCGGCACGACCGTGAGAATAGGCGAAGGGCTGGTAGGCGCTCTCAACAACAGGCAACAGGGCGATCTCCAGTGGCATTTCGCGACGCTGTATCTCCTCGACAATAAAGTGGAGATAGGGGGTGGCACGCTCTGTCATTCTCACCAGATAACTTTCATGGCTGCGATACCAGTTGAGATCATTTTCAATGCGCGGATGGGTGTGCTGGCCGACAAGGCGGAATCCGTCGCGAATGCGGCTCCAGATGTCATAGTTGCCGTGACAGCTTGCTGCAGGCTCATTGGGGTCAAACAGGGCTACGAGTGTCTGTTCCTGCGTGGGTGTCTGTTGAACGACGGTGGACTGCTCATCAGTCTCCTGTAGCGCCTGTTGAGTGAGACAACCGCTTAGCGCCAGGCTGAGCAGGATGGAGGGCGCAACGAGTGCAATCCGTGGTCTATTTGTAGATTTCATTCGGCTATTATTATTGAAACTGTGAAAGGAGTTCAAGCCCTTAATTAACAATAGCTTAATGAAATTTTTTAATCCAGAGTGTCTTTCCAGTGGCGCACCACGGCAAGGACCTCAGCTGGGGTGTTGAGCGGTCGTCTGGCAAAGGACTCGGCGGCGGCGATGAGTGATGGCTGATGGCTGCGCAGGAAGGGGTTGGTTGCCTTCTCTACCGCCATGGCGGCCGGTACAGTTGGCCGATGCTGGCGACGCAACGATTCGACCTCTGCGGCGCGTGCCGCAATCTCTTCATTCTCTGGCTCGGCCACCCGCGCAAAGCGAAGATTGGCCTGAGTATACTCATGGGCACAGTAGAGCAGAGTCTCATCGGGGAGGGCACGCAGTTGCTCCAGTGAGTGATACATCTGTTCCGCTGTCCCCTCAAACAGCCGTCCACAACCGGCGGTAAAGAGGGTATCGCCACTGAAGAGGGCTCCGTGGCCGTAGTAGCAGATGTGGCCACGGGTATGGCCGGGGGTGTCGAACACCTGTAGTGTCAGGTCACACCCATCAATATTGACCCTGTCACCCTGACTAAGTGACCTGGTTAGTGCAGGGATGCGCTCATTGGCGGGTCCATAGACCGGCACCCCGTAGCGCTCTACCAGGTCGGTTACCCCGCCGGTGTGGTCGCCGTGATGGTGGGTGATAAGGATGAGGACGGGGATGAGCCCATTGCTCTCCAGGTAGTCGATGACAGGCTCCTCGTCACCTGGGTCGACAATCGCCACCTCCGGCCGGCCCTCACAGCCGATGAGCCAGATATAGTTGTCGTCGAAGGCTTTAAGTTGATGGACTTTCATCATGCGGGTTAACCTGTCACTCTCAGATAGAGGATGTGAGACCACTTTATACACTATGAAGCGACTTCTTCAAGCTTATCACTGCTCAGATAGCGAACAGGCACGGCGTGCGTTGAGCCAGTGGTGCACGACGCCACTCGGCCAGGCGGTGCTGGAGCGGGAGGAGGCGGTGATGCGGGGCGCTATCTCCCGCCTGTTTGGCTATCACCTGCTGCAGATCGGTGAGGGGAGGAGAGGTTTTCTTGAGGCGTCACGTATTTCTCATCGCATGGTGATGGTAGATGAGTGTGATTGTGGATTGAGGGATGTGGAAGGGGTGGAGTACCTGCGTGGCGACTCTGCAAATCTGCCTATCGCCAGTGACAGTATCGATGTGGTGGTTCTCCCCCATCGCCTTGAGT
Source organism: Chromatiales bacterium (assembly GCA_029879245.1). GTDB lineage: Bacteria > Pseudomonadota > Gammaproteobacteria > Thiohalomonadales > Thiohalomonadaceae > JAPHSX01. The sequence goes on along the minus strand of JAOUQQ010000013.1, from coordinate 1,814 downwards.
ATGAGAGTGACCCACATCAGTTGCTGCGTGAGGTGGATCGGGTACTAATCCCTGAGGGACATCTGTTGATATCCTGTTTTAATCCGTTAAGCCAGTTCGGTCTGCGTCGCCTGTTGCAGGGATGGCGCGGCGATGCCCCCTGGTCAGGTCACTTCTTCACGCCCATGCGGATCAAGGACTGGTTGAGTCTGCTCGGCTTTGATACGGTGCAGTTGCAATACTATTTCTATCGTCCCCCGGTGCAACATCAGGCGGCGATGCTACGACTTGAACGTATGGAGGGGTGGGGTGGCCGTTTCTGTTCTCCACTCGGAGGTGCTTATGTGTTGCTGGCTAAAAAACGTGTCTCAACGCTAACCCCAATCAGAACCGGGTGGCGTAACAGCAGAAAACTGGTGACGATTGGGGTGACAGGTACCTCAGCAGGTAGAGGAAAACATGAGCAGTAAAGTGGTAGAGATCTATACCGATGGAGCCTGTCGCGGCAACCCCGGCCCGGGTGGTTGGGGCGCGGTGCTGCGCTACAATGGCCACGAGAGGCAACTTCATGGTGGTGAGCCGCAGACCACCAATAACCGGATGGAGTTGATGGCGGCGATTGTCGCGCTGGAGAGTCTGACCCGCCCCTGTCAGATTGAGCTGACTACCGATTCAAAATATGTAATGCAGGGGATCACCGAGTGGCTAGTCGGATGGAAGCAGCGGGGATGGAAAACGGCGGCAAAAAAACCGGTAAAGAACGTGGACCTGTGGCAACGTCTCGATAAGGCGCTATCACCGCATCAGGTAAAGTGGCACTGGGTAAAGGGGCACAGCGGTCATGCGGAGAATGAGCTGGCCGATGCGTTGGCCAATCGCGGCATTGATGAACTGGCCAGCTGAAAATACGAGAGGGTAGATGGATAGTACACGTAAGATAGTTCTTGATACCGAGACCACTGGCCTTGAACCGGCCAGCGGACATCGTATTATCGAGATCGGCTGTGTAGAGGTGATCAATCGGCGTATCACCGGTAACAACTATCACGTCTACCTCAATCCCGATCGGGAGATCGATCAGGGAGCGATAGAGGTTCATGGCATTACCAATGAATTTCTCGTTGATAAGCCCCGCTTTGCCGATGTGGTAGAGGACTTTGTCGCCTTTATCCGCGGCGCCGAGCTAATCATCCACAACGCACCGTTCGACGTCGGGTTTATCAATGCCGAGCTGAGTCGTATCAGCTCACAGCATGGCAAGGTGGTCGACTTCTGCACAGTGCTCGACACCCTGGTGATGGCGCGACAGATGCACCCGGGACAGAAGAATAATCTGGATGCCCTGTGCAAACGCTACGGTATCAATAACGAACACCGTGAGCTGCACGGCGCGCTGCTTGACTCGGAGATCCTCGCCGATGTCTACCTGGCGATGACCGGGGGGCAGACCACCCTTACGCTTAACAGCGGAGGTGATGCAGGAGAGACGGAGCAGGAGATCCGCAGGCTCAATACCCAGCGCCAGCCACTGCCGGTAGTGCGTGCCTCTGCCGAGGAGCTGGAGCAGCATCAGCAGATGTTGCAGTTGATTGAGAAGAGGAGTGGTGAACAGGGAGCGTGGTAATCATACGTATGTAGTCTCCTCTGATTGCGCTGCGCAAATCGGATCTACGGGCTGTTGATTTGTTGAAGGTTGTGGAGGCAAAAGGCAAGACCTGATAAACATAAGGCAGCCTCCGCCCCACCGCCGGGGCGAGGCTACAATGAAAGGCGACAAACACTTCATTGGAGGCTGCCATGACACTATATTGCGGAATCGACTTACATTCAAATAA
>JAOUQQ010000162.1 GCA_029879245.1 Chromatiales bacterium | reverse complement strand
ATCAGCGATCTCATTGCCGTGTGGAACGGTGACAGGGATGATGAATACGCCGCCGCCTCGGTCGTCGGCACCGTCGCCGTCACCCTCTACACCATGGGTCGTGCCGAAAGCCGTGAGGCGGCAGAGACACAGGCTCTGGAGATGTGGAACAACCGCAACAAGAGCCGCTTCAACCAGGCCGCCTGATCATTCCAATGGCCCAGCTGCTCTTCAGCGCCCCCCACAAGTCGTCGGGCAAGACCACCATTACACTGGGGATTTGTGCTGCACTTGCCCGCTCCGGCGTGACGGTACAGCCCTTCAAAAAGGGCCCGGACTACATCGACCCGATGTGGCTGGGGCGTGCTGCTGGCCGCCCCTGCTTTAATCTCGACTTTCATACCATGTCACACGATGAGATCCGCGAGTTTTTCTCCAGGCGGAGCCATGGGGCCGAGATTAGTCTGATTGAGGGAAATATGGGGCTGTTTGACAGTCTCGATATTGAAGGGAGTATGAGCAATGCCACATTGGCCAGGCTGCTTGATACCCCCGTAATTCTGGTACTGGATGTGAAGGGGGCAACCCGCAGTATTGTCCCGGTCATTCAGGGCTTTCAGCGGTTCGACCCTGAGCTCAATATTGCCGGATTGATCCTCAACAAGGTCGCGGGCAACCGACACGAGCAGAGGCTGCGCGAGGTTATCGCCCACTACTGTGATATCCCTGTTCTCGGCGCGGTACATCGCGATGAACAACTGGCAATCGATGAGCGTCATCTGGGGCTTATCCCCAGCAATGAGCAAGCCAGCGCCAACACCATGCTAAACACGATCGCCGACATCGTCTCACGACAGGTTGACCTCGATGCATTACGCGCACTGGCTAACAGTGCAGCACTACCGGACGTCACCCCGGTAGCGGGTTATAGCCGTGAACGTGACGTTCGCATCGCCTACGCCAGCGACACCGCCTTCGGCTTCTACTATCCGGACGATCTGGAGAGCCTGCAACTTGCCGGAGCTGAACTTATCCCCTTTGACACCCTTCACGACTCGGCACTCCCTGAGGGGATTGATGCGCTCTTCATCGGCGGGGGATTCCCCGAGACTCAGATGGCAGCCCTGGAGGCCAATCGCCCGATGCGTGAGTCGATACAGCGCGCCATTGAGGATAATCTACCCACCTATGCCGAATGTGGTGGCCTGATGTATCTGAGTCGCTCCATTAGCTGGCACGGCAAACGTCACGAGATGGTCGGCATCATCCCCGGCGAGTGCGTGATGCATGAAAAGCCGGTGGGACGTGGTTACGCCCGCGTGAGTGAGAGTACCGCCATGCCGTGGCCGGGGAGTAACGAGGGGGTTGAACGACTCGTTCACGAATTTCACTATTCCAGTCTGGAGAACCTCCCCGAAAACCTGAGTTACGCCTACAAGGTAGAGCGTGGCCACGGTATCGACGGCCAGCATGACGGTTTTATCTACCGCAACCTGCTGGCAAACTATGTCCATCTGCGCAGTACAGGTGATAACCGCTGGGCCGAACGTTTCGTGCAGTTTGTGCGCATCTGCGCGGCAGAACGCAACGATGACCCATCACCACTGCCACCCTTTATCTAAATCGATCACAGGTGTAAATATGATTACTCTAACTCCCGCAGCCATCGAACAGGTCATGAATTCCGCCATGCAGAGTGGTGTCGCCGAGGCCACCCTGCGTCTGGCAGCCAGAAAAAACCCAGACGGTACAATCGAATACGGACTGGGCTTTGATGAGGCTGGTGATGACGATCTCGCCTTCAAATTCAAGGACATCACCGTAGTCTTCAGTGGTGAGTACGGTCCACTACTCAACGGCACCACCGTCGACTACGTCGAGCTGGAGCCCGGCCAGTTCCACTTTATCTTCCTCAACCCCAACGATGCGAACTACACCCCACCTGGCAATGACAATAACGGCGGCGGTTGCGGCTCAGGGGGCTGCAGTAGCTGCTCATAGCCATCGTTCCCTGTTCTGGCCGGGACGGGCTACCCTCCACTCCCTCCCATCCAGGACAGGCTGTGCTATGCTTTGTCCCCTCACGCTCCCTCTGGCAATGGAAAGATCCTGCAAATGAGCCATCAACCGTCTGAAAGTGCCAACCGCCTGACACGACTGCTGGAATCCATTACCGAGCTCTTTCTATTAAGTGGCAACGGCGCCCCGGACAGGGGACTTCGATACCTGCTGGTAGGTGTCGGTATCACCTTTGTACTACTTGCCATCAACCTGTTGTTACTTCTAAACCTGCCTCACTATGAATCGTTGTTGATGGGGCTATTTGCCCTGCTCATCTCTGGTGGCATCGCCCTGCTGGTCGCCATCTCGATCGCCTTTCGTCGCTATCTGCTCCACCCCAGCGAGCAACTCAAGCAGTGGAGTCAGGAGATCCGGGATGGCAACCTTGATATTCGTCTGCAACCCCGGGAGATGGGACAACTGAAAGATGTCTCGCTCGATATCAACAATCTGCTCGACTATCTGCAAAACATCACCCAGCACATGGACGATGAGGTACGCCGTCAGACCCAGCGTTTTGAACAGAAAACCAACTCGCTGCAGGTGCTCTATGATGTGGCAACCAGTCTCAACACCTCACGCGACCTCAATGACCTATTGACCCGCTTCCTTCACACCATGCGCGATATCGTCGAGGCGCAGGCCGGTACCGTTCGCCTGCTGCGCGAAAATGGTCAGATGGAGCTGGTGGCAAGCATCGGCCTTGCCGACGAGGTAGTCGAAGAGGAGCGTTTTGTAGCGGTTCAACGCTGCCTTTGCGGCAATGCGGTCACCGAGGGCGAGGTGCTGTTTCAGGAGGATCTATCGCCCTGCAATAAATGGGTCGGTCGCCCGATGCTGGGCAATAACAACCTGGAGATGATCGCCGTACCGCTGCAGTATCACGGAAAAAATCTCGGCGTCTACAACCTGTTTGTTGAGAGCGAAAATCTCGACTCACGTGAAGATGTGAAGGCGTTGTTTACCAGTATTGGTCGTCACCTGGGTATGGCGATCGAGAAGGCCCACCTCGACGAGGAGGCAAAGCGCCTCTCCATCATCAAGGAGCGCAACGCCCTGGCGCACGAGCTACACGACTCTCTGGCGCAGACCCTCGCCAGCCTGCGCTTTCAGGTTAGCATGCTGGATGAGGCGATCGATCAGCAGGGTGCCGATGTTACCCATGAGGATATTCAGCAGATAAAAGGGGGGCTGGACGAGGCTTACACCGAGTTGCGTGAACTACTGGCCCACTTCCGCGCCCCGATCAACTCGCGTGGTCTGCTCGCGGCACTGGAGGATCTGATCAGCAATTTTCGCAAACAGAGCGGGATGCATGTGCTGCTACAGAAGGAGTGGGACAACTCCAACCTCTCCATCAACATGGAGATGCAGGTACTACGCATTATCCAGGAGGCGCTTGCCAATACCCGCAAGTACAGCAAGGCTCACACCGTGCGCGT
>JAOUQQ010000161.1 GCA_029879245.1 Chromatiales bacterium | reverse complement strand
CGCCTTTGTGGAGAAGTACAGCGACAAGGGCAAGACCTCCTATCGGGTACGTGTCGGCCCGGAACTCAAGCGCAGTACCGCCGAGGAGCACCTTAAACAGCTGCAGGAGAAATTGCAGATTAAGGGTCTGATTATGGGGCACCCATGACCAATTGGCGCTTTGTCGAGCCTCTGGGCTCTGGTAGAATTCGCCCCTTTCCAGCGATGGCAACCTTAACAGGCAACAGGCTGTAACATTGAACTGATGAATTGGGTCGATTACACCATACTCGCCATTATTGGGGTCTCGGTCCTGATCAGTCTGTGGCGTGGCTTTACCAGAGAGGCGTTGTCGCTGGCAGGCTGGGTTGTTGCCGCCTGGGTGGCCCTCACCTTTTCCGATAAACTGCAGAACCTGTTTGTGGCACACATCGATGTGCCTTCACTTCGCCTAATCATCGCCTTTGCTATCCTCTTTGTTGTTACCCTGTTTCTGGCGGGGCTAATCAATCACCTTGCTGTGCAGGTGATCAAGAAGACGGGGCTCTCAGGTACCGATCGTATGGTCGGTATTTTCTTTGGCGTGGCTCGTGGCTGTCTGGTAGTGGCTGTGCTGGTACTGGTGGGTGGTATGACGCCAATGCCACACGACCCCTGGTGGAAGGCTTCGCAGTTGATGCACTACTTTCAGGATATCGCGATCTGGATACGTCAGTATCTGCCTGCCGATATCGCCAGAAGCATCCAATTCTAGCCGTCCGGTTTCGGGCTGATTAACACGAGGGCAGTAAGAGCATGTGCGGCATTATCGGCATTGTGGGTAGAGGCCCCGTCAATCAGGCGATCTATGATGGCCTGACCGTTCTGCAACATCGTGGCCAGGATGCTGCCGGCATCATGACCTGTGACGACAACCGTCTCTACCTGCGTAAGGATAACGGCCTGGTCAAGGATGTCTTTCGTACCCGCCATATGATTCGCCTGCAGGGCAATATCGGTATCGGTCATGTCCGTTACCCCACCGCGGGTTGCTCCTCCTCGGCCGAGGCTCAACCCTTTTACGTCAACTCCCCCTACGGTGTCGCCCTGGCCCACAATGGCAATCTGACCAATGCCGATATCCTGATGGAGGATCTCTTTCGCGAGGATCTGCGCCACATCAACACCAGTTCCGACTCCGAGATCCTGCTCAACGTCTTTGCCCACGAGCTGGCGCGGCAGGGCAAATATCGCGTCGATGAGAACGACATCTTTGATGCGGTCTCCCGTGTGCACAAGCGTATTCGTGGTGGGTATGGTGTCGTTTCGATGCTGATTGGCTATGGCATCGTCGCCTTTCGTGACCCCAACGGCATCCGCCCGCTGGTGATCGGCAAACGCAGCACGGCGGAGGGAGATGAGTGGGTGGTCGCCTCCGAGAGCGTCGCCATCGATGCCCTCGGATTTGAGCGGGTGCGCGATGTGGCACCGGGCGAGGCGGTCTTTATCGATATGGCGGGCCACTTCCACTCACGCCAGTGTGCTGAGAATCCGCAGCACTCCCCCTGTATCTTCGAGTATGTCTACTTTGCCCGCCCTGACTCCATCATCGATGGTATCTCGGTCTACAAGGCGCGCCTGCGGATGGGTGAAACGCTGGCGAAGAAGATTGAACGGGTCTTCCCCGATCACGATATCGACGTGGTGATCCCGATCCCCGACACCAGCCGCACCTCGGCGATGCAGCTGGCCAATGAGCTGGGTATCCTCTACCGCGAAGGCTTTATCAAAAACCGTTACATCGGCCGCACCTTTATCATGCCGGGGCAGCAACAGCGCAAGAAGTCGGTACGCCAGAAGCTCAACCCCATCGAACTGGAGTTCCGCGGTAAGAACGTGCTACTGGTTGACGACTCCATCGTGCGCGGTACCACCTCGCAGCAGATCATCCAGATGGCGCGCGACGCGGGTGCCAGCAAGGTCTACTTCGCCTCCGCCGCGCCGCCGGTACGCTACCCCAATGTTTATGGTATCGACATGCCGAGCAAGGAGGAGCTGATCGGCCACGGCAGGGATGAGACGCAGATCGCCGAGGAGATCGGTGCCGACCGTCTCTTCTATCAGGACCTGGACGACCTCATCAAGGCGGTGCTCTATAAAAAGAGCAAAATGGTCACCCGCTTTGATACCTCTGTTTTCAATGGTGAGTACGTCACCGGCGATGTGGACGAGGCGTATCTGCGCCGCCTGGAGGAGAGCCGTAGTGATAGCGCCAAGCTGGAGCGTGATCAGCGTGAAAGCAGCGTGATAGACCTGCACAACAGCAACTAGGCGGCAACTCCGGCTAGCAGAATATCACCCGTGAAGGGAGTCAGATAAATCCTACACCTTGAAAACCCGGGTCACTGGCATTAGATCACCCGCTGGGACAGAAGACCGGAATAACAGTAGTGCCGGAAAAAGTGTGGGTATGAGGAGATGTGATGGAACAGGCCGGTAACATTCTCTGTGTCGATGATGATGATCTTTCACTGACACTGTTAGCGACGATAATACAGAAAGCGGGCAGTTATACCGTCACAAAGGCGAGGTCAGGCCGTGACTGCCTGGAGTTGATTGGCCAGCACCCTTTTGATCTGATCATCCTCGATTTCCACCTCGGTGATATGAACGGCTTTGAGGTCTGTCGTGAGATCCCCGGCTCAAGTCTCAATCCGGACGTAAAGGTGATTATCTCCTCGGTTGCCGATCAGGATGACATTCGGCGAAAAAATGAGTCGAGCCATGTGGTAAAGGTGGTGCAGAAACCCTATACCCCGGATCAACTGATAGCCGATTTAGACACGGTACTCTCAATATAACGGCGACTGACCCAACGTCGATACCTTCGGCGCCAGCACAGCTCTCTACCTCTCTCCTATAGTCACTGCTACACCCAGAAAGGGCATAGCGAACGGCTCATCATCGAACTCCTTGTCCCTCAGCCCTCTGCGGCTTGTCCCACCACCGGTGGGCGGCTAAACTGCCGCAACAGTGACGGGGAGTGGTAATGGCAGTGAGTGACGAGTTTGCCGACAAGGCACAGCAGATCATTGAGGCGGGGCGCTTTCTCAACCAGCGGGGCTGGGTGCCCGCCACCAGCAGCAATTTCTCCATGCGCCTCTCCGATGGCAGTGTCGCTGTTACCGTCTCTGGCTACCACAAGGGTGCCCTTAGCGCGGAGGCGGTGATGCGGGTCGATGGCGAGGGCAACTCCCTCGATGGCCGGCGGCCCTCGGCCGAGACACTGCTTCACACCTCGCTCTATAACCGTTTTGCCGATGTCGGCGCGGTGCTCCACACCCACTCGGTCAACGCCACCGTACTGTCACGCCTTAGCGAGGGAGAGCTGGTGTTTGAAGACTACGAGCTGCAGAAGGCCTTTTCCGGGGTCACCACCCACGAGGGGCGTCATATCGTCCCCATCTTTGCCAACGACCAGGATATCCCGCGCCTCGCCGCCGAGGTGGAGTGTTATATGGATGATCATGCCGCGATTCACGGCTACCTTATCGAG
>JAOUQQ010000012.1 GCA_029879245.1 Chromatiales bacterium | reverse complement strand
TAGTCGCCACTGGTGTTGCCGATCAGGGTGTATATGTCCCGGTAATCACCGCTACCCAGCCCGACAAACTCAAAGTCGACCGCATCATAATCACCCGCAGCCGGGGTGGAGGTAAACTTCATCACGTAGTCGCCCGTGTAGTCGGCACTGGTGTTGCCGATCAGGGTGTATTTGTCCCGGTAATCACCGGTACCCATCCCGACAAACTCAAAGTCGACCCCATCATAGTCACCGGTACCCGGGGTGGAGTTAAACTTCATCACGTAGTCGCCCGTGTAGTCGGCACTGGTGTTGCCGATCAGGGTGTATATGTCCCGGTAATCACCGCTACCCAGCCCGACAAACTCAAAGTCGACCGCATCATAATCACCCGCAGCCGGGGTGGAGGTAAACTTCATCACGTAGTCGCCCGTGTAGTCGGCACTGGTGTTGCCGATCAGGGTGTAGAGATCCCTGTAGTCACCCTTACCCAGCCCGACAAACTCAAAGTCGACCCCGTCGTAGTTACCGGTACCCGGGGTAGAGTTAAACTGCATCACGTAGTCGCCCGTGTAGTCGGCACTGGTGTGGCCGATCAGGGTATATTTGTCCCGGTAATCACCGCTACCCAGCCCGACAAACTCAAAGTCGACTGCAGTGTAATCACCCGTTCCCGGGGTAGAGTTAAACTTCATCACGTAGTCACCCGTGAAGTCGGCACTGGTATAACCCAGAAGGGTATAGATATCGGCATAATCGCCGTTACCTGCACCCACCGTCTCGTCATATTTTACGATATTGCGGTATGGCGTTGGCACATAGACACTGCCATCGACAACAACCGGGCCACTGGTATCGACCACACATGTCGCGGAGGCGGCTGTTACCGTAGCTGTGGTGTCAGCAGGGATTGACAGCGAGATCTCTGTTCCCTTTGAATCGACGCCACACCAGAATCCAGTGGGCGGGTTAACAATCACCGAACCTACCCAGCTGGCAGTTAGTGTGGTGTCATGGGTGACCTGACAGGTGTATTCAACATCGATACCGTTTGCTGCAAGCCCCATGGAGCTACACCCGCCATCTGACGTTGAGATCACCATACCGGTGAGAATGTCCTGCGCCGGGCTGGTAGCATTTCTTACGGTACCCGCAATGGTGTAGACATCCTTCGGACCATCAAAGACCACGTTATTGTTACTACTGGTGTTTGGGTCAACCACGAGGTTGGTAAAGCTCCAGGTCACCACACTTGTACCACAGGTAGCCGAGGTGGCATTAATGGTGGTGGCACTGGTACACCGATAATCAGTGGGCACAAGCAGCTCTACCCGGCCGGTAAAGCCCGAGGTAAAGGTGTCCTCCATCAAACCACTACACTTGTATGTCGCACTCAGCGGAGAGGGCGTCGCAACACATAGGCCAATTGGGTCACCATTCTGATCGTAAGCCCTGATATCCAGCCCGCCTACTGTTTTCAAATCATTGCCCGCATCGACGGTGATATTGCCGGTAACATTGAACTTGGTCAGGTCATGGCAGGTAAAGTTAGCCGTTTGCGCACCCAGTGCTGAAGTAATGTCGTACACAGCCTCGGCGCTCAGGTTCGCCTGTACATAGGTGTAGTCTGGCGTGCTCGGGACACAGACCACATCATACGGCGCATTGACTACAACACTACCGTTCCACGGCGTTTGTACCTGCTTCTGATCCTCCCAGACAAAGTAGTTGCAGCTGTAGGAGATGTCGTTACCATCACCTGCAGTGGTACTGAGAATAGAGCAGTTGTCAAAGCCATCTGAGGTATTGATGTTCCCACCAAAGGTACCGTTAGCAGGATTCGCACTACCCCAGGTGTGTTCGGTGGCCGAATCCATATCCAGTATACCGGTAATGGTGTAACGGAATGAGGGGGGATCCGATGGATCATAGTCACAACCGCTTTTTACATCGTAAATCGTCTCATCAAACTGGTTAAGATAGTCCCAGGGATAACTGACAAATTTGGCATAGGCACCGACCCGCGGAGCGGTTCCCTCAGGCGGGTCATTCGCATCTTCATTAAGGCAAATAAAGTCGCCCGGCACACTGTGAAATAGATTTGCCGTCACAGTGCTGGCATCGGGATCGCTATCAGGGCGGGAAAGCACTGTTAGACAGTCAGTGGTGGTCGGGTTATTACCGCGGGAGATAACAAAGTCGTGGCCATACTTACGCTCTGCCCAGTTTACATCCGGCAGCTTGATGGCATCCTTAACCCCGATGGAGTAGTAAACCGTCTGGCCACCTACCTGTACCTCAACATGATCACCATTCGCATCAACAGTGTACTGATGCAAAGCCCCACGATAGCCACGGCGCTTGGCCAGTTCAACATGCTTCCATGCCTCAAGGGTACCTGCATTGGGGTCGCCCACGCAGGCAAAATCCTGATTGTTGGCGCCAAGCATAACCAGACCGATATTACCGTACCAGCCACCACCCAGATAGCAGGTATAGTTAAAGTAGTCGTAATCAGAGATATTATTCTCGTTGCCGACAAAGTCAACCACAGCATTGTTGTCACGCCAAATCTTACCATCCGTTCCGGGCAAGGTAGTAAGATCCAACGTAGTGGTCAGTTTGGCAGGGGTGGCCGAGACCGGAGCCCAACGTGAGCAATAGGCCGCATCAGAGGCGAGAACCCAGATATCCTTGCCCTTCAAGGTGGAGCCACCGGTTCTGTCGAAATAGACTGTCCCGCTAATTTTTACAAAATCGGTACAGATTGGATTACCAAATTTATCTACTAGCTTGCACGCCTTTGGCAGAGTCAGCACAACCTCACCACCTGTACTAGTCTCCACAATCAGCTCAAGATCGCCATCCTTATCGTGGTCACCCGTATACGTGCCATCGTTATTGTTGCTATTGGGATTATCGGCCTTGAACTGATCCATTGCCGTCTGATCAAGGCTGCCATCACCCAGATAGGCCTTACCAGTAGGTGACTCCACCAGTGGTTTGGTACTTGCCGACAAATCTGCCGAACCGCGGGGATTACGCCATGCAATCTGCGTCTCTAAAGAGACATTCTGCGTACCCTCACGATCAGTCCAGCTAACGGTCACTACCGCTATGTTTGTCTCACCAACATGGTTAATACTCCACACACGCTGGAAGCTGGCATTAGTGCCCTCAATAGTTTCTGGCGTAACCGGATAATCAGTCAGACCGGCGGGGACATCGGCAGGGTAGGTATATTCAGCACCCAGTGCCGGATCGGCTACCGACGTATTGGTCAGCTTCTCAACGATACCGTGTTCGGTGGTATAACTGCGTATCTCATCCAGCTTATCCTGTGCCAACGCCACTGCCTCGGCCCGCGCCTTGTTATAGGCGCTACCGGCAACCAGCTTGGCCTGGAAGGTACCAATTGCCAGTAACCCGAACGAAAGCACGAGCACGGCTATCAGCGCCTCAATCAGGGTAAAACCACGTTGTTCACTAGAATAAACTACGCTTCGCTTATACATACCACACTCCTTGATGCACGTTTTCTCGCATCAGGTCAAAAGTCACGCCACGTACCCGAACCGGCAGCGGGGCGTCCATAGGAAAAAGTCGATTTAAGAACCCGGCTGTTATAGACCACGTCGAGACTACCACCACCACCACTATTAATACCGTTGACAACCGCTGATCCTGTGATATCCACCGAACCGGTACCGGTTATTGAACCGATCACAAACAACAGGCCGTAAATGGTGATATTTCCCGAGGCGTCAAAGTCACCATCAATAACCATAATTACGGGCTTGGTGGGGCTACCGAAGGTGTTGTTACCAGAAATGTTAACAGTGCCATCTACCCACATTACCTCGCCGGTTGTGCCAGATAATGTGTCGAGCTGCCCCCCTGTCGTCTCCAGAGTGACGCGACTCTCGCGGTAAATCTCCGGTGTCGTGCCAAAGAAGTTGAAGAAAAACTGATCCGTAGTCAGGTTTCCCAGTGAGGTGTCATTTTCAATAACATCAACGCCAGTTACATCACGAGATGATGAGGGAACCATATTCTCCAGACACTGAACAGAGCCCCCCAGACAGTTCGGATAGTTGGGATGTGTGGGGTTGGCAATTTGAGTAGAGGTAGAGTTATTGGAACCTACATTCACGTCTCCCCCCGACCAGATAGTTGAGTTCCCTTCGGGATTAGACACCGTGGCCGAACCGCCTATAACTACACCACCGCGGGTAAGTAGCGGGTTATCCGGGGTATTGGGCAGTGGCGGGATAATTATCAGGGTCTGATTAATAGTTCTCTTCGCTGTATTGTCATCACTGTTACCCACCGAGGTAATATCGTAACTAATCAGACTCTGATTGACACTACAGGTCATGGTAACCGCCACCGTACTTCCATTATCCAGTGTCTTGGCGTTGGCATCGGGAGTACCGTCACCATTAATATCAAAAATCACGTTATACTCGGCCGTTGGCAGACAATCTGGATAAACATTTTGATCTGCCGGAAGTCTTGTATCGTCATCCGCCATAGTCCAGCCTGAAGAGATCGCTGCGATGGCCGCGTCTGAACCCGCCTCAGCCGCCTCAAATGCCATACGACCGCGAAACTCATTAGTGGATATCTTCTGTTCCAGTAGCACGCTACGTGAGGTGTAGAGGGTTACAAAGGTGATAACCACCAGCAGGATCAGCGAGATCAGCAGCGTCGCCACACCACGTTGCCGCTGCCAGGCACCTATTCTTTCTCTATTCATGGCGCTAAAACCTCTCCCCGTTCATATCAACGCAGACGTACCAGATCGTTACGTACCGAAACATGTTGAGTCACTGATATCTTTACCTCGGGATCACCGGCTAGTCTGGCCCCGATGGTAATCTCCACATCCCGCCTCTCTACCGTGTTGATGCCGCTACCTACTGCTGGCACATGCGTATAACAGTCGCTCTCATCCAGGTCATCAATAGTGCCATCACCATCGCTATCGAGCTTGTCGGGCTCCTGAGTATTGACGCAGCTGGAGCCTCGCAGATTAAACTCCAGAGTGGTGATCTCAATCGTCGGATCGTTCATCGCCTCCCAACTACCACTGCCGGCAGAGGCGCATGAATTTGGTGTATCACCCGCGGCATAATCGATACTCTTACGCATATCAATGTTGGTGCCGTTCTTGCGAAAACCAAAATATTCGTTGTTTTCCATTATGCGAAAACCATCAGTATTAACGTCACCGTCTGGGCCGGGAGTCCCATCATCATCCGCATCACCCTTGCTGGCGTCATAGGCATAGAGGATGCACTCACCCCAGCCCAAAGATCCCACGTCGCTGTCGGAGGCCATCGTATCGTGTACCTCCAGCGCCGTACTACCCGGCTGATTGAAGGGATTGGTGGAGGGCTCCTCAATATTGTCCAGGTCATTGACATCCAGGTCACCAGGATCATCCCAGTCATACCCACCAAAAGAGGGGGTAGCTTCGGCATACCCTGCGCGTCGTATGTCATTGGATATGACGTTCATAATGGCCGAAACCTGCTGATTAAGGCGGCTGGATTTGAGGGTTTCACCACTTGTGTTAACGGTAGTCAAATAGACGCTTAGCACCGCACCAACGACAATAAGGCCGACCGCCAGACCGATCATCAATTCAACGAGTGTCACCCCTCGCTGCAGCTTTATGGGTTGAATTAGCACGGTGAATACCCCCTTACACCACTACCTCCGGCGCAGATCCTTGCCCGCCCAATAACACTAACTATGACCCGCAATTCATAGTTGCCATAGCGTACGTAGGCGGTGCCATTCTCGCCCACTGCAATCGTGCCGCGGGTAGGGTCAAAGGTAACGGTAAAGAGACCGGGGGCATCATTGAGCGTTACACCGGGGTACTCCGTACTGGCAATGCGTTTTAATACGTTAGTGCCCCCAACATCCAGCACACAGGCGCTTGCAGTAGAGGCATCTGTTAGTGTCGGATTACAGCTCGTGTTGGTGCTAACGCCAACCGCCCAGTTTGAGGTGTCAGCCCCAACCGCGCCCCTCACCACGACATTCTGTGAGCGAGATATCGCCTCAGATCGAGCGTAGATGAGCTGTTGATAAATCGCCTCTGCTGCACTGATGACCCGATGCTTGTCCATATAGGCGCGCATATTAGGCACCGCAATCATAGCGATGATGCCGATAATAGATACGGCAATCATCAGTTCCATAATTGTAAAACCATTCACCTTATGCACAACACACCCCTTAAAGTTTCCTACAGTTAGAAGTATAACTAGCTATTTTCAAGTGTGACAGCCTGGTAATTACCACTCATTACCCAGATTCAACCATTTGTCGGAATTGAACCATCATCAGCCCTAAATTCTAGAAATGATAAATATCACCTCGACCTGCTGCACATCATGATGCAAACTAGCGAAAATCATAAAGAGGAGGCTCGCACGAAAATGCATATCAAACACAATGGTGGTTTCACCCTGATGGAGATAATGATTGTCGTTGCCATTATCGGGATTCTGGCAGGTATCGCGTACCCAAACTACATGGATCATGTGTTGAAATCGCGCCGAACTGACGCTAAGACGGCTCTGCTTTCGCTTCAGCAGGCCCAGGAGAAGCTGCGTGGTAACTGCAATGTCTACGCCCAAACTATTGGTACCGGTAACAACTGTGTTCGTGGGAATGCCGCGACAACACGGGTGAATGGAAGTAGCACCAGCCCCGAAGGGTGGTACAACCTTACTATCACTGGTGCGAGTAATACCGGCTATACCCTAATTGCTAGCGTAGTCAGCACTGGTAAGCAGACGGGAGATACTAAGTGTAAGAGTCTCGTTATCGAGGTTGGCGCTAATGCCCCTGACGGAGCAAAGAAGTCTTATGACGCTGTAGATGCTGGGGGTACTGAAACAACGAGTACCGGCGGCTGCTGGTAACGGCCTTTACTGCAATTCTCTGGGCAGCGGGAAGGTGACCTCCTCCCGCTGTCCATCGCCCTCTACCTCACCCTCTATCCCCCACCCGTGCAGGCGGGCGACCACCTCTTCCACCAATACCTCTGGGGCCGATGCACCGGCAGTGATCCCTACCCTGTTTACCCCATCGAACCACTGCTGCTGCAGCTCTGAGGCGTTATCCACCAGGTAGGCCGCCTTGCCGAGTCGGGTAGCCAGTTCGCGCAGACGATTGGAGTTGGAGCTGTTGGGCGAGCCGACCACCACCACCACGTCACACTGTTCGCCCAGGCTGCGCACCGCATCCTGACGATTTTGAGTGGCGTAGCAGATATCATCTTTCTTCGGGCCAACAATGGCAGGAAAGCGCTGTTTCAGGGCATCAATGATGATGCGGGCGTCATCCATCGAGAGGGTGGTCTGGGTGACAAAGGCGAGTTCATCGGGGTTTTTCACCGCCAGGGCGTTGACCTCCTCCAACGAGTCGACACGGTAGATTGCACCACCCACGCTGCTGTCATAGCGGCCCATGGTGCCCTCCACCTCGGGGTGTCCACGGTGGCCGATCAATACCACCTCACGCCCGGCTTTGGCGTGACGTACCACCTCCAGATGGACCTTGGTTACCAACGGGCAGGTGGCGTCAAATACCGTCAGTCCCCTACGCTCTGCCTCCAACTGTACCGCCAAAGAGACACCGTGGGCACTGAAGATGACGGTCGCGCCATCCGGCACCTCGTCGAGCTCCTCTACAAAAACCGCCCCCTTCTCCCGTAAACAATCAACCACAAAACGGTTGTGCACCACCTCATGGCGCACGTAGATGGGGGCCCCGAAGAGCTCTAAAGCCCGCTCAACGATAGCGATGGCGCGATCCACACCGGCACAGAATCCACGGGGATTGGCAAGCTCTATCTGCATGGGTTTAGTCTTCATCATTGGCGGCGCTGATGTTCTCCACCGAGAGAATCAGCACCTCGAACATAATATTGTGGCCGGACAGGGGGTGGTTAAAGTCGACCAGTACCGACTCCTCCGACACCTCCAGGACCATCCCCGGCAGCTCCTCACCATTGGGCAGGGTAAAGCCGATCACCAGCCCCTGTTCCAGCGGCATCTGCGGATCAAACTCCTCGCGCGGCATGGTGTGAATATTGGCGGTATCCTTCTCACCAAAGGCCAAGTCAGGGGCGAGATGGAGGGTGACATGATCCCCTGCCTTCAACCCCTGCAGGGCATCATCCAGACCGGGGGCCATGGTGCCATCACCGACGACGAAGGTGATCGGCTCATCATCATCCCAGGTAGAGTCGACCACGCTGCCATCCTCCATCGCCAGGCGATAGTGCATTACCACCCGGCTGCCGGGGGAGATCAGATTTTCAGCATCAGACAAGTTGAATCCCCACTCTCTACTCGAACCTGGAAGTTTACCATAACACTCAGGATTTTCGCTGCGGTCGCAGTGCATCGAAAATCAATATGGCCGCACCGAGGCTGATTGCGATATCGGCAATGTTAAAGGCCGGCCAATGGGGAAGAGTACCGTAATAGATGTCAATAAAATCGACAACATATCCGTAAACTGCACGATCAATCAGATTACCAACGGCACCACCCAACACCAGCACCAGCCCCAACGCCTCTCTGACTTTACCCTGCTCCAGTTTCTTCAGCCAGTAGAGGATGCCAGCACTGACCACTACGGCAATCACCGCGAAGAACCAGCGCTGCCAGCCTCCGGCGGAACTGAGGAAGCTAAAGGCGGCCCCCGTGTTGTGTACCAGGGTGAGGTTAAACGATGGCATTACCGGTACAGCAATCTGATATTCCAGATAGGCCGTCGCCAGCTGTTTGGTGATCTGATCGAGAATAATCACGACGACCGAGATCCAGGTCCACTTCAGCATGCTGTTCTCCTGACTAGGCGAAGCTGCGCGCCTCGCCCTCCCCGTCCACATTCTCCACGCAACGGCCACACAGCTCGGGGTGATCGCTATGGCTGCCCACATCCTCGCGGTAGTGCCAGCATCGGTCGCACTTCTGATGCTCACTGGCTGCTACCATCACCCACAGCTCATCGCCCGACTCCAGTTTGTAGTGGGGCGCCTCGGCAGGGGGTTCCTGCGCTACCAGCTGAATATCGGCGGTGGAGGTGATGAGGACAAAGCGTAGCTCGTCCTCCAGGCGCGCCAGTTTGGCGTGTAACTCGCTGCCGCAGATCAGGGTCACCTCGGCCTGCAGGTTGGCGCCGATCTCACCGGCGTTACGCAGCTGTTCTAGCTCGCGGTTGACCGCATCGCGTACCGCCATCACCTCGCTCCAGTAGCCCAGATCCAGCTCGCCCAGGTCCAACGCGGGGAATTGATACCAGGTTTCGAGGAAGACCGAGTCGCCACGCTCGCCCGGCATCTGCTGCCAGATCTCCTCGGCGGTAAAGCTGAGGATCGGGGCCATCCAGCGGGCCATCGCCTCCAGCACATGGAAGATGGCGCTCTGCGCCGAGCGGCGCGCCAGCGAGTCGGTCTGGGTGGTGTACTGGCGGTCCTTGATCACATCAAGATAGAAGGAGCCCATGTCGACAGAACAGAACTTGAGCAGCTTCTGGTAGACGACGTGGAAATCGTACTCATCAAAGGCAGCCTGCAACTCGCGCTGCAGCTCTGCGGCACGGGCCACCGCCCAGGCGTCTAGCGCCAGCAGTTGATCGGAAGGAACCAGATTCTCTTTCGGGTCAAAGCCCGCCAGATTGGCCAGCAGGAAGCGCGAGGTGTTGCGGATGCGACGGTAGGCATCGGCGGTACGCTTCAACACCTCGTCCGAATAGGTCATCTCATAGCGATAGTCGGTGGAGGCGATCCAGAGGCGCAGGATATCGGCGCCCAAATTGTTCGCCACCTTCACCGGGTCAACGCCGTTGCCCTGCGACTTGGACATCTTGTGTCCTTTCTTGTCGACGGTAAAACCGTGAGTGAGCACTGACTTATAGGGGGCCTTGCCAGTGGTGGCGACACCCGTGAGCAGGGAGGACTGGAACCAGCCGCGATGCTGGTCGGAGCCCTCAAGGTACAGATCGGCGGGACGCTGCAACTGCTCGCGGCGCTCCAGCACGCAGGCATGAGTGACGCCCGAGTCGAACCAGACATCAAGGGTGTCGACCACCTTGTCGTAGTCGGCCGCATCACTGCCCAGCAACTCGGCGGGGTCGAGGTCGAACCAGGCGTCGATGCCCTTCTCCTCCACACGCTTCGCCACCTCCTCAATGAGGTTTTGGGTATCAGGGTGGAGTTTGCCCGAGACCTTGTGCACAAACAGGGCGATCGGCACCCCCCAGGTACGCTGGCGCGAGATACACCAGTCGGGACGGTTGTTAACCATCCCCTCAATACGCGCCTGGCCCCAGTCGGGCATCCACTCGGTGTTCTTGACCGCCTCCAGCGCACTGGGGCGCAGGCCGTTCTGCTCCATAGAGATAAACCACTGCGGCGTGGCACGGAAGATGATCGGGGTCTTGTGGCGCCAGCAGTGTGGGTAGCTGTGGCGCAGCGCCTGGGCGTGCACCAGCTTGCCGCGCTCACGCAGCACATCCATCACGCTGTCATTGGCCTTGAAGACGTGCTGGCCTTCAAATAACTCGGTTCCTGGGAGGAACTTGCCGTCGCCGCCCACCGGATTGTCGACCTTAAGGCCATATTTGGAGCCAGCCACGTAGTCCTCCTGACCATGACCGGGGGCAGTGTGTACCGCACCAGTACCAGCATCCAGAGTAACGTGGTCGCCGAGGATGATCGGTACCTCACGATCATAGAAGGGGTGAGCCAGCTTCAGCCCCTCGAGGTCGGAACCTTTGCAGGTGGCAATCACGCGATAATCGTCCACCTCATAGCGACCCATCACATCCTTCACCAGCCCCTCGGCCAGCAGTAACCGCTCGGGGCCATGCTCGCCGACGCCATCGCACTGCACCAGGGCGTACTCCATCTCCGGATTGAGGGCGACCGCCTGGTTGGCCGGCAGAGTCCAGGGGGTGGTAGTCCAGATCACCGCATTAATGGGCCCCTCGCCCGGATGGGCCTCCGCCTTCTGCACGCGGGAGAGAAAGGCCTCGTCATCCAGCACCTCGAAGCGCACGTCGATGGCGGGCGAGCTCTTATCCTCATACTCCACCTCCGCCTCGGCCAGCGCTGAGCCGCAGTCGACGCACCAGTGTACCGGCTTGGACCCCTTGTGCAGGTGGCCCTCGTCGATGATCTGGCCAAGGGTGCGGATGATGTCGGCCTCGAACTTGAAGTCCATGGTGAGGTAGGGGTTCTCCCACTCGCCGAACACCATCATGCGCTTGAAGCCCTCGCGCTGTAGCTCTACCTGTTTGGCGGCATACTCACGACAGGCGGCGCGAAATTTGTCAGCGGGCACCTTTACTCCTGCCTTGCCGATCTTCTTCTCCACCTGCAGCTCGATAGGCAGGCCGTGGCAGTCCCAGCCCGGCACGTAGGGGGCGTCGAAACCGCTGAGGGTCTTGGACTTGACGATAATATCCTTGAGCACCTTGTTCACCGCGTGACCCAGATGGATCTCGCCGTTGGCGTAGGGGGGGCCATCGTGCAGGATGAACTTGTCACGCCCGGCGCACGCCTCGCGAATCTGGCGGTAGATATCCTTCTCCTGCCACGCCTTGAGCATCTCGGGCTCGCGCTGGGCCAGATTGCCGCGCATCGCAAAATCGGTCTGCGGCAGGTTCAGGGTATCTTTATAGTCCGTCACGGTACTCTCACTCAATCAGGTCAAAAAACGTTTCAGCTTCGCGCGGTGAAGAAGGCCCGCGCCTCGTCCGCATCGTTGAGGATCTGCGCCTTCAGTGCATCAAAAGATTCAAAGCGGCGCTCCTCGCGGATGCGGTATAAAAAATCGACATGGACATAGCGTCCGTAGATGTCGCCATTAAAGTCGAACAGGTGTACCTCCAGCAGCGAGCGGGTGCCGCTCTCATCCACTGTGGGACGGGTGCCCACATTGGCCACCCCGGCCACCGGCTCGCCGTCGACGCCCCACATCTCCACCGCGAATACCCCGTCCACCGGGGTCTTCTTGCGGTGCAGGAAGATGTTGGCGGTGGGGAACCCGATGGTACGCCCCAGCTTGTTGCCGTGAGCCACCCGGCCACACATGCGGTAGGGGCGCCCCAGCATCTGCTCGGCCTGCGCCAGCTCACCGCGCTGCAGCGCCTCACGGATGCGGGTGCTGCTCACCCGCTCCCCCCCCTGGCTAAAGGTGTGCATATTGACCACCTCGAAACCATGTTCTACCCCTGTTCTCTGTAGCATGGCAAAATCGCCCTCGCGACCTCTGCCGAAGCGAAAGTCATCACCCACCACCAGGTAGCGGATCCCGAGGCCATCGAGCAACACTCGCTGAATGAACGCCTCGGCACTCAGCTCGGCCAATGCGTCGTTAAACTGCAGCGCCAGTACCCGGTCCACCGAAAAGCGGCGCAGCGCCCGCAGCTTCTCGCGAAAACGGGTCAGCCGCGGCGGGATATCGCCACTGTTAAAGTACTCCTGAGGCTGCGGCTCAAAGGTGAGTACCAACGCAGGTACGCCGAATTCGCCAGCCTTCTCCGCCAGTTGACCCAGTACTGCCTGATGGCCAAGGTGCACCCCATCAAAATTACCGATGGTGGCGACACACCCCCGGTGGTGAGGGCGCAAATTGTGTAGACCGCGGATTAGTTCCATGCAGGCAGTAACAGTTGTCCGAAAAAGTGCGGATTATAACCCGATCATTCAATGATATTCAGCGATTTATCCGCCTCTTCCGAGCAACATGCGCGGCCGCACCCCCACCAGCCAGAGGGCGGAAAAATAGAGCACACCACCAAGGGTGACCAGTGCAGCAAGATGCCAGGCCCGCTCCACCGCCCCCCAGGCGAGCCACTCATGCATTGGGCCACGTAGCCACCATAACGGCAGAGACATCACCAGGTTGGCGAAGAGCAGACGCAGGGTGAAGCCCACCCACCCGGGCTGGGCGATGAAGACCCCCTGTTTTAGCAGTCCACGGAACAGTAGGCCGGCGTTAATAAAAGCGGCCAGACCGGTCGCCAGGGCGAGGCCCGCGTGGGGCCCCTCTATGCCCGCCATCGCCATCGGCACCACGAAGAGGAGATTGAGCGCCATGTTGGCCCCCATGGCGATAATACCGATGCGCACCGGAGTTTTCGTATCCTGGCGGGCGAAGTAACCGGGGGCGAGGACCTTCACCAGCATGAAGCCAAGCAGCCCCAGGCCGTAGGCCATCAGGCTGAGTGACGCCATCTCCACACTGTGCCCACTGAACTCACCGTATTGAAACAAGGTGGCGAGTATCGGCGCGGCGAGGAGGATCAGCCCAAGTGCCGCCGGTGCGCCGATGAGAAAGACCCAACGCAATCCCCAATCGAGGGTTCGGCTAAAGGCCTCCGGGTCAGCTGCGGCGTGCTTTTTGGAAAGGTTTGGCAGGATCACAGTGGCCAGGGCGATGCCAAAAACCCCCAGCGGGAACTCTACCAGACGGTCCGAGTAGTAGAGCCAGGAGACACTACCGCTGACCAGAAAGGAGGCGATGATGGTGTCGAGTAGCAGGTTAATCTGCGCTACCGAAGAGCCGAAGATGGCAGGAATCATTAATTTGATAATCCGGCGTACCCCCTCATCGTGCCAGCCCCAGCGTGGCATCGGCAGCAAACCTAATCGCTTTAGCGAGGGGAACTGGAACAATAGCTGCACGAAACCTGCAATAAAAACGCCCCAGGCCAGGCCGATCACCCCCGGCTCAAACAGTGGCCCGAGATAGAAGGCGGCAGCGATGAGCGAGATATTGAGCCACACCGGGGTCACCGCCGGTATCGCAAATCGGCCATAGGTGTTGAGAATCCCCCCCGCCAGGGCAGTCAGCGAGATCAGTAGCAGATAGGGGAAGGTGATACGTAACATATCAGCGGCAAGGGTGAATATCTCGGGGCTCTCTGTGCGCCATCCGGGTGCGAACAGGGTAGTCAGCAGCGGCGAGAAAATCATCGCCAACAGTGTCAGCAGCAACAGAATTCCCCCCAGTGTGCCGCTGACACTAGCCACCAGCAATCGTACCTCTGCCTCACTACGCCGTGTTTTATACTCGGAGAGAATTGGCACGAATGCCTGGGAGAAAGCCCCCTCGGCAAAGAGACGACGCAGGAAGTTGGGGATCTTGAAGGCGACGAAGAAGGCATCCGTGGCCGCCCCTGCACCAAACAGGTTGGCAAAGACAATATCCCGCAAAAAGCCGAGCACCCGTGAGACCATGGTCAGGCCGCTCACCGTGGCCGTCGATTTTAGAAGGTGCAAACTCATGAAGGTCTATATTTTCTGTAGCTTCGCTGGATTGGTGCGCGCATAATAGCGCGCCAGACGGAGAGCAGCCATGGCTATGGCTATTCGAGGCAAAACCGTTGACAATCGTGGGCCGAACATGCATAGTATGCGCCCCTTGAACGTTAGGATTTTTTTGGAGTAAGAACCTTGGCCAATTCACCACAAGCCAAAAAGCGCGCCCGCCAGGCGGACAAGCGTCGTCTTAACAACGCCTCGCAGCGTTCTACCATGCGTAGCGCCGTGAAGAAGGTTACCGCTGCCATCAATGGTGGTGACAAGGCCGCTGCCGAAGCCGCATACAAGAGCGCCGTTTCAAAGCTCGACTCCAGTGCTGGCAAGGGTCTGGTACACAAGAACGCCGCTGCCCGTCAGAAGAGCCGCCTTAACACCCGCATCCGCGCCATGGCATAAGCGCCAGATGCGATGCATGAAAAAGCCGCTCATTGAGCGGCTTTTTTATTGCCCGGCGAAAACCGGCAATCAACAAAGAATCAGATTATCCCGGTTAATCAACTCCGGCTCATCCACATAGCCGAGTAACGCCTCGATGCGATTACTGGGCTCTCCAAGAATCCGCTGTGTCTCCTGGGCGCTGTAGTTGACCAGACCACGGGCTATCTCTTTACCCGCCTCATCGACACAGGTCACCATCTCGCCACGCAGGAAGTTACCCTTCACCCCTTTCACCCCAACAGGTAGCAGGCTCTTGCCCGACTCGCGTAACACCCGCACCGCCCCGGCATCGAGGGTAAGTGTACCGCGGACTTGCAGGTGCCCGGCCAGCCACTGTTTGCGCGCGGCAATCGGCTGCTGGTCAGGGAGGAACAGAGTGCCCAGTTGTTCGCCGGCGGCGAGGCGTAACAGTACGTTATCCTCCCGGCCGGCGGCGATCACCGTGGCACTGCCAGAGCGCGCGGCAAGGCGTGCCGCTCGCACCTTGGTCAGCATGCCACCGCGCCCCAGGGCACCACCGCTGCCACCGGCCATCTCCTCAAGTCCCGGTGCATTGGCGGAGGTCTCGTGGAGAAGCTTTGCATCCGGGTGTTGCCGCGGATCCCTGTCGCACATCCCCGCCTGGTCGGTGAGGATCACCAGCAGTTCCGCCTCCAGCAGGTTTGCCACCAGAGCGCCGAGGGTATCGTTGTCACCGAAGCGGATCTCATCGGTTACCACTGTATCGTTCTCATTGATGATCGGTACCACCCCAAGGTCTAGCAGGGTCCGCAGGGTGGAGCGAGCATTAAGATAGCGGCCCCGATTGGAGAGGTCGTCGTGGGTTAACAGCACCTGGGCGGTGTGCATATCATGTCGCTGAAAGCAGCTCTCATAGGTCTGTACCAACCCCATCTGGCCGACGGCCGCCGCGGCCTGCAGCTCGTGCAGGGCACTGGGGCGTTTGCCCCAGCCAAGTCGGCTCATCCCTTCAGCCACCGCACCGGAGGAGACCAGGATCAGCTCATATCCCTGTCGACGCAGTGCGGCGAGCTGCTCTACCCAGTTTGCGATACCCTGCTGATTGAGTCCTCGACCGTCGTTGGTTAAGAGGGCGCTGCCGATCTTAACGACCCAGCGTCTACTCCTGATGATCTGTTGGCGTGTTGTCATGGGGCGAAAAATAGCGGAAACGATGGGCGGAGAAAAGAACTATTCTTCCTCGCTCTGAGCTTCACGCTGCTCCTCCATGTATTTCATGATCTCCTGGGTGAGGCGCTCGGTCCCCTGCTTGCTAATCGCCGCGATGCGATAGACCGGCCCCTGCCAGTCGAGGCGTGCGATGATATCGTCACACACCGCCTCGCGCTCCTCCTCGGGCAGGAGGTCGAGCTTGTTGAGTACCAGCCAGCGATCGCGTCTCGCCAACTCGTCACTGAACTTGGCCAGCTCTTTTTCGATGGTACGTACCGACTCTACCGGGTCGCTGCCATCGAAGGGGGCAACATCGACCAGGTGTAACAACAACAATGTACGGGAGATGTGTTTGAGGAACTGGATGCCGAGCCCGGCACCCTCCGCCGCCCCCTCGATTACCCCCGGGATATCGGCCACCACGAAGCTACGGTGGGTCTCCACACTTACCACGCCGAGATTAGGATAGAGGGTAGTAAAGGGGTAGTCGGCCACCTTGGGGCGGGCGGCGGAGACGGCACGGATAAAGGTCGATTTGCCGGCATTGGGCAGCCCGAGCAGCCCCACATCGGCCAGTACCTTAAGCTCCAGGCGCAGGTTGCGCACCTCGCCCGGGGTACCGGGGCTGGACTGGCGCGGGGCACGGTTGACGCTCGACTTGTAACGGGTATTGCCAAGGCCGTGAAAACCGCCCTGAGCAATCTTCACCCGCTGGCCAATCTCGGTGAGGTCCGCCAGCACCTCCTCGGTCTCCTCATCGGTGACAATGGTACCCACCGGCAGCTGAATAGTGAGGTCATCCCCTCCCTTGCCGGTCATATTGCGTCCCATCCCCTGCTGGCCATTCTCGGCCTTGAAGAACTTGGTAAAACGCAGATCCATCAGGGTATTAAGATTACCGTCGGCCTCGACGAAGACGCTGCCACCATCACCGCCGTCACCCCCGTCGGGGCCGCCGAAGGGGATGTACTTCTCACGGCGGAAACTGACACAGCCATTACCGCCCTTGCCTGCCTCTACCTTGATTCGTGCTTCGTCGACAAACTTCATTTGTAATACCCGTTGCTAAAACGCAAAAACCCCGCCTTGTGGGGCGGGGTCTGCTCAAGCCCTCAGGGCGCAATCCTTAAGCGGGGATAACGCTTACGAATTTGCGGTTTCTGGGGCCCTTGATCTCGAACACAACGACGCCATCAGCGGTGGCGAACAGGGTGTGGTCGTGGCCACAACCAACGTTGTTACCGGCGTGCATCTTGGTACCGCGCTGGCGCACGATGATGTTACCGGCAACCACGGTCTGGCCACCGAAGACCTTGACACCAAGGCGTTTACTTTCCGAATCGCGGCCGTTACGTGTACTACCGCCTGCTTTTTTATGAGCCATTCTTCTCTACCTCTAATCCGAATTAAGCGCTGATACCGGTGATCTGCAGCTCAGTATAGTACTGGCGGTGCCCCTGGCGCTTCATGTGATGCTTGCGACGACGGAACTTGATGATGGTCACCTTGTCGTCACGACCATGGCTTTTGACAGTAGCCGTTACCTTGCCACCCTCAACAAAGGGTGCACCAATCTTGATCTCTTCGCCGTTGGCAACCATCAGTACATCAGAAAGATTCAGGCTCGCACCCACCTCTTCCTCGATCTTCTCAACGCGCAGGGTCTGGCCCTCGGTTACACGATACTGTTTGCCACCGGTCTTGATTACCGCGTACATTGCCGCTTCTCCAAATACAAATACAGGGTTTCGTTGAACGAAAGACGGGCGATTTTAGCGGCTTGCCCCCCTCAGGTCAATCACCTATCACCCCATTATTTATCATTTCAACCTTGACAGTTGCCCGCCCGCTACCTAGCATTCCGACTCTTTGATCTTAATACTGCCCATCACCGCATGGATATCCAGCAACTCTACAATCTGGTCGCCGAGGAGAGAGAGGCCGTCGATGCGATTATTCGCCAGCGCCTCCACTCCGATGTGATGCTGATCAATCAGGTCAGCGAATACATCATCAATAGTGGCGGCAAGCGACTACGCCCCATTCTGGTGCTGCTCAGTGCCGGGGCGTTCGGCTATCAGGGCCGTCACCACCACGAGCTGGCGGCGGTGGTGGAGTTCATCCATACCGCTACCCTGTTACATGACGATGTGGTAGATGACTCCGAGATGCGTCGTGGAAAGGAGACTGCCAACAACGTCTGGGGTAATGCTGCGAGCGTGCTAGTGGGAGATTTCCTCTATTCGCGCGCCTTCCAGATGATGGTCGGCGTACAGAACATGCAGGTAATGGAGATCATCTCCGAGGCGACCAACATCATCGCCGAAGGAGAGGTGATGCAACTGCTCAATGTCCATAATGCCGATCTCGACGAGGCGGGTTATCTGGAGGTGATCCGCTATAAGACGGCCAAGCTATTTGAGTCAGCGGCCCAACTTGGGGCTGTGATCACTAACCGCACGCCTGAGGAAGAGATGGCGATGGCTCGTTACGGCATGCACCTTGGAACCGCATTTCAACTGGTAGACGATGTGCTCGACTATTCGGCGAGCAGTAACGAGCTGGGAAAGAATATCGGCGACGACCTGGCCGAGGGAAAACCGACACTTCCCCTCATCTATGCCATTAACCACGGCAGCCCAGAGCAGGCGGCAATGGTACGTAACGCGGTTGAGCAGGGAGGGATCGACCGGATAGAGGAGATCCGACAGGCCATTGAATCCGTTGGGGCCATCGCGTACACTGCGCGCTCTGCTCGGGAGGAGGCCGACAGGGCTATCGCGGCACTGTCGGTGATCGAGGATTCACCCTACAAAGAGGCCCTCATCACCCTGGCCAACTACTCAGTAGATCGCAGTTTCTAGGACTTTCTCATCGGCGTGTAGCGCAGCCTGGTAGCGCACTTCCTTCGGGAGGAAGGGGTCGGAGGTTCGAATCCTCTCACGCCGACCAAATTCCCTCCCTTAGAGAATAAGAATCAGAATAATGATGATCAGCAGCAGCTCAAGCGTGCCAACCCCGGCACCAGCGGGTAACTGCTCGATCTGACCATTGAGCTGTACCAGCTCCTCCACCGTCATCTGGTCGACACGAGCCAGAGCATTGGCAGGGTCTACCCCCATCGCTACCAGTTGTTGCTGAACGTCCTGTCGCTCCAGCATCTCAACCAGTTGCTGACGCTGTGGTCCTGCCATTGCGTCATCGGTGCTCACCATCGCAGCCTGAACAGGCGACAAGGCCAAAAACACCATCCCCAGCATAGAGAGCAACCACCCCATCTTTTTTACTATTGTCATAGCCAACTCCTCAATAAATAAAGCCAGTCGCTTTGTATATGGAATTACCGCCGGACTGACACGCTGCGTCACTGAAAGATACCCGATCCTCTCTGCACTGACAAAGGTGTTGGTGTGCATCAATGCACAAAAGGATGCGCATTAGAATTAGGAAGGGGGCGTACATCGCCCCCTTCTCATCACCACACTTTGACCATCCCCCGCTAGAAGGGAATATCGTCATCAAAGTCATCAAAATTGCTCCCCCCTGCCGGTGCAGCGGCTGGTGCTCCACCACCCTGAGGCGCAGACTGCTGACCACCAAAGCTTCCGCCCTGACTCGGTGCAAAATCGGCGCTACCACCACGGCCACCGAGCATCTGCATCTCGTTGGCGACGATCTCGGTGGTGTAGCGATCCTGACCATTATTATCCTGCCACTTGCGGGTCTGTAGCTTGCCTTCGATGTAGACCTGGCTGCCCTTCTTCAGGTACTCGCCGGCGATCTCGCCGAGGCGGTTGAACAGCACCACGCGATGCCATTCGGTCTTCTCCTGCTTCTGCCCACTCTGCTTGTCGGTCCACTGTTCGCTGGTGGCGATGGTGATGTTGGCGATAGCACCGCCGCTGGCGCTGTAGCGCACCTCGGGGTCTTTACCAAGATTGCCCACCAGAATGACCTTGTTAATTCCTCTTGCCATTGTCTCTTCCCCTACCCTCTACTCTTCTGTCTTTAGCCACTAATATTCAAATCGCAGCCTCTCCCTGCTAGCGCCATTCTATACCGATCTAGGCCTGATTTTCACTCACCATGTAGCATTCAAGAACCTCCATATCAATCACCTTCCTGTCGACCTTCATGTAAGCAACACCGTCATCGGTACAGACATAGGCCTCTTCCACCCCGTCGATCGCCAGCAGCTTCTGGGCCAGCGCACGGGCACTCTGCTCGTCCTGATCGCCAACCTGAATAAGTTCGCTGGCAAGGTAGCGTGGCTGACGCATAGTGGCTGCGGCCATGAGCCATATCAATAACATCAGGGCATTTAGCAGGAAGACACCTGTGCCATCCCAAATGCCATAAATACCACCACCTAATAGGCCACCGGCAAAGGCGCCAGTGAACTGGGAACTGGAGTAGACCCCCATCGCGGTACCCTTGCTGTCTGCGTGGGCCACCTTGCTCACCAGTGATGGGAGGGTCGCCTCCAGCAGGTTGAAGGCCGTGAAGAAGAGTAGCATCAGCAGGCCAATGGAGAGCACCGTGGCGTGAGCTGAGACAAGCAGTAACTGTCCCACCAGCAGTGCTGCGACCGCACCGACAAAGACCTGCTTCATCTTGCGCCTGGCCTCGGCGATGATGATAAAGGGCACTGCCAGTCCCATCGCCACCACCATTACTGGCAGGTAAACAAACAAGTGGTCTGCAGGGTCTAACCCTGCATCGCGTAACGCCAGCGGTAGCACGACAAAGCTGGAGGTAAGAATGAGGTGGAGCACGAAGATGCCGAGGTCCAATCGTAGCAGCTCACCGTCGCGCAACACCTCGGAGAACTTGGCAGGCACCGGCTCGGTCTCGCGGTGCAGGGAGATCTTTTTCGGGTTGGGCACCACGGCGAAGAGGATGACGATGCCTAGTAGGGCCAGCAGCGCGGTGAGCCAGAAGATACCGGAGAGGCCAATCATGTGAGCAAGCAGCGGTCCGGCCACCATCGCACCAAGGAAGGAGAAACCGATGGTCATGCCGATCACCGCCATCGCCTTGCTACGGTGGTCCTCACGGGTCAGATCCGCCACTAGAGCCATCACCGCCGCCGCCACCGCACCTGCCCCCTGCAAAGCTCGACCGATGATCACCCCATGAATGGTATCGGCCTGCGCCGCCACCACACTACCGACGGCAAAGATCAAAAGCCCGACCGCAATCACCGGCTTGCGGCCAATACGGTCTGATGCCATACCAAACGGGATCTGCAGCATCGCCTGGGTCAGGCCATAGACACCGATGGCAATACCGACCAGTAGTGGTGTCACCCCATCCAGATGCTCTGCATAGAGGGCAAACACCGGCAGGATCATAAAGAGACCCAGCATGCGCAGGGCAAAGATTGAGGCCAAAGAGAGGGCGGCACGACGCTCAATGGGCGTCATCTTAACTGGTGACATCTGTTCTTTATTCCGGGAAAAGAGACCCTGCAGCTGGCAGGATTACCTTTGCGTCGTTGTCGGGAAAGGCCGTATAGTAGCAGGTTCGATTTACCGCCGCACATAGCTAAATGGATACGATCAAACTTCGTGGTGCCCGCACCCACAACCTTAAGAACATCGACCTCGATCTGCCGCGTGACAAACTGATCGTGATCACCGGGCTCTCCGGCTCAGGTAAGTCCTCACTCGCCTTCGATACTATCTATGCCGAGGGACAGCGCCGCTACGTCGAGTCGCTCTCCAGCTACGCGCGGCAGTTTCTATCGATGATGGAGAAGCCGGATATCGACCACATCGAGGGGCTCTCCCCCGCCATCTCCATTGAACAGAAGTCGACCTCCCACAACCCGCGCTCCACCGTCGGTACGGTAACCGAGATCTACGACTACCTGCGCCTCCTCTTTGCCCGCGCCGGTGAACCCCACTGCCCGGAGCACGATACGGTGTTACAGGCGCAGACAGTAAGCGAGATGGTAGACCAGGTGCTGGCGCTTCCCGAGGAGAGCAAGCTGATGTTGCTCGCACCGGTGGTACAGGCAAGAAAGGGGGAACACCTGCAGGTTTTCGACGAACTGCGTGCCGCCGGTTTCGTACGTGCCCGGGTCAATGGCGAAGTCATTGAGCTGGACGATGCCCCGGCGCTGGAACTCCGCAAGAAGCACACCATCGAGGTGGTGGTGGACCGTTTCAAGGTGCGGGAGGATATCAAACAGCGCCTCGCTGACTCCTTCGAGACGGCACTCAACCTGGCCGACGGCCTTGCTCGTATCGCCTTTATGGATCAATCGCAGGAGGAGATTGTCTTCTCCGCCAAATACGCCTGTCCGGTATGTAACTACTCACTCCCTGAGCTTGAGCCGCGCCTCTTCTCCTTCAATAATCCTGCTGGGGCCTGCCCCAGCTGCGACGGCCTGGGACACAAGCAGTTCTTCGATCCATCACGGGTAGTAGTCCACCCGGAGCTGAGTCTGGCCGGTGGTGCAGTACGTGGCTGGGACCGTCGCAATGCCTACTACTTTCAGCTTCTCACCTCACTGGCCGATCACTACGGCTTCGATATCGACACCCCCTTCGCCGAGCTGGCGCCGCAGGTCCGCGACACTATCCTCAGCGGCAGTGGCAAGGAGGAGATCGCCTTCCACTACCATGGCGGTCGTGCCGGCCCGGTGATCAAGGAGCACCCTTTCGAGGGGGTGCTGCCCAATATGGAGCGGCGCTACCGCGAGACCGACTCTAGTGCAGTACGCGAGGAGCTGGCCAAATATCTCAGCCAGCACGCCTGCCCCGACTGTGGCGGCTCACGCCTCAACATCGGGGCACGCCATGTTTTCGTTGCTGGCCACACCCTGCCCGAGTTGAGTCGCCTGCCTGTGGGGCGGGCACGCGACTACTTCCACAATCTCTCTCTGCCCGGCTGGCGTGGAGAGATCGCCTCCAGGGTGGTGAAAGAGATCGACGAACGACTTACCTTCCTGGTCAATGTGGGGCTCGACTACCTCAGCCTGGAGCGTAGCGCCGATACCCTCTCCGGAGGTGAGGCACAGAGAATCCGTCTCGCCAGTCAGATCGGAGCCGGGCTGGTCGGCGTGATGTACATCCTCGATGAGCCCTCTATCGGCCTGCATCAGCGCGACAACGAGCGGCTGCTCGCCACCCTCTTTCGCCTGCGCGATATGGGCAACACCGTGATCGTGGTGGAGCACGATGAGGATGCGATCCGCGCCGCCGACCACGTGGTCGACATCGGCCCCGGTGCCGGTACTCACGGTGGTGAGATCATCGCCCAGGGGACACCTGCGGAGGTAATGGCGAATGATCGCTCACTCACCGGTCAGTATCTCACCGGCAAACACTCCATCGCGATACCACCTCAACGCACCCCTAATGATAGAAATCGTCAGTTGAAGATCCGCGGTGCCGCTGGAAACAATCTCAAGGGGGTCAACGTCGATATCCCGCTAGGGCTGATGAGCTGTGTCACCGGCGTCTCCGGCTCCGGCAAGTCGACCCTGATCAACGACACCCTCTACCGTCACGCCGCGATCGAAATCAACCGGGCCGGTGAGGAACCGGCCCCCTGTGCCGAGATCATCGGCCTGGAGCAGTTCGACAAGGTGGTCGATATTGACCAGTCACCCATCGGTCGCACGCCACGCTCCAATCCCGCCACCTATACCGGTCTCTTTACCCCCATTCGCGAACTCTTCTCCGCCACCCAGGAGGCGCGTGCCCGCGGCTACAATCCGGGACGCTTCTCCTTCAACGTTAAGGGGGGACGCTGCGAGGCGTGCCAGGGCGACGGTCTAATCAAGGTAGAGATGCACTTTCTGCCCGATGTCTATGTTCCATGTGACGTCTGTAAGGGCAAACGCTACAACCGTGAGACACTGGAGATTAAGTACAAGGGCAAGAGCATCTATGAGGTGCTAGAGATGACGGTAGAGGAGGCACGCAGCTTTTTTGATGCGGTGCCGGTACTGGCGCGCAAACTGCAGACCCTGCTCGATGTAGGACTCAGCTACATCAGGCTGGGGCAGAGCGCCACAACCCTCTCAGGCGGCGAGGCACAACGTATCAAGCTGGCTCGTGAGCTCTCCAAACGCGACACCGGCAATACCCTCTACATCCTCGATGAACCGACCACCGGCCTCCACTTCCACGATATCAAGAAGTTGCTGGAGGTACTGCATCGGCTGCGTGACCACGGTAATACCATCGTGGTGATCGAGCACAACCTGGATGTGATCAAGACCGCCGACTGGATACTCGACATGGGGCCCGAGGGGGGTGACAAAGGAGGCAACCTGGTGATTGCCGGAACGCCGGAGGC
Organism: Chromatiales bacterium; assembly: GCA_029879245.1. GTDB lineage: Bacteria > Pseudomonadota > Gammaproteobacteria > Thiohalomonadales > Thiohalomonadaceae > JAPHSX01. The sequence continues at coordinate 14,772 of JAOUQQ010000012.1, read as the reverse complement.
CGTCGCAGCTTGTGGTGAGTCGCATACGGGGCGCTTCTTGGCACCCCTACTCCACAAGGGCTAGCTCATCACCGATTTTCGCCTTGAAGTGCTCATCTGCGCGCCCCTGATTAACCGCTATCTCCAGCAGACCGTTGGAGTTTTCATAGCAAAGGGGCGTACCTGTTGGGACATCAGAGAAGGTGTTCACCCATGGGATTGGCTTTGCACGATAGTAGAGGCAGGCATCCAGCTGCATCGATGCCGCGCGTATGCCGGTGAGCAAGTTGCCAAAATGATCGATGTAGATGATCTCGGACAGCTCCTCTGGCCACTGCCCCAGTCTGTCATAGGCTGGCGTAATTGCGGTGAGGGCGGAGAGATCACCCATTGCGATCATCGCCGCCACCGGGGCAAAGAGGTCACGCCCGTGGAAACTGCTGGAGAGTCGCTCTGGTCGCCAGTCGATACGCCACAACTCCGCCCGCTCGGCACGACGGCAAACGATATCGAACAGACCGTTATCGGGGCCGACGAACCACCTGCCATCGGCCTTTAGCGCAACCGGTTGTCGCTGCTGGCTGCCAACCCCGGGGTCGACTACCCCGAGAAAGACCGTGCCTTCAGTAAGTCCCTCGCTATAGGCAGCGAGCAGGTAAGCATTGGCGCGAATATTGTGCACTGGGGCGTCGGCGAAGAGGTCGATAACGGGAAGGCCGGGGGCTCTTTTGTAAAGCACCGCCTTCAACTGTCCCACATAGGGGCCGCTCAAGCCAAAATCGGTAAACAGTACAATCATGCCAACTCCTCAAAACACAAAAAGCCGGGCAAGCCCGGCTTTTATGATGAATAAGCGCGTTGCTTACTCCTCGGTAGCGGCCTCTTCGATCACCTCTTCGGCCTCGACCGGACGGTCTACCAGCTCAACATAGGCCATCGGTGCGTTGTCGCCGGCACGGAAACCGCACTTGAGGATACGCAGATAACCGCCCTGACGCTCCTGGTAACGCGGACCCAGCTCGTTGAACAGCTTGGTAACCATCTCGCGGTCGCGCACACGGGCAAAGGCGAGACGACGGTTGGCTACGCTGTCCTTTTTCGCCATTGTGATGAGCGGCTCGGCAACGCGACGCAGCTCCTTGGCCTTAGGCAGGGTGGTCTTGATCAGCTCATGACGAAACAGCGAGGAGGCCATGTTACGGAACATGGCCTTGCGGCTGCTGCTGTTACGGTTCAGTTGGCGACCGGATTGACGATGACGCATGGGAGTGTTCCTTAAAAATACCGTTAGTACATGTTACCAGGAGAGCCTAGGCAATGGCCGAGGCGTCATCCGATTTCAGGCTGGCAGGTGGCCAGTTCTCCAGGCGCATACCCAGAGAGAGGCCGCGTGATGCTAGCACGTCTTTAATTTCAGTTAGCGACTTCTTACCCAGGTTCGGGGTCTTCAGCAGCTCTACCTCGGTACGCTGAATCAGGTCACCAATGTAGTAGATGTTTTCCGCCTTGAGGCAGTTGGCCGATCGAACGGTCAGCTCCAGGTCATCGACCGGGCGGAGCAGGATCGGGTCGATCTCCGGCTCTGCGCTCTTCTGTACAGACTGCTCTTTGCCTTGCAGATCAACGAAGGTTGAGAGCTGATCCTGCAGAATGGTAGCGGCACGACGAATCGCATCATCGGGTTCTATAGTGCCGTTGGTGTCGATCTCGATCACCAGCTTATCAAGGTCGGTGCGCTGCTCAACACGGGCACTCTCTACAGAATAGGCCACACGGCTTACCGGGCTGAAAGAGGCATCGATCTGCAGGGTACCAATCGACCGAGTCTCTTCATCCGCGTTAAAGCGGGTATTGGCCGGCTGATAACCACGGCCCGACTCGATCTTCAGCGTCATGTTCAACTCACCATCTTTGGTGAGATTGGCGATCACGTGATCTGGGTTCATGATCTCAACATCGTGATCCAGAGTGATGTCACCTGCTGTAACTGGGCCCGGCCCCTTCTTACTCAGCTGCAGAGTACTGGAAGAGCGCTCATTCATACGAATCGATACACCCTTGAGGTTTAGCAGGATATCGATAATATCCTCCTGCACACCCTCCATCGCAGTGTACTCGTGGAGTACGCCGTCGATAGATACCTCGGTGATCGCGCTACCCACCATAGAGGAGAGCAGAATGCGACGCAACGCATTGCCAAGGGTATGACCAAAGCCACGCTCCAGCGGCTCAAGGGTCACCCTGGCGCAGGTGTCGCTAATCTTCTGGACACCTACCAATCGAGGCTTAAGCAGTTCCAAACCTGTGCCTTGCATGAAAATTCCTCTCTACACTATCGGTTCACACCGACAATCTGCGCAGCATCAGCTGCGCATATTCGATTACTTGGAGTACAGTTCGACGATGAGCTGCTCGTTGATATCACTTGAGAGCTCACTGCGCTCAGGAACCGCCTTGAAGGTGCCTGAAAATTTCTTCGCATCTACATCCAGCCACTCGGCAACGCCGTGCTGCTGGGAGAAGTCTACTGCAGCCTTAACGCGCAGTTGCTCTTTTGCCTTGTCCGCTACGGCTACAACATCACCGGCCTTAACCTGATATGAAGGGATATTTACCTTCTGGCCATTTACAGTGATGCCGTTGTGACGAACCAGCTGACGCGCCTCGGTACGAGAGACGCCGAAACCCATGCGGAAAACGACGTTATCAAGACGCGCCTCCAGCAGTTGCAGCAGGTTCTCACCGGTGGAGCCCTTACGACGGTCCGCTTCTTTATAGTAACTGCGGAACTGACCCTCCAGAACGCCGTAGATACGACGCACCTTCTGCTTCTCACGCAGCTGACCTGCGTAATCGGAGAGGCGGGTACGACGCTGTCCGTGCTGCCCCGGAGGGAACGGACGGTTCTCAATCGCACACTTGGCGGTGTAACACTTCTCGCCCTTGAGGAACAGCTTCTGGCCCTCACGACGGCAGAGACGACACTTTGATCCGATATACCTTGCCATTTTCTATGCCCTGTTACTTAAACGCGACGCTTCTTGGGGGGACGACAGCCGTTATGCGGAATCGGTGTCACGTCGGTGATATTGGTGATCTTGAACCCCAGATTGTTCAGGGCACGTACGGCAGACTCGCGACCCGGGCCAGGACCCTTAACGCAGACTTCCACATTCTTCATGCCGAACTCCTGCGCTACAGCGCCAGCCTTCTCGGCGGCAACCTGAGCAGCAAACGGGGTGCTCTTGCGTGAGCCGCGGAAGCCGGAGCCACCCGCAGTCGCCCAGCACAGGGCATTACCCTGACGGTCGGTGATAGTGATGATGGTGTTGTTAAAAGAGGCGTGGACGTGTGCTACACCGTCTACAACATTCTTTTTCACCTTCTTACGGGTGCGAGTGCTCGCTTTTGCCATAACCTGCTTCCTAAATAACTGCTTTTAAATCAAGCGTTTATTTCTTGATCGGACGACGCGGACCTTTACGGGTACGCGCATTAGTTTTAGTACGCTGACCACGAAGTGGCAGACCACGGCGGTGACGAATGCCGCGATAGCAACCCAGATCCATCAGACGTTTAATATTCATGGAGACTTCACGACGGAGGTCACCCTCAACGGTGAACTTGGCCACTTCGGTACGAAGTGCCTCTACCTCAGCCTCAGACAGAGCCTTAACTGCCACATCAGGTTTAATACCTGATGCAGTGCAGATCTGCTTTGCACGGGTAGAACCGATACCGTAAATTGCCTGCAGGGCGATAACGGTATGCTTGTTCACCGGAATGTTGATACCAGCAATACGGGCCATGTAGCCACTCCCTAATTCACAACAGCACAAACGCATGACGCGCTGTGAAAACGCGCCATACTATAGCCAAACGATGAATTGATCAAGCCCAGATTTTCGGCCGCAACCGAAAAACCCGGACACTAAATTAACCCTGACGCTGCTTATGGCGAGCGTCAGAAGAACAGATCACACGCACGCTACCATTGCGGCGGATGATTTTGCAGTTTCTGCAAATCTTCTTTACTGAGGCACGAACTTTCATTCTCTTACTCTCCGAAAAATAGCTGTTACAACCTCAGGTTATAGACCTGAACGACCGTAACCCTTTAAATTTGCCTTCTTCATCAGGCTATCATACTGATGTGACATCAGATGGGCCTGAATCTGCGCCATAAAGTCCATCACCACCACTACGATAATCAGCAACGAAGTCCCACCGAAATAAAACGGCACATTCCAATAAAGAATTAGAAACTCTGGAATAAGACAGATTGCTGTCACATAGACCGCTCCAGCAAGTGTCAAACGGCCCAGAATTTTATCGATATATCTGGCAGTCTGCTCACCTGGGCGAATTCCCGGGATAAAAGCACCCGATTTCTTCAAATTATCTGCCGTCTCCTTGGGGTTGAACATCAACGCCGTATAGAAGAAGCAGAAAAAGATTATCGCCAACGCATACATCATTACATACAGTGGTTGGCCCGGTGAGAGACTGGCCGAGATATCCTGTAACCAACCCATACCATCTGCACTGCCAAACCACCCACCCAATGTCGCCGGGAAGAGGATAATACTCGATGCAAAGATCGGCGGAATCACACCGGCCATATTCACCTTAAGCGGCAGATGGCTCGACTGTGCCGCAAACATCTTGCGACCCTGCTGACGTTTGGCGTAGTTGACGGTTATACGCCGCTGGCCACGCTCTACATAGACAACCGCCGCCGTCACCAGAATGGCAAAGAGGAACAGCACCACCACCAGCGCGCCGTTCATTTGCCCACTGGAGGCCAACTCCAGAGTTCCACCGATCGCAGAGGGCAGTCCGGCAACGATGCCTGCAAAAATAATCATCGATATACCATTACCGATTCCGCGCTCTGTCACCTGCTCACCCAGCCACATCAGGAACATAGTGCCTGTCACCAGCGTTACGACTGTGGTAAAGACAAACAGGTTCTCCTGCATGATTACCACTCCGCCCTGCTGTTTAAGCAGCATCACAGCTACACCAAACGCCTGAAATGTCGCCAGCGCTAACGTTCCATACCGAGTGTACTGCGTAATCTTGCGCTTACCTGCAGCCCCCTCCTTGTTCAGCTGTTCTAGGGTGGGCGATACCTTGGTCAGAAGCTGTACGATAATCGATGCCGAAATATAGGGCATGATACCGAGGGCAAAGACCGAAAAGCGCTCCAGCGCGCCACCAGAGAACATGTTAAACATGTCAATGATGGTACCCTTCTGCGAATCGAACAGTTTAGCCAGTGCGACCGGGTCGATCCCAGGCACCGGGATATGAGCACCGATACGAAATACCAGAAAGGCACCCAACAGGAACAGTAAACGTTGCTTCAGTTCAGTTAGTTTCCCACCACCCGCCAGGGAGCGGGCCATATCTGAAGCAGATGCACCCATTTTACTCTTCTACCTTGCCGCCAGCCGCTTCAATGGCACTCTTAGCACCGGCGGTAACACCGAGACCACGCACGGTAACAGCCTTCTCGATCTTACCTGAGGCGATAACTTTCACACGCTTGATGTCCTGACGGATCAAGTTGGCCGCCTTCAATGCTACCAGATCAATCACATCTCCCTCGCACAGTGCCAGTTCGTGGAGGCGAATCTGATCAGTAGTACGGCCTACGCGCGAAGTGAAACCCACCTTCGGCAGGCGGCGCTGCAGCGGCATCTGACCGCCCTCGAAACCGACCTTGTGAAAACCACCGGAACGAGATTTCTGACCCTTGTGTCCACGGCCAGCGGTCTTGCCCAGGCCAGAGCCAATACCACGTCCTACGCGTTTACCGCTCTTGCGAGCACCGGGTGCAGACTTGAGAGTATTGAGACGCATGTCAGTCCTCCAAAACCTTAACCATGTAGGACACCTTATTGATCATGCCGCGAGTGCATGGGGTATCCTCAACTTCGACAGTCTGGTGCATACGACGCAGCCCAAGACCTGAAACACAGGCCTTGTGCGAGGCGAGGCGTCCATTGACGCTTCGCACCAGCTTTACCTTGATCATCTTCTTCTCAGCCATGGCTTAGTCCAGAATCTCTTCTACGCTCTTACCACGCTTGGCCGCCACTTCCTCAGGAGAGGAGAGTGAGGTCAGGCCATTCATGGTGGCACGAACTACGTTAATCGGATTGCTGCTACCGATACACTTTGCCAGTACGTTATGTACGCCAGCCGCTTCAAGCACTGCACGCATCGCGCCACCGGCGATTACACCAGTACCCTCAGAGGCGGGCTGCATGTAAACCTTGGCAGCACCGTGACGTGCGGTTACCGCATATTGCAGCGAACCAGTCTTGGTAATGTGTACCTTGCGCATGTTACGACGCGCCTCTTCCATCGCCTTCTGAATCGCGGCAGGAACCTCGCGGGCTTTACCGGTACCAAAACCGACGTTACCCTCACCATCACCCACTACAGTCAGGGCAGAGAAGGAGAAGATGCGGCCACCCTTTACGGTCTTGGCAACACGATTTACACCAACCAGCTTCTCGATCAAGCCATCGGTGCTCTGTGAATTATCAAATCCAGCCATAACCTTAACCCTTAGAATTCCAGACCATTCTCGCGAGCGGCATCAGCAAGAGCCTTCACACGACCATGATATTTGTAACCTGAACGGTCAAACGCCACCTTGGTGATACCAGCGGCCTTTGCCTTCTCGGCGATTAGTTTACCGACAGCAGCAGCGGCCTCGGCGTTTCCGGTGTACTTTACACCCGACTTGACGCCTGCCTCGACGGTAGAGGCGCTAGCCAATACTTGTGAACCGGTAGGGGCGATCAGCTGTGCATAGATGTGACGCGGGGTACGATTGATACACAGACGGTGTACACCTAGCGAACGAATCTTTGCACGACCACGGGCGGCGCGACGCAAACGACTTACTTTTTTCGATTTCATCATCGGTGATAACCCTATTTCTTCTTCGCTTCCTTACGGACAATGCGCTCACCTGAGTAGCGCACACCTTTGCCCTTGTAAGGTTCCGGCGGACGATAACCGCGAACATCGGCGGCAACCTGCCCAACTTTCTGCTTGTCGATACCCCTGATCAATATCTCGGTCTGACTTGGGGTCTCACAAGTAACACCCTCGGGCATCTGATGACTGACCGGGTGCGAAAAGCCCAGTGTCAGGTTCAGCACATTACCCTGGGCCTGCGCACGATAACCAACACCTACCAGCTCCAGCTTCTTCTCAAAGCCTGCGGTAACACCAGTGATCAGGTTATTCATCATCGCACGTGTGGTACCGGTCAAAGCCAGCGCAGGCTTGCCTGCTTCACGGGGAGCAAACGCTACCGCATCGCCCTCCTGCTTGATCTCTACCAGTGCATGCACCTCATGACTGAGGTTACCCTTGGGACCTTTAACATCGATATTCTGGCCACTAACCGCAACGGTTACACCAGAGGGGATCGCAATCTCTTTCAGTACTCTAGACATCTCTCACTACCCCTTAGGCTACGGTGCAGATAACTTCACCACCGTGACCACCCTTGCGCGCAGCACGGTCGGTCATTACACCAGCGGAGGTAGAAACAATTGCGATACCGAGGCCACCAAGTACCTTGGGCAGCTCATCCTTACCCTTATAGACACGCAAACCAGGGCGGCTCACACGCTTGATCGTCTCGATCACGGGCTTGCCCTGGTAGTACTTAAGGGTAATGGTGAGCGCCGGCTTGCCATCGATATCCCCAGAAGTGAAGTCACCGATATAACCCTCGTCCTTCAGGACCTGGGCGATCGACACCTTCACCTTAGACAGAGGCATGGTTACCTCTGTCTTGTTTGCAGATAACCCGTTACGAATACGGGTAAGCATATCTGCAACAGGATCAGTCATGCTCATGCGGTTATGCTCCTAAACTATTAAATAATGTCGTTGCCGACGCTTACTACCAGCTTGCCTTACGCAGGCCGGGTACATCACCACGCATTGCAGCTTCGCGCAGCTTGTTACGGCCAAGGCCGAATTTACGATAAAAGCCGTGAGGACGACCGGTCAGGTTACAGCGGTTACGCTTGCGTACCGGACTGGAGTCACGTGGCAGCTTTTGCAGCTGAACCACCAGTGCCTCAAGTTCATCCATGCTCAACTCAGGATTCTTCATCTGGGTCTTAATAGCTGCGCGCTTGGCAGCATACTTCTTGACCAGTTTGGCGCGCTTTTTCTCACGCTCAACCATAGATACCTTAGCCATGACTACTCCTTAACCTTTGAGCGGGAAGTTGAAAGCCCGGAGCAGTGCACGGGCCTCGTCATCATTCTTCGCGGTGGTGGTAATGGTAATATCCAGTCCACGCAGCTTGTCGATCTTGTCGTAGTCAATCTCGGGGAAGATGATCTGCTCCTTCACGCCCATGCTGTAGTTACCACGACCATCAAAAGACTTGGCACTCAAACCACGGAAATCACGGATACGCGGGATCGAAACATTGACCAGGCGATCGAGAAACTCATACATACGCTCACGACGCAGGGTCACCTTACAACCAATCGGCCAACCCTCACGTATCTTGAAACCAGCTACCGACTTGCGAGCCTTGGTGATGATCGGCTTCTGACCGGCGATCTTGGTCAGATCCGCCACAGCGTGCTCCAGCACCTTCTTGTCGGCGGCGGCCTCACCCACACCCATATTCAGGGTGATCTTGGTGATGCGCGGCACCTCCATTACGTTCTCAAGCTTCAACTCTTCTTTCAGCTTGTTTACCACTTCATCGCGGTAGAAATCTTGCAGTCTAGCCATCTTCTTAACCCAACTTAAGCATCAATTGCTTCGTTATTGGACTTGAAGATACGCACCTTGCGTCCATCTTCAAGCGTCTTGATACCGACACGATCGGCCTTACCAGTAGCGGCGTTAAAGATGGCAACGTTGGAGAGATGCAGTGGCATCTCCTTCTCGACGATACCGCCAGGCGCACCCATTGCTGGGTTGGGCTTCTGGTGCTTCTTCACCATGTTAATGCCACCAACAATCACGCGATCATTCTCAATGATGACCTGATTAATAGTGCCACGCTTACCTTTATCTTTACCGGTAAGGACGATTACCTCGTCACCTTTCTTTAACTTACGCATCTTAGTCTCTCTTCGCCTTACAGCACTTCAGGTGCCAGAGAAATGATCTTCATGAAGCGATCACCACGCAGCTCACGGGTCACAGGACCAAAGATACGGGTACCGATCGGCTCCAGCTTATTGTTCAACAGCACTGCCGCATTACCGTCAAAACGGATCAGCGAACCATCGGCGCGGCGTACACCCTTACGGGTGCGAACTACAACGGCGTTGTAGACATCACCTTTTTTGACCTTACCGCGTGGGATAGCCTCTTTTACGCTAACCTTAATAATGTCACCAATACCGGCGTAACGGCGATGTGAACCGCCAAGCACCTTGATGCACTGGACAACGCGGGCTCCGCTGTTATCAGCCACATCCAGTCGTGTCTGCATCTGAATCATGGAAAAACTCTCCGCACAATCAATTAACTGGCAACAGCGCCATCTCAAGGGCGCGAGATAATACCACTAAACGACGGAAAGCCCAAGCCTTTTGTCCTGGGCTTTACGCTGTTTCCAGCAAGATAAAGTCAGCTAGTTAGCTGGCCTTCTCCAGAACCTTGACCAGACGCCAAGACTTGGATTTAGAAATAGGACGGCACTCCTCAATGGAGACCGTATCACCCATGTTGCACTCGTTCTGCTCGTCGTGTGCGTGCAGCTTGGTGGAACGTTTTACATACTTACCATAGATCGGGTGCGCCACTTTGCGCTCAACCAGGACAGTGATGGTCTTGTCCATCTTGTCGCTGATCACACGACCGATAACGGTACGAGTATTTGTGCCTTGCTCGCTCATTTTTCAGCCTTCTGGTTCAAAACGGTCTTAATGCGTGCAATGTCACGACGGACCTGACTAACACGATGGGGCTGAGCCAGCTGGCCAGTCCCCTTCTGCATACGAAGATTGAACTGCTCACGCAGTTTAGCCTTGAGCTCATTGTTCAGCTCTTCGACGCTCTTATCTTTAAGTTCACTAGCTTTCATCACAGCACCGTCCGAGTTACGAAGGTGGTTTTAACCGGTAGCTTAGCTGCTGCAAGCTTGAACGCTTCGCGCGCCAGTTCTTCCGGTACGCCCTGCATCTCATAGAGCATACGACCGGGCTGAATCTGGGCTACCCAGTACTCCACGTTACCCTTACCCTTACCCTGACGAACCTCAAGAGGCTTCTCAGTGATCGGCTTATCGGGGAAGATACGAATCCAGATCTTACCGCCACGCTTGACGTGACGGGTCATGGCACGACGTGCAGCCTCGATCTGACGAGAGGTAATACGACCGCGTTCTAGGGACTTAAGTCCGTACTCGCCGAAGCTTACCTTGTTGCCGGTCTGCGCCAGGCCGCGGTTGCGACCCTTCTGCACCTTGCGGAATTTTGTACGTTTTGGCTGAAGCATGTCTCATTTACTCCATTACTTCGCAGGCTTGTCGCCTTCGGCAGTAGCCGCGGCATCAGCTTGATCGAATACCTCGCCCTTGAAGATCCACACCTTGACACCGATGATGCCGTAGGTTGTGTTCGCTTCGGCGACGCCATAATCGATATCGGCACGCAGGGTGTGCAGCGGCACGCGGCCTTCACGAACCCACTCGTTACGTGCAATCTCTGCACCGTTAAGTCGACCACCCGCATTAATCTTCACGCCCTGTGCCCCCAGACGCATGGCGTTCTGAACCGCACGCTTGATAGCGCGGCGGAACATAATGCGCTTCTCCAGCTGCTGGGCAATGCTCTGCGCTACCAGAGTGGCGTCGAGCTCGGGCTTACGGATCTCCTCGATGTTGATGTGCACCGGCACACCCATCATCTTGGATACATCGTTGCGCAGACGCTCGATATCCTCACCCTTCTTTCCGATCACCAGGCCGGGGCGGGCACTGTGGATGGTAATACGGGCATTGTTGGCCGGGCGCTCGATCTGAATACGGCTGATAGAGGCTGCTGCCAGTTTCTTCTGCAGATACTCACGCACCTTCAGATCGGTGTGCAGATACTCCCCGTAATTCCTGGAGTCGGCGTACCACTTTGAGGTCCAGTCTTTGGTAATACCAAGACGGATACCTGTTGGATGAACTTTCTGTCCCATTTCGGCCTCTCTCTTACTTTTCGGCAACGGCCACAGTGATGTGGCTGGTACGCTTGAGAATACGGGTACCGCGACCCTTGGCACGGGCACGCATACGCTTCAGGGTTGGGCCCTGGTCGACATAGATCCGGGAGACCTTCAACTCGTCGATGTCGGCGCCATCGTTGTGTTCAGCGTTGGCGATGGCCGACTCCAGCACCTTCTTCACCAGCGCGGCGGCCTTCTTAGGGCTGAAGGCGAGGATCTGCAGGGCTTGCTCTACCGGCAGACCGCGCACCTGATCAGCGACCAGACGACACTTCTGCGCAGAGATACGGGCATATGACAGTTTGGCTGTAGTTTCCATATTCTTATCCCCTTACCTTGCCTTCTTGTCGGCAACGTGACCCTTATAGGTGCGGGTGGGAGCGAACTCACCCAGCTTGTGACCTACCATCTGCTCATTGACCAGCACAGGTACATGCTGACGGCCATTATGAACAGCGATGGTGAGCCCTACCATTTCAGGCATGATCATGGAACGACGCGACCAGGTCTTGATCGGGCGACGGTCATTGGCCTCAACGGCAGCCGTAACCTTTTTCGCCAGATGGTGGTCGATAAACGGCCCTTTCTTAATTGAGCGTGGCATCTATTTCGCCCTCTCTTACTTCTGTTTACGACGACGAACGATCATGCCGTCGGTACGCTTGTTTTTACGAGTCTTGTGACCCTTGGTCGGGACACCCCATGGGCTGACCGGGTGACGACCACCGGAGGTACGGCCCTCACCACCACCGTGCGGGTGATCAACCGGGTTCATCGCCACACCACGTACGGTAGGACGCACACCACGCCAGCGTTGTGCACCGGCCTTACCCAGCTTGGTCAGATTGTGCTCAGAGTTGCTCACCTCACCGATCACGGCACGGCAGTCTGAGAGCACCTTACGCATCTCACCAGAGCGCAGACGCAGGGTAGCGTGCGCACCTTCGCGGGCCACCAGCTGCGCGGAGGCACCAGCACTACGCGCCAGCTGCGCACCCTTACCGGGCTTCAGCTCGATACAGTGAACGGTGCTACCCACCGGAACATCACGCAGCGACATGCAGTTACCGGCTTTGATTGCAGAACCGGAGCCACTCATCACCTCATCGCCAGCGGAGATACCCTTGGGGGCGATGATGTAGCGGCGCTCACCGTCCAGGTACTTGATCAGGGCGATGTTGGCTGTGCGGTTCGGATCATATTCCAGACGCTCAACGATACCGGTGATACCGTCCTTATTACGTTTGAAGTCGATCACACGGTAGTGCTGCTTGTGACCACCGCCCTTGTGACGGGTGGTGATACGACCGTTGTTATTACGACCACCGCTCTTGCTCTTCTTCTCTACCAGAGGAGCGTGCGGGGCACCCTTGTGAAGCTCGGGGTTGACCACTCTGACAACAAAGCGGCGACCTGGAGACGTCGGTTTCAGTTTAACTACTGGCATCGGTCGTTCCCTTATTCTGCACCACCGAGGAGGTCAATTTCCTGACCTGCCTGCAGTGAGATATAAGCCTTCTTCCAATCGCTACGACGGCCCATCTTCTGGCCGAAGCGCTTGGTCTTGCCCTTCATATTGGCAACGTTCACCGCATCCACCTTGACGTTGAACAGCAGCTCAACGGCAGCCTTAATCTCAGGCTTGGTGGCATCGGTGGTTACCTTGAATACATACTGGTTGTTCATTTCGGCCGCTACGCTGCTCTTCTCGGAGATCAGCGGGGCAACCAGAACCTTCATCAGGCGCTCTTCATTCATGCCAGCATCTCCTCCAGAGCAGAAACCGCTTCAACGGTCATGATGACCTTCTCGAAACGCACCAGGCTAACCGGGTCAACGCGCTTCGCCTCGACCACATCAACGTGCGGCAGATTGCGAGCAGAGAGGAACAGATTGTCATCGACACTGCCAGTGACGATCAGCGCATTGGTGCTACCCATCGCCTTGAGCTTCTCTGCCAGTTGTTTGGTTTTGGGCGCATCGACGGCAAATTTGTCGACTACCATCAGACGCTCCTGGCGCACCAGCTCAGAGAGAATCGAGCGGATAGCCGCACGATACATCTTCTTGTTCACCTTCTGCTCATAGCTACGTGGCTCGGCAGCAAAGGTCTTACCACCTGAACGCCACAGTGGGCTACGGATGGTACCGGCACGCGCGCGGCCGGTGCCCTTCTGGCGGAACGGCTTGGCACCGCCACCGCTTACGGCAGAGCGACTCTTCTGCGCCTTGGTACCGGCACGAGCGGCCGCCATATATGCGGTAACCACCTGGTGTACCAGCGTCTCGTTAAAGTCACGACCGAAGTTGCCGTCAGAGAGCTCTACGCTACTCTTGGAGGCACGACCTGTCGCAGTTGTCAGCTTTAATTCCATCGTCATACCCCCTTACTTCTTGCTCTTCACGGCGGGCAGAACGACAACATCGTTACCCTTAGAGCCGGGTACTGCACCCTTGATCAGGAGCAGATTGCGCTCGACATCGACGCGAACGACTTCAAGATTCTGTGCGGTACGTTGCTTGTTACCCATATGGCCACCCATCTTCTTGCCCTTGAATACACGACCGGGGGTCTGGTTCTGACCAATTGAACCGGGGGCGCGGTGGGAGAGTGAGTTACCGTGGGTGGCGTCCTGAGTGCGGAAGTTGTGGCGCTTTATAACACCGGCAAAACCCTTACCGATAGTCGTACCGCGCACATCAACGATCTGGCCATCTGCAAAGATGTCGACCTTGATCTCAGCACCAGCCTCGAGACCTTCGCCTTCACCATCTGCCAGACGGAACTCCATAACAGTCCGACCTGCCTCTACACCCGCTTTGGCGAAATGACCTGCCATCGGTTTGGAGACACGGTTCGTACGACGACTGCCGACAGTCACCTGCAGGGCGTTGTAGCCGTCACTGTCCACAGTCTTTACCTGTGAAACACGATTTGGCTCAACCTCTACAACAGTCACCGGGACAGAGACACCATCTTCAGTGAAGACGCGTGTCATGCCGCATTTGCGACCAATAACACCTATTGCCATTATTCTGACCTCTATATCACACCGATTGCGATTGACCGGTGCTAAAAATCAACCGCCCCGACCGGATCGGCCGGGGCGGTCACCATAAAAAAGGACGCGTATCTTACTGCAATTTAATCTGGACGTCGACCCCTGCGGCCAAATCCAGTTTCATCAGTGCATCGACCGTCTTGTCAGTCGGGTCGACGATGTCCATCAGACGCTTGTGGGTACGCAGCTCATACTGATCACGTGCGTCCTTGTTGACGTGCGGTGAAATCAGTACGGTAAAGCGCTCCTTCTTGGTGGGAAGGGGGATCGGGCCCTTGACCTGGGCACCGGTACGCTTTGCGGTCTCTACAATCTCACGGGCTGACTGATCGATCAGGCGATGATCAAAGGCCTTGAGACGGATACGAATTTGCTGATTTGCCATAATTAATTACTCAATAATCTTGGAAACAACACCGGCGCCAACAGTACGACCACCCTCACGGATAGCAAAACGCAGACCCTCTTCCATCGCGATAGGTGCGATCAGGCTTACGGTCA
>JAOUQQ010000075.1 GCA_029879245.1 Chromatiales bacterium | reverse complement strand
CGACTACGAAAAGAAGAGTGGCACGGCGTTAAAAAAGTGGGAGACCATTGAAGACAGCGCCAAGGGTTTAAATAAGGCACTCAAGCTGATCGAGCCCATCGCTGAGCAGAGCCGCGACCTGATAAAGGATGCCGACCACCTCTACAAACTCGCCAGCCGCCTCATCGACCAGGCGGAAAAGGAGTGCGATGCCCGTAAGAGCGACGACTGGTCCAGCCGTGAGATCAACAAACAACGCAAGCTGGCCGACGAGCTTCGCAAGGCGCTGGTCGAGCAGCTCAAGCTGGCGCGCTACTTCACCAAGCAGGCCCACTGGCTACAGTCCCGCTTTCCTGAGGCGAAATTGTGTGATGTCGCTGGGCTGGTCAAGTTGGTGGATTTTGATGAACTCGCTGCCAAAGAGTGGAGCCTCACACCCGGTGCCTACGTCGGCGTCGCGCCTGAGGAGGTAGACGAGGATTTCGACTTTGAGGAGGCGTTGCGGGATGTCCATGTTGAGTTGAAAGGACTTAATGAGGAGGCTGTCGAATTGGCAGAGAGGATTGCACGGAATTTTGAAGGTCTAGGTATATGAGCTGGGAGGAGTTCTCGCTAGACCAACTTGGTTTTGTTTCGAGAGGAAAGTCGAGACATAGACCAAGGGATGCTGAGCATCTGTATGGTGGGCCATATCCATTTGTTCAAACCGGTGATGTAAAGCACGCGGGCCTATATTTAACTGAGTATAACCAGACATACAGCGAAGCTGGTTTGGCACAGAGCAAGCTATGGCCAGTGGGAACTCTCTGTATAACGATAGCGGCCAATATTGCAGACACATCAATTCTCGGAATTGATGCGTGCTTTCCAGACAGCGTTATTGGTTTTATTCCAGATAAAGAAAAAGCCGATGCTCGTTTCGTTAAGTATATGTTTGATGCGAAACTAAAGCTTCAGTATCGACAATTTACGCAAGGCGCGGCGCAGGATAACTTGAGCCAAAAAAAGCTGTTGTCTCTGAAATTTTCCGTTCCAAAGATAGATGTTCAACGAGAAATCGCGGATGTGGTTGCATCGTATGATGAACTGATTGGTAATAACATTCACCGCATCCAGCTCCTAGAAGAATCCGCCCGCCTTCTCTACCGCGAGTGGTTTGTTCACCTGCGTTTTCCAGGCCATGAGCATGTCAAGGTGGTGGATGGGGTGCCGGAGGGGTGGAGCATCAAACCTCTGACCGATATTGCCGATATGGTTATGGGGCAAAGTCCAAAGTCTGAGTACTATAACGATACAGGTGATGGCTATCCGTTTCATCAGGGGGTAACGAACTATGGTGAAAGATTTGTAGAACACGTTACATATTGCTCAAAACCGACTCGCTTGGCTGAGTCCGGGGATATTCTGTGTAGTGTTCGCGCCCCAGTGGGAAGGCTTAACATCACGCTAGATAAAATTACGATTGGTAGAGGTCTATCCGCACTTAGGTCGAAAACTGGAAATCAGTCTTTCTTGTATTACCAGCTGAAAACATATTTTTTCAAAGAAAATATCATTGGTAGTGGGGCGATATATGCGGCTGTAACAAAGAAGGATATGGAGAATATTCCTTTGTTGACGCCCACTACAAAACTCATAGAGGAGTTTGAAGAGAACAGCAAGTCTATTGATGCTCAGATACAGAACCTGACAAATCAAAATAGACAGTTATCTGCAGCCCGAGACCTCCTCCTCCCCCGCCTAATGAACGGCGACATTGCGGTATGAGGTGCCCAGTGAGTGCGGAATTAATGGAATAAACAGGAGCGAATCATGAACCAAGGACAAGCCGAACAACTGTTGAAAACCGCCTTGGCCGACCCGTCGGCGCAATTTCGTGACGGCCAGTGGGAGGCGATCGATATGTTGGTCAACCAGCGGCAGAAGCTGTTGGTGGTGCAGCGTACCGGCTGGGGTAAAAGCTCGGTCTATTTTATCAGTACCAGGATTTTCCGTGACCGGGGAGTGGGGCCGACGATTATCGTCTCACCGCTATTGGCGCTGATGCGTAACCAGATTGAGTCGGCCGCTCGCTTGGGTATCGTCGCCGAGACGATGAACTCCAGCAACACCGAGGAGTGGCAGGCGGTAACCGAACGGATGTTACAAAATCAGATCGACTGTCTGTTGATCTCGCCGGAGCGCCTGGCTAATGACAAGTTTATCGAAACGGTGCTGCAGCCAATTGCTGACCGTATTGCCCTGATGGTGATTGATGAGGCGCACTGTATCTCCGACTGGGGCCATGATTTTCGCCCTGACTATCGTCGTATTGTGAATATTCTGCGCCAGTTACCTGCCAATACCCCGGTGCTGGGTACTACGGCCACCGCCAATCAGCGTGTGGTGGAGGATATTCAGCAACAAATTGGTGATGTGCGGATTCAGAGAGGGGCGTTGAGCCGTGAGAGCCTGAGCCTGCAAACCATGGTGTTGCCCGATCAGCCCTCTCGCCTGGCATGGCTGGCGCGGGTGATACCAACGCTGCCTGGCACCGGGATCGTTTATACCTTGACGGTGCGTGATGCGGAGCAGGTGGCCGAGTGGCTGCGGCGTAACGGTATTGATGCCAGGGCGTACCATGGCAGTGTTGAATCGGAAGAATTTTTGAACAGTAACGCCTATCGTCAGCACCTTGAGGAGTTGTTGCTGAATAACCAGCTAAAGGTGCTGGTGGCGACCACCGCATTGGGCATGGGTTACGACAAACCCGATTTAAGTTTTGTTATTCACTATCAGGCCCCGGGCTCGATAGTCGCCTATTATCAGCAGGTGGGTCGTGCCGGGCGAGGTATTGAACAGGCATATGGGGTGTTGATGTCGGGCACTGAGGATCAGGATATTCACGAGTTTTTCCGCAACTCGGCATTTCCCGATGAGGCCCATGTGTATGAAATACTCGACCTGCTGGCGCAAGTGGATGGGCTTAGTATCCGCGCCATCGAGGAACAGACCAATCTGCGCCACGGCCAGATAGAGAAGGTATTGAAGCTGATGAGCGTGGAAAATCCCGCACCGGTGGTGAAGGTTGGCAGCCAGTGGCGCAGAACGGCTGTTAACTATGAAATGGATCATGCCCGTATTGCCCATCTGACCGGGCAGCGGGAGCAGGAGTGGGCGCAGGTACAGTCCTACCTGACGGATACGGGGTGTAAAATGGTCTATTTGCGTCGAGCGCTGGATGACGTTAACCCGGCTCCTTGCGGCAAATGTAACTCTTGCCTGGCAAGGGCGGTTGTGGATGTTGGCATGGACGCACAGCTGGCTCACGCCGCGGCGAGCTTTTTGAAGCAGGCGGAGATGGTAATCTCGCCCAGAAAGCAGGTGGCTCCATCCGACGCGGAAACGGCAAGGGCATTTCCGGTTTATCAGTTTCCCCGCCGCCTGGGCGAACTGCAAGCCCATGAGGGGCGCGTGTTATCGCGCTGGGGCGATGCCGGATGGGGTGGTTTGGTAAGAGATGCCAAGCACGCCAACCATTTCGGTGATGATTTGGTTGAGGCGATGGCGGAGATGATCCAGCAGCGCTGGCATCCGGAACCAGCCCCGTCATGGGTCTGTTGTGTGCCATCACTCAACCATCCGGAGCTGGTTCCCGACTTTGCGAGCCGCCTTGCGGCGCGACTAGGTTTGCCGTTTGTCGATGCGGTGGAGAAGGTGCACGACAATCAGCCGCAGAAGATGCAACAGAATGGTTTTCATCAGTGTCACAATCTGGATGGTGTTTTTGATATTACGCAGGGATATGAGGGGCAGCCTGTTTTTCTTGTCGATGATGTGATCGATTCTGGCTGGACCCTGAGCGTAATAGCCGCTTTATTGATACGGGCCGGAAGTGGTCCTGTATTTCCGGTCGCACTGGCCTCAACATCGGTGAATGATTCATGAATTTGTCCGCTACAGCTCAAGCTACCCTGCTGCTTACCTGCTACTTCAGCAGGGCGAGTAAGGAGGATGCCAAACCACTTACTAATTTGGAGTGGGGGCGCTTTGCCATATGGTTGAAGGAGAAAAACACCAACCCCGCTGATTTGTTGGTGTCGAAGCCACAGGCACTGCTGTCCGGGTGGCATGACACACGCATTACCACGGATCGTATTTTGTCCCTTTTGAGTCGTGGACACAGTCTGGCCTTGTCCATCGAAAAGTGGCAGCGAGCGGGACTCTGGGTGATCACACGGTCCGACCCTGAATACCCGAAGCGACTGAAAAGCCGTCTGAAGACCAACTCACCGCCGGTGTTGTTTGGATGTGGCAACAGAGAGTTATTGAATAGCGGCGGAATTGCCGTGGTCGGTTCTCGTAATGCCTGTGATGAGGACCTGATGTTTACACGACAGTTGGGAGCGAAGGCCGCCGCGCAAGGTATGGCGATTGTTTCCGGTGGTGCACGAGGTGTGGATGAGGCGGCCATGCTGAGTGCCATGGAGGCTGGAGGTGGCGTTATTGGTGTTATGGCCGATAGTCTGCTCAAGGCGGCAACCAGCGCTAAGTGGCGAGCGGGATTAATGAATGGAAATGTGGTGTTGGTATCACCATTTTATCCCGAGGCGGGTTTTAATACGGGTAACGCCATGGCGCGGAACAAGTACATATACTGCCTGGCGGATACATCTGTTGTGGTTCACTCGGGCACCAAAGGGGGCACCCTGAGTGGTGCGCAGGAGAACCTGAAGGAGCACTGGGTACCGCTATGGGTAAAACCGACTCAGGACAAAAACGCAGCTAATGCCATGTTGGTTAGTAAAGGAGGGCATTGGTGCGACGAAAGTTTACATGAGTTCGACCTGACTATGCTTTATGCCGTATCACCCATTGAGAGTAGTGGGTCTGAGTTGTTTTCGAAGGCAAATGAGACGTTGGACCTGTTCTCTGACAAGGTTCAGGAGCCTGCGACTGAGTTTCATGATGTAGAGTCGAATCAGGGTGAGGACGTTGTCGATTTCTATGGTTTATTTGTCCGGGAACTGGCTCGACTTGCAGTTGAACCAATAGAGCTTGATGAATTGTTGGAAAAAACGGGGCTGCATAAGTCTCAGGTTACAGACTGGCTGAATCGGTCGCTTGATGAGGGTTATGTGAGCAAACTGAATCGCCCCGTCCGTTATCAATACAATCAGGATGTCCGAAAAGAATAGGTAATGATGCCATGGGGATGACGGAAGATACTCTGGTCCAGCAGACTACTGCGGATTACCTGCTGAACAACCTGAACTGGGACGAATCCATCTATGCGATGGATGAGAGCTTGGGTAAGGAGGGTACCCTCGGGCGTGAGTCGGAACGGGAGATTGTTTTGACCCGCTACCTGGGGGAGCGCTTGATGGCGCTCAACCCCGGCCTGCCTGCCGAGGCCTATCTGGATGCGATGCGCCAGATCACCGATATCAGTGCAGCCCAGTCGCTGCTCAGCACCAACCGCGAAAAACACGCCCTTTTGAAGGATGGCCTGGATGTGGTCTATCGCGACGGGCAGGGCGAGCGTAAGAAGAAGCACCTGAAGGTCTTCGATTTCGATAATCACGACAACAACCACTTTTTGGTGGTGCGTGAGTTGTGGATTAAGGGTGATATTTATCGCCGCCGTGCCGATATCGTGGGCTACATCAACGGCATTCCGTTGATCTTCATGGAGGTGAAGAACCTCAACAAGGATGTGCGCGCCGCCTACGACCAGAACTACAGCGACTACAAGGACACCGTTCCCCATCTGTTTCACCACAACGCCCTGGTGATCCTCGGTAACGGGGTGGAGGCGAAGCTGGGCAGCCTTTCATCCAAGTACGAGCACTTCCATGAGTGGAAGCGCCTGCACGAGGAGGAGCCGGGGGTGGTCGATATGGAGACCCTGCTTAAGGGGGTCTGTAACCGCACCAACCTGCTAGACCTGTTCGAAAACTTCATCGTCTTCGACGAATCGGGCGGTACGCCGGTAAAGATCCTGGCGCGCAACCACCAGTACCTCGGGGTGAACCGCGCCCTTGAGTCGGTTAAGGATAGGGAGAAGCGACAGGGTAAGCTGGGGGTTTTTTGGCACACTCAGGGATCGGGCAAGTCTTACTCCATCATCTTTTTTGCCGCCAAGGTGCGGCGCAAGCTGGGCGGTAACTACACTTTTCTAGTGCTCACCGACCGCGATGACCTCGACACCCAGATCTACCAGACCTTTGCCGGTTGTGGCCTGGCCGATAACGATAGAGACCCCTGCCGTGCAGAGAACGGGAAGCACCTACAAAAGCTATTGGGCCAACACAAGGCCTACCTCTTCAGTCTGATTCAGAAGTTCAATCAGAAGATCAGTGAGGGGGAGGAATACTCCCTGCGCGATGACATTATCGTCATCACCGACGAGGCGCACCGCACCCAGTACGGCACTCTGGCCCTCAATGCCCGCGATGCCCTGCCGAAGGCCAGCTATATCGGCTTCACCGGCACGCCACTGTTCGGTGACGATGAGATCACCAAGCGCGTGTTCGGTGACTATGTCTCCACCTACGACTTCAAGCGCGCCGTGGACGACGGTGCCACCGTGCCGCTCTATTACGACTCGCGTGGCGACAAGCTGAAGTTTGTGGATACGGATGGGAAGGAGCAATCGGTGGCCGACCCGGAGTCACTAAACGAAAAAATCGCGGCCAAACTGGAGGAATTAGAGATCGAGGATGTGGACGTGGCGCAGCGGCTGGAGAACGCCCTGAAGCGCGAATACCACATCATCACCTCCAATGCCCGGCTGGAGCAGATCGCCGACGACTTTGTAAACCACTACTCCAACGGCTGGGAGAGTGGTAAGGCGATGCTGGTATGTATCGACAAGGTGACCTGTGTTCGCATGCACAAGCTGATCGCAAAGCGATGGCGACAACGGCAGCTGGAGTTGGACAAGACGCTGCGCAACGTTGGCGATGAGCAAGAGCAGGTATTCCGCCATCGCCAGATCAAATGGATGGACGAGACGCAGATGGCCGTGGTGGTGAGTGAAGAGCAGGGCGAGGTGGAGAAGTTCAAGAAGTGGAAGCTCGACATCACCCCCCACCGCAAGCTAATCAAAGAGGGGTTCGAGCTGCCCGACGGTAAGCGCCTCGACCTGGAGTCGGCCTTCAAGAAGGATGACCACCCCTTTCGCGTCGCCATCGTCTGCGCCATGTGGCTCACCGGCTTCGATGTGCCGACCTTGGCTACCCTCTACCTAGACAAACCCCTGAAGGCCCATACCTTGATGCAGGCTATTGCCCGCGCCAACCGTGTCGCCGTGGGCAAGAACAACGGTCTGGTGGTGGATTACTGCGGCATTCTCAAGAACCTGCGCAAGGCACTGGCCACCTTTGCCGGTGCGCCGGATGGTGGGCGAGGTGAAGAGGGCGAGGTGCGTGACCCCACCCATCCGCCGGAAGAGCTGCTGGCCGACCTGGCGGAATCAATTGAGATGGTGAAGGGCCACCTCAGCGATCAGGGATTCGAGCTGTCACGTATATTGAAGAGTGAGGGCTTTGCCAGAAATGCGGCCATTATGGAGGCCAAGGAGGTGATCAACGAGGATGATCGCAGCCGCAAGCAGTATGAGGTGATGGCGCGGGCGGTATTCAGTAAGTTTAAGGCCTGCATCAACTTCCGCCCCGAGATCAACACCTACCGCGATGACCGTGATGCCATCAACATCATCTACAAGAGCCTGCAAAAGGATCGCGATGCGGCGGATATCAGCGCCATTATGATGGAGCTGCAGAAGCTGGTGGATGAACACATAGACGTTGTGCCCCTGGATCGGGCAGGGGAGCCAGAGCCCTACGACATTAGCAAGATAGACTTCGACCGCTTGCGCCGTGAGTTCGAGCGGGTAAAGAACAAGAAGACTACGGTACAGAGCCTCAAAACAGCTATTGAGAAGCGGTTGGAGATGATGATGCGGGAAAACCCGTTGCGTACCGACTTCCAGGAGCGTTATGAAGAACTGGTCAAGGAGTACAACAAGGAGAAGGATCGCCTCACTATCGAAAAGACCTTTGAGCTACTGCTGAATATGGTGAAGGAGCTGGATGAAGAGAGCCACCGTGCCGTCACCGAGGGGCTGGACGAAGAGAGTCTGGCGCTCTACGACTTGCTGAAGAAGGATACCCTGAAGAAGCGTGAGATAGATAAGGTGAAGGAGGTAGTAGTTACGCTACTGCAAAAGGTGAAGGATGAGATCGCCACGATCGACAACTGGCAGGACAAGGAGAGTACCCGAGATACCATCCGCACAGATATCCACCACTTCTTGTATGACGATAACACCGGCCTGCCAGAGGGATATGACCTGGATGAGATAGAGCAGCTCTCAGAGAGGGTGTATCGGCATATCTATAGATCCTATCCTACTGTTCCTTCACCGCTATATTCCTAGATAGGTGTAAGGTCAGTTAAGGTAATAGGTGTGTGCAAATAGTATGGATGGATAATCCTGTGGTAACTCATAGTGTAGTAGGATTGTGAGCGGTTTAGATACAAGTATGAGTACATAGATTTGCAGTTAACAAATCACATAGCAAGTAATTAATATCTAAATATGACTACTGCGGGAGATGGAGCGTGAGCGCGAATATAACAAGGAGCAGCAATAAGATTTCCGTGGTAGGTGACTTGGATGATTTTCATGTTTTTCTATCATCAATTCATGCTGCAACAGAAAAAGCCGGGTATAGCGATGTTGTTATTGATCTGAGTCAGTGTACGTCTGCGTTTCAGAATTCAATGTTATCCGTTTGTGCCCAGATTTTGGCCTACAGGAAGGCTGGCATCGACTTTAGCCTGATACCTCCGGAAAAAAAACAACTGAATAATTTGTTCGTTAATACAGGGTGGGCTTATTTTATCGATCCAAGGAGGTTTGAACGATCCACATTTAGAGGGTATTCAAGAGTGCCAGCAACGCAGTATCGGACGCCAGATGAGCAACAATCTGCTGTTAATAGAATAGTAAATGTAATTCTTGGTGCTATTCCAGACATGCATCGGTCTGATTTTGCGGCATTTGAATGGTCTATTAATGAAATCACAGATAACGTATTGGTGCACTCAAATTCATCAGTTGGTGGTCTGGTTCAGGTCTCTACATTTGAGAAGTTCAAGAAACAAGTTCAGTTTGTAGTAGCAGACGCTGGTGATGGCATACCTAAGACGCTTAAGCAAGGATATCCGGAGATTAGGTCAGACACGGAGGCGCTTGACATGGCCATTAGGGAAGAGGTTACGCGAGATAAGCGCGTTGGCCAGGGTAATGGTTTGTTTGGCAGTTATGAGATATGTAGTAAGTCTAAAGGGATGTTTAGTGTTCACTCAGGCCATGCAAGATTAGAGTATTCAGATAGAAAAGGGTTGTCTATCTCTAATCAAACTATTCCCTATGCTGGAACATTGGTGGTTGCAACGATTGATTTTTCCCAACCCAAGTTGCTTGAAGAAGCATTAAAGTTTGGTGGAAAGAAGCATAGACCTCTTGATTTTGTAGAGTTGAGGTATGAGATTCCATCTGGCGAGAATGTTCACTTTGTTATGAGTGAGGAGTCAGGTTCTTTTGGGAGTAGAGTTGCAGGGAAACCCATTCGTAATAAATTATCTAATCTCCTGAGGATGATCGATGGTAATAAGATTGTTATTGATATGAAGGATATTCCGCTGGTGTCTAGTAGTTTTGCGGATGAGGTTTTTGGGAAACTGTTTCTGGAGGCTGGGCCAATTGACTTTGTTCAGAAGTTTGAGGTTGTGAATGTTATGGATACAGTCCAGAGCTTAATAAATAAGGCTGTTACACAGAGGATGGCTGCTGGTGTTATTGATTAATCGGAAAACCGGCGGAAAACCGGGGTCAGAACACAGTTTCCACTAATATAGCCCAGTGAAAGCATACTATTTTGCGTATCACAAACGGTGTTAAGTAATACACAAATAGATTTTACATCGTCCCCACGCTCCGCACGGGAATGCATCCACAGACGCTCCAGCGTCGAGTAACAGGAACATAAGAACTAACGCCGCACCGCCACAGAAAACGGGACGCTGGAGCAACCCCCAAGGCATTCCCACGCAGGATCGCGGGGACGATAAATAAACGATAAAACGAGTAGAGAAGATGATCATCCGCTGCACCCAGAAGTTGCTCAAAGAGCTACGCATCACACCTCAGGATACAGATGTGGTCAGCGAGGTCGGCAGCTGGCACGCCAATCTGCTGAACTTTGACCGGCGCAAGTGTGTGCTCTTCACCCACGATATGACGCTGTTTTCTGTTTTTGTGGCCGGGCTAAAGCGTGACGACTTTGACCACATCGACCATGTATTTGGTCAGGCGATGTTCAAGACGCTACTACTGTTTGACTTTTCACAGCAGCAGATAGAACGCATGCTCGACTGGAGCGAGCACAATAGCTACACCAAAACCAACAACCGTAGTGTGCTCGGCTCGATGAAAGACATGGCCTTCCACATTGAGTGTGTTATCGCAGACAGTGGCGGGCTTGCCCACACCGACTTGGCCGACCTTCACTGGCGCATCAACCGTATTCCGCTCAAGGCAGCGGGATATCGCTTTCCGCTGGATGGTATGCGGGCGTTACTGGCCGGGGAAGGTAACGGCTAAGAAGTATTTTATTTAATACTCCCCATGTCCTCCCTCGACCTCGACAACCTCCCCGACATCCGCGACGGCCTCTCACGCAAGGAGCGCATCGTGCTCTACTGCATCGATCAAATTCAGAAGGAGCGTAACGACCGCAATGTGCCGACGGTGATGCTGTATGGGCGCGTAGTGGAGCACATCAATATCAGTGAGCAGGAGCTACAGGAAATCTTGCAACGGCTGACAGGGTTCAATCAGTAACACTCTAGTTACCTGATTGCTGTTGCAAAGACCCAAAATAGGCCTTAATGTACCCATATTGGGTCTTTATGGGGCGAGCATGACCACACACTCTCTAGGTGATGCGCTCTTCACCAAAACGCAGCAACGTGTGTTGGGCCTGCTCTACGGCAGGCCAGATAGACGCTTTTTTACCAATGAGATCGTGCGCCAGGCAGCAATGGGGCGCGGTACTGTGCGTCGTGAATTGGAGCGGATGGCCGCAGCCGGTCTGTTACTGGCCAGTCGTGAGGGGAAGCAGCTTTACTACCAGGCCAATCCTCAATGCCCGATCTTCAAGGAGTTGACAGAGATGGTGAGCAAGCTCTCGTTTACAGCCAATCATGCCATGAGAGAAAAATCGGTTGATGCCTTGCTGGGTGCATCACATGAGGAGGTGGAGGCCCTGGCAAAACAGCATCACATACGCCGGTTGGTACTGTTTGGCTCAGCTGCACGAGGCGAGATGACAGCGCAGAGTGATATCGATCTGCTGGTTGATTTTCAGGAGGGGATGGCCCCATCACTGGGTGGGATGGTTGAGCTACAGGATGCCTTCTCATTGCTCTTTGGCGGTCGCAAAGTCGACCTGGCCACCTCCGCCATTTTGAGAAACCCCTACCGACGTCAGTCGATAGAGAAAAACATGGAGGTGCTCTATGCAGCCTGAAGGACGTGACCCTGCCTACCTGTGGGATATGCTTCAGGCGGCCAGGGAGGTTGAGGCAATGCTTGAAGAACACGACCTGGCGGCTTTTCTTGATAACCTCATCTTGATGCGGGCCGTCGAACGGAGCGTAGAGATAATTGGTGAGGCCGCCAGGCGCGTGTCGGAAGTTTATAAAGCAGCACACCCTGAAGTCCCGTGGCGACAGATCATTGGGCAGCGCAATATTATTGCCCATGAATACGGACAAATTGATCACGAGGTTCTCTACAAAACGGTAGACGAATATGTGCCTCAGTTAATTATTTTGCTCACAGGACTACTGCCCCCACTGGAAGAGTAATGCGTTAACAGCATGGCAAGACCTGTTTCTTTGCCCTGAGTTGTTACCCATTCCCCCATACCATACAGGGTAGATATTCTGCCCAACTGCCCGCATAGTATTCATCTCCCCATCAACACCCCCCGATGCGATGAAAAGCTCCCCCAACCCTATCACCCAGACCATTTCGACACTGGACGAACTTGCACAACGTGCAGACTACTCGCTGCTGGCCTCGCTCAACTGCGACCCCGATGCGAGTGATGATGGCGTAGACCACGAGCCACGCCAGGTCTTCTCCGGCCACTATGTGCCGGTGGTGCCGACGCCGATCGGTGAGCCGGAGTATGTGGCACATAGCCGCACATTTTTCGCTGAACTGGGCCTTGCCGATGAGCTGGCACGCTCTGCCGACTTTATGCGTGTGTTTAGTGGCGACCTTTCCCA
>JAOUQQ010000160.1 GCA_029879245.1 Chromatiales bacterium | reverse complement strand
CATCGCCTCGTGGTACCAGAGGTCGCGCTCCGGCTCCCAGTGGATGTCTCCGCCGGTGCGGCGAATTGTGATCACGGTGTGGACGTTGGGGCACTTCTCCAGTGCCTTGTCGGTATTGGCCTTGAGCGGTACCGGGCGGCCACCGCGCACCCCCTCATCGGCGGTAATGACCACCTGACAGTCGGAGTCGAGGATGCGGTCTTTGAGTGACTCGGGGGAGAAGCCGCCAAAGACCACTGAGTGGACGGCGCCGATACGGGCACAGGCGAGCATGGCGTAGGCCGCCTCGGGGACCATCGGCATGTAGATGCAGACCCTGTCGCCCCTCTTTACCCCGCGTGATTTGAGCAGATTGCCGAATTTGGAGACCTCGGTGTGCAGCTCACGATAGGTGATCTTTTTGTCATCTTCGGGATTGTCACCCTCCCAGATGATCGCAGTTTGATCCCCACGGGACTCCAGGTGGCGGTCGATGCAGTTGTAGGCGACATTGAGTTTGCCCCCCTCAAACCACTTGATACGCACATCCCCTTCGTAGGACCAGTCGAGTACATTGTTCCAGGGTTTGAACCAGTCGAGAAAGTTCGTGGCCTGTTCGGCCCAGAACCCCTTGGGGTCGTCGACCGAGCGCTGGTACATCTCAAGGTATTTTGCCTCGTCGATATGGGCCCTGGCGGCGAATTCGGCAGGAACGGCGTAGACCTTGGGCTGCTGGGACATGCTGTGACTCCTTAGGGACATATTGTTTTCAGGATTACGAAACATAACATAGCAGACGGTGAAATCCACGCCTCATGTAGTGTGCAGAGATGCCCATTTTTTTGCTGTGGGACTTGAAATATTAGGTGGAGCTAATATACTAGTGGCAATTCCGATTATTGAGATAAAAGGTAGGAAATATGTTTTTCTCCAATATCAAAGAGATCGATGCA
This sequence comes from Chromatiales bacterium, assembly GCA_029879245.1. Classification (GTDB taxonomy): domain Bacteria; phylum Pseudomonadota; class Gammaproteobacteria; order Thiohalomonadales; family Thiohalomonadaceae; genus JAPHSX01. The sequence continues at coordinate 2,609 of JAOUQQ010000160.1, read as the reverse complement.
CAGGAACTCTCCCAGTGGATGGATGATGAGGGCAAGAGCTTCCGGATTATCGATGTGCGTGAACCGATGGAGATCGCCCAGGGCTCTATCCCCGGTGCCGAGGCGATGCCGATGTCGACTCTGGGTGGCCGCCTGAATGAGCTCAACCCACAGGAGCAACTGGTCTTTATCTGCCGCAGCGGTGCCCGCTCCGGTCAGGTATGTGCCTATCTGGCGCAGAATGGTTTTGAGAATGCCGTTAACCTGCGTGGCGGGGTGATGGGCTGGGCGCAACATGGCTTTGGCTTTGTACAGGTAGCCTGAGCCGCTCTTCCCGGTACTCCGTACCATCGCGAAGGCCGTTAACCGCTCTTTATCACGGGGCAGTTAACGGCTTTCTGCATTTAGTGTCTCTGTCTGATCTGAAGACGGTTGATATAGCGCTGGATAAAGGCGCTCTTATCGGCTGAGAGTTCCAGAAAGGCGCAGCCGATACGCTGCACCCTGTGCCCCTCATCCTTGCCAATCATAAAGCGTGAGCGGATCTCCAGCGCAATCTCTATCTCCGTCTCATCTTCAGGAAAATTCAGGGTGCACTCTCTGAAGATCTCACCGCTCTCTGGATTAAATACTCTCTCTCTGTCGACAAGGGCGAGGCCGCCGAGGCTGATATCGGCCAGTGGAAGAGAGAGTCGGTTACCCTCCACATCGATGTGACAGATAAGTGGTTCCAGTAATGGGGTGGGGGCACGAAAGTACTCCCGTCGCTGATAGCGCATCAGACTTTCCGGAAGGGGGGCGGCGATCACCTGCTGGCCCTGAAAGCGTGCACTACGCAAACCGTTTAACTCAAAGCGGATATCGACGTCGTGATGCTTGCACAGGCAGATCGTCCTTGCCTCATCCAGCAACTGCTGATTCATCTTCTGATCAGGTCCCAACTCCATAATCACCAGGCCGCGATCCTTCATTACATCGATCACCGTGGTGATGATGCTCTCCTGGCCATCACGGAAGTAGGCATTGACCAGGTCGGGCCTTTTTCCCAGATCCAGAAGCGTCTGGGTTATCTGCTCAGGCTTGCTGACGAGGTACTTGCCCTGCTCCATCTCGGGGTTGAGTTGCAGCAATGGATGCACAGCACGATCACTCATTACTGCCCCAGGAGCTTGCGCCACCAGCGACGGCGGTTGTTGGCGATGGGGGAGGTAACCTCCAGCTCCTGTGGCGGCATGGTGCTGAGTACCCACCCCGGCAGTACCTCACCCCAGCCGGGGCCACAGGAGCTGCCAAGGTGGTTGGGGTCGTAGATCTTGATCAGTGACGGGGAGTCACGGTCGTCCACATAGACGATGCCGCAATAGCTCTCCTGATGCTCCTGACGGAGCAGTTTGTCGATCTCATCGATAAAGGTGGAGAGCTCCTCTCTGCTGGAGGGGGTTTGTGGCAGTGTCTCGCCAACGGCATAGACAAACCAGTTGCTGTCGGAGCCTCTCACCGTTTGCCACAGGGTCTCCAGCTCCTCCCACTTGAGGATATTACTTAAATAGCCACGGTAGGTGGTCATGAAGGGGGAGGAGGTCTCAGTCATGGTCTCGACTCGATAAGGTTACTCGCATCTGCGGTGAGTTTACGGGGGATATTGTCACTACGCCAGTGCATCACCGCCCACTGCCACAGGGTCTCAGGTTTCTCATTCATCAGCTCTATTGGCGGCTGCTGGCCGAGAAACTGTAGCCCCTGCCACAGTGCTGGCAGCGGGTTACTGTCGTCAAGGGCAGTGGCAAAGGTCTGTTTGCTCAGCTTTTGTCCCTCTGCATTCACTACAATCGGCAGGTGCAAATAGTGGGGGGTTGTCAGGCCAAGTGCCTGCTGCAGGGCGATCTGCCGAGGAGTGTTATCGAGCAGGTCACTGCCGCGTACCACCTCGGTGATCTGCTGGTCGGCATCGTCAATGACCACGGCCAGCTGGTAGGCGAAGAGGCCATCTGCCCGACGCAGTACGAAATCCCCCACCTGTTGTGCCATCTGTTGTGAGTATCTCCCCTGAATTGCGTCGATAAAGGTGATCGTCTCGTCGTCAACCAGGAAGCGGGTGGCGTGAGGCTGCTGTGGGCGGATAGCGGCACCACGGCAGGTGCCCGGGTAGACCCCGGCTGCCATTCCCAGCCGCTCTGCCTGCTCGCCAATCTCTTTTCGTGAGCAGCGGCAGGGGTAGCTACGCCCCTCACCTCGTAGCCGCTCCAGTGCATCCAGATAGGCCTCGCTTCTGCTGCTCTGATAGCGCACCTCGCCGTCCCACTCAAAACCGTAGGCCTCCAGGGTGCGCAGGATGGCGTCGGCGGCACCGGGCCGCTCGCGCGGCGGGTCGAGATCCTCCATCCGTACCAGCCACAGCCCGGAGTTTGACCTTGCCTGCAGATAGCTGCCGATGGCGGCGATTAGCGAACCGAAATGGAGGGGGCCGGTGGGGGAGGGGGCGAATCGGCCCAGGTAGCGGTGGTTTGGCGGTGGTTGCATGGTGATTATTGGGGGGTGTATATCCTGTCTTGATTATAGGGGATATGGCGCGAGAGAAAAGAGTCTCTATAGTTAACGGTAGTGGGTAAATAACATAACGGGACCAGAGT
>JAOUQQ010000074.1 GCA_029879245.1 Chromatiales bacterium | reverse complement strand
TCTCCGACAAGTTACACCTATGTGGGTGCAGGGCAGGGTAACTATACGATGACACCGCTGCAGCAGGTTGCTGCCGGGCTGGGTGACTACATCAAGTTCCCGGTCACTCACTATGTGCCCTCGGCGGTAGCGGGGTCGGGTGACTGGACGCCCGTGCCTGAGACTCCGACAAGTTACACCTATGTGGGTGCAGGGCAGGGTAACTATACGATGACACCGTTGGTCTACTACGGTGCCGGACTGGGTGACCACATTAAATATCCGTTTACCCGCTATATGCTCTCGGCCATACCGGGTAAGGGTGACTGGACGCCCGTGCCGGAGTCTCCGACGAGTTACATCCATGTGGGTGCAGGACAGGGTAACTATACGATGACACCGTTGGTCTACTACGGTGCCGGGCTGGGTGACCACATTAAATATCCGTTTACCCGCTATGTGCCCTCGGCCACACCGGGTACGGGTGACTGGACGCCTGTGCCTGAGACTCCGACGAGTTACATCTATGTGGGTGCCGGGGAGGGTAACTATACGATGACACCGCTGCAGCAGGTTGCTGCCGGGCTGGGTGACCACATCAAATATCCGTTTACCCGCTATGTGCCCTCGGCCACACCGGGTACGGGTGACTGGACGCCCGTACCTGAGACTCCGACGAGCTATACCTATGTGGGTGCCGGGGAGGGTAACTATACGATGACACCGCTGCAGCAGGTTTCTGCAGGACTGGGTGATCACATCAAGTTCCCGGTGACCCACTATGTGCCCACGACAACGCCGGGTACGGGAGACTGGACGCCGACGATTCCCACGAGCTATTCGTATCATGCGGGTGTTGGTAACTACACCATGGCACCCAATCAGTATGTGAATGATAATAACGGTGATCAGAAGCTGATTTGGAACTACTTTGACCTGGTGACTCTGGGGGCGAGTATGACGGGTGCAGGCAGCTTCACCGGCACGATTGACGGTACCTGCACCTTTAGTAGCGTACCTGTTATCCCGGATAAAACGCTCTACTCCGGAGGTCAATATCAGGGGGGATCAGCCCCGGGCTGGTACAACTTCAGTTGTACAACCAATAAGGATGTGCAGCACAATGAGACCTGGTCTGGGAGTATAGCTGTTACTACGGGTACGCCGTGGAATCACTGTCCGTTGCCTGGCTTCAGTAATAGCTACGTGGGCATATTGCCCCAGACCACGCTGAGTGATGCCTTTAGTGCCGTAGACGATCCGGCGATCTGTATAGAGTACACAAATGCTACAAAGGTACCGAGTCCTGCAACACCCTGGTAAACGACAAGGGCGGGAGTGATTCCCGCCCTTTTATTCTGCTAAAGTGTGGCCCCTGACAATCAGTTAATAAATCTGTGGGGTTATGGCAGACGTTCATATTATTGGTGGTGGCCTTATCGGTATGCTTTGCGCACGATTTCTGGCGCAGGCAGGCGTCAATGTCGCAATCTACGAGAGGGGGGAGTTGGGGCGTGAGTCCTCCTGGGCCGGTGGTGGTATTCTCTCTCCGCTCTACCCGTGGCGCTACAGTGATGCGGTGACCGAGCTGGCACGCTGGGGGCAGTCTCGCTATGAGGAAGTAGCCGCCGAGCTAAGGCGTGAGAGTGGCATCGACCCTGAGTACCGGCGCACAGGTTTATTACTGCTCGACATTGATGAGACTGAGCGGCAACGCGCCGAGGTGTGGGCAGGACGCTTTGACTACCACCTTGAATATCTCGACCGCAAAGCTATCTTGAAGCTGCAACCCAATTTGGGTGAAATCTCCTCACAAGCGATCTGGATGCCAGAGGTGGCGCAACTGCGCAATCCACGCCTGTTGAAGGCGTTACGGATTTCGCTTGAGCGACTCGGTGTGGCGATCCATGAGCAGACCCCGGTGCGTGAGATCCTCCATTACAAGGGCGTTATTACCGGACTGAGCACCGAGCAGGGGCAGGTGCCTGCCAGCCGGGTGGTAGTGGCCGGTGGTGCCTGGAGCGCTGAGATCCTGAAGGGGCTGGGGATTCAGATCGAGGTGGCGCCTGTTCGAGGCCAGATGTTGCTGTTTCGTGCCGAACCGGGGTTATTAGAGCATACGGTGCTGAGCGGCAATCACTACCTGATCCCAAGGGCCGATGGCCGTATTCTTGCCGGGTCCACCCTGGAGCATGTTGGATTTGATCGACAGATAACCGATGAAGGGCGCGATGAGCTCTACGACTTTGCCACCAGATTACTCCCACCATTGGAGGAGTGTGAGGTGGAAATGCAGTGGTCTGGTTTGCGGCCCGGTAGCCCCGACGGAATTCCGTGCATTGGAGCAAGCGGTTCTCTCTCTGGTCTCTATATCAATGCGGGTCACTTTCGAAATGGGGTGGTGATCGGGCTGGCCTCGGCCAGACTTCTGGCTGATCAGATCCTTGGCAATCCGCCGATTCTTGATGAGAGCCAATTTCGATGTAATTGATCTAGCTCCTTTACATGGTATGGTTACCTATCTATACTCTTTCTAATCTGTACATTAAATTTATTGCAGGAAGCATTGTGGACAAGCACGAAATCATTAAGTTGCTGAAAAGTCAGCAGATTAATCCAACCAGACAGCGGGTGGATATTGCCCAGTTGTTGTTTGAGCGGCCACGCCATCTGTGTGCCGATCAGGTTATGAATGAGCTGAGCGACAGGGGACTTGGTAAAGCCTCCAAGGCCACGGTCTATAACACCCTCAATCTGTTTAGTGAGCAGGGTCTGGTACGAGAGCTGTGCATCGATTCAGGTAAGGTCTACTATGACTCAAACACGGCTGAGCATCACCACATCTACAACGTAGATACCGGTGAGCTGTGGGATATTGAGGCGAGAAGATGTCCTTCTGAAATGGTGCCTAACTTGCCAGCGGGAACCACCAGCGTTGGTGTCGATGTAATCTACCGCGTAAAACCACAAAACTCATATAAGTAATCTGCTACCTCTGTTGTTCAACAGAGGTCAGTTCTCTATAATCCCACCGCAATCCATCATCCACCAGGCCGGTGTAGCTCAGTTGGTAGAGCAACTGATTCGTAATCAGTAGGCCGGAGGTTCGACTCCTCTCATCGGCACCATTATATGGTTTTCATCCCCTGTTCCCCAAGAATTTGGAAGAACACACTTTCCAATGAGGTTGCGGGTTGGATATTTATAATGTGACCACCCTGCTGATTCAGTCGATCCAACCATGCAGGCATTTCGGATTGTGAGATATCTTGCTCGTACTCTCCTTCGCGTAATGTCCGTGCAACATTATCTGGTTGCTGCGTAGCGTGAAAACGAACAATAAAACGATCAGAATGCTCTGTGACCAATTCGCGAGGAGAACGGGTTGTCACTAATTTGCCATGATTAATAAAACCAAAGCGATCAGCAATACGCTCAACATCATGCAGTACATGCGATGTAAAAAATATAGCACCTCCACTCTGCTTGTAGTCCTGCAATATGTTTACAACATCTTTCCGCCCAACAGGGTCTAAACCTGACAAAGGCTCATCAAGTACTAATAAACGAGGTTCAACAACCATAGCATGTGCTAGTGCAACACGTTGCACATTACCTTTGGAGAGCAAGCGAATTTTTCTATTGGCGTTCTGTGCAATCGAAAATTGTTCCAACCAGTACATACAGTGCTTATTTTCATCTGTCCGACGGATACCGTACATACGTAGCGCCATTTTAAGTATTTCAAGGGGAGTGAATTGTTCATAAATAGATGGAGACTCAGGTACATATGCGATGCCGCGGCGTGAGGACGCATCGTGCGCATCGTTACCATAGATAGATATATTACCCTTATAGTCTGATATAACATCTAGCATTACTTTTATTGTGGTTGATTTTCCAGCACCGTTTGGCCCGACAAAGCCAAAAACTTCCCTTTCGCTAACACTGAAAGAAATGTTGTTCAGAGCATCAATTTGTGCCCCGTTTTTAGTAAAAGATTTGCTGACAGAGCTGAATTCAAGGGCCAATGACACACTATTTCTCCATACCTTTTATCCTGAGAGTTCTGAATTCAAAACGACCATTAATAAAACTGTAACCCAATTTGAGTGGGTCATTGGGGATTTTCTGAAGATAGCCAGTGTCTATTAGCTCTTCAGTAGTTTTAAGTAATCGACCAGTTTCGGTTTCAAAACGTTGTTGTGCATTTCTTAAGGTGATCAATCCAAGTAGTCGGGTAACGCGTTTATCCAATAGCTCTCTCAGATTGGGATCAGTGGCATTATCTCTCTCATTTGTTAAATAGGCCAATGCCATTTGGTCATCATTAATACTGCCAGTTTTGATCATGATTGCTGTTTTAGTCAAAGATGCATGGTTGTCAGCAGAGCGTTGGGCAGCCAGATTGAGATATTTTACTGCTACATCACTGTTCCGATTAAAATAATACTGATTAAATGCATAGAAAAATGGCGGAATCCAGTCCCAGTGTCGACATTCACCTGCAAGATGTAATATTTCATTCGCTTTATCCGCAGAACCACCCCATGTAAGAAACGCAGTAGAAAAATAGTAGTTGTCTTCGTGGCATGGATTTAGTTGAGCCACAAGTGAGTGTGTGCGATAGAGGTAGCTGCTTCCATTTCCATCTTCAATAGTAGATGCAGTGGTAGCAAGTCGCATAGTTTCAATATTTGCGGCTAAAAAATGGTCGCCGCCATACATTAAAAGCTGAATTGGTGCACTGATAACGACACGATCTGACGGTGGAGTATCAATTACGATAGTGGTTGATAAGTGAACCGCTTTGCCAAAGTAAATAAATAGTACAGCACCAATAATTGAGATTGCTAACCATTGAATTGATTTAATCATGCGATTAATTGAACTGTTTCTTGTGTAGAATTGCGAGTGCAAGTCCGATGAAAAATAGTCCGTATGCAAGAGAACTAATGGCAATGAAAGGCCAGTTATCAGGAATGAAATTTATGGAGTTATATAGTGCAGTCATTCTGACATCAAGGGCGCCTAGATCAGGGAGTATATATCCAAGAAATCCCAGAGAGTCATGGTATAGCTGTTGTTTTGCGACCAGGGCGTGTTTCTGTTCTAAAAGTGCGATAATTGTGGAATATGACCGGGCCACGATTAAAAATCCGAATGAACCGATAAGTATAAAACTTGGAGTGGTGGCGATCAGACTCAGAAATGCTGAAACTGCAATAATAGTTGATAAATCTATTGCAATAAATATAAGTGTAATGATGTAGTGTGTGCCCAGTGACACGGGTGTGGCTTGGTGATAATTCTGTCCAATTATTGTAACTAGAATGGCGATGGCAACGGCCATGACAACCAGGCCAGCCATTGTGCAAGTAAAAATAGCAAGTAGGCGCCCTAAGAAAAAATGATGTCTTGGGCGGGGATAGGTCATAGAAGCCAATATATATCGCCTGTCAAACTCCCGCGTAAAGAGTTCTTGTACCAGGAGTACGATTAATAACGGCAATAGTAAACGAGTGGCTGAAATGCCGATATCGAGAGCAACAGTAGCTGGCTGCCGCCCACTAAACTGTGCTGCGATCAGAACGACGGTGACTAAAACCAGAAGTAGCCAGAAGCCTATAGTTAAAAAGCGTGCCCGATAGGCAATATTCAAGGCTATTTTATAATCTGAAATAATCTGCATTATTAACTAATATTACATTCATCGAGTTAACGGCTACGTCGAGTAGTATAGCAAATTTCTGGCAGTTTATTCGAACGGGAGATGGCTAGTATTGTGCTTGTCTAAGGACAAAGGCGATGTTACGGGCGTCCGATTTGGCTACATTGTCGCTCGCATTTTGACGATAATTGCTAAATGCTGGTATTGCCACTGAAGCTAGTAAGCCTATGATGGCCACTACTATCATTAACTCCATTAGGGTAAAACCTCGCATACTACTCAGCATACATCCCCCTGTCGATCATCTTACTCTGTACTTTCTTTGCCTCTAAACAAACCGGGCGCATTAACGCGCCCGATTCTTAGCGTAATCTTCAGCTGAAAATAATCAGTTGAAGTGAGCCAGACCACCAACTGTGGCTGCAGTGCAATTGCCGCCCAGATCGGTTGTACCGACGGAACCACCGGTGCTGCTGGCGATAAAGCCGCGGTAGTCGGCAATTTCAAAGGTCTCGCCAGTGGCGCCAGTACAAGCTGGGTTGTTGTACACAGAGGCGCCGGTTCCCGGATCAGTGCCAACGACCTGACAGGGAAGGGAAGTGGCCTTGCGGCTACCGGCTTTGTGGCAGGTAGCAACCTTGATTTCGTTGTCAATTTCGATGCACTGATAGGCACCAAAAACGTTGCTGGAGAGGTTCAGAGTGACGGTCTCACCCAGCAGGGTGCAGTCGGTGTTGGTGATAGGGGCGCCACTGGTGACAGCGGTGCCTGCAGCCATGGCGGCGGCAGAGGCCATAAACGCTACGGCAAAGAGAAATGCACGGGTAATCATTTTCATGGTATGTCTCCTAAAAGGTATTCAGGTTATTACAGCTGCGCAGCAGTCATAACACTCATGGCGTTCTTGGCATCAGCCTGAGCGGTGGAGTCGTTCGCCTTGGCGCGGTACTCATTGAACTGCGGAATGGCGACGGCGGCCAGGATACCGATGATCGCAACAACGATCATGAGTTCGATGAGGGTGAAACCCTTTTGCATCTTTTTCATCTTTGTCTCTCCTATCAATTACAGAGTGTGGGGTAAATCATTATTCACTTTGGCACTGACGCCATAGGTGATGCGAGTTATGTATGCAGGGGGCGTGCCAACTATTCTTTATAGAGGAAGGGGGGAGTTGTGTGCGTGCATTCACAAAAAACGCTCTGCTGAAGGAACTTTTTGTGACGCTTTGTGCGGGGGGGTGACAAATTTCGTCAGTGATTGACCTTGTGCGTCACATTTGTCGGATGGGGAGTCGGGGGGGCTTATTCAATTCCCAACTTCTGCAGCCGGTAGCGCAGGGAACGAAATGAGATCCCCAGAGCCTTTGCTGCTGCGGTCTTGTTGTGGGCTGACTCCTCAAGGGCCCTCTCGATCAGTTGGCGCTCAATTCTCTCAAGGTGCTCCTCAAGGTTCCCCTCCAGGGAACTGGAACGGTATTGGGACGGAGGTTGCGGAGACGATGTCGGTTGACTGGCCGGGAGTTGTAAAGCGGCCTCGTCAATAAGCGTCCCCTCGCTCAGCGTGAGGGCACGCTCAAGGGTGTTTTCCAGTTCGCGTACGTTGCCGTTAAAGGGGTGGTGTTGCAGGGCGAGAAGGGCCTCCGCCTCGAGGTGGGGGGGGGAAATACCCATCTCTGTGGCCAGACGCTTCATGATCTCCCCTGCCAGCAGGGGGATATCTTCGGGACGCTCTCGCAGGCTGGGTAGACGCAGTTCTATGACGTTGATACGAAAGAAGAGGTCTTCACGAAAGTGGCCGCTGGCAACGAGCTTTGCCAGATCCTTGTGGGTGGCGCTGAGGATTCGCACATCTACGTGTTTTTCCTGTTGCGCGCCGACCGGGCGAACTGCCTTCTCCTGTATGGCGCGCAACAGCTTGACCTGCATATCGAGTGGCAGGTCCGCCACCTCATCAAGAAACAGAGTGCCACCGTTGGCGGCCTGAAATAGTCCCTCCTTGTCACTGTTGGCGCCAGTAAAGCTCCCCCTTTTGTGACCGAAGAACTCGCTCTCCATCAACTCAGAGGGAATTGCCCCGCAGTTGACGGCGATAAAGGGCATCTCTGCACGAGGCCCCTGGGCGTGAATCAGTCTGGCCACCAGCTCCTTGCCGGTGCCTGACTCGCCACTGATGTAGACGGGGGCCTGACTGCGGGCCAGCTTTGTGATCATCTGGCGGATCGATTCGATCGCTGCAGAGTGCCCCAGCAGTTGCAATTCGCTGCTGCTGTTGGATGATGGGATGGGGTTACCGCGCAGTCGCAACGCACTATGGACCAGCTCACGTAGTGCCTGTAGCTCTACCGGTTTGTTGAGAAAGTCGAAGGCACCCGCCTTGAGGGCCTCAATGGCGGTATCCATATTGCCGTGGGCGGTGATCATCGCCACCGGCAGCTCTGAATGAGATTGCTGGATGTGGCGGATCAGGTCGATACCATTGCCATCAGGAAGGCGCATATCGGTGAGGCAGAGGTCGAAAGCAGTTGATTGCAGCAACTCTTTTGCTTCGCGGAGGGTTTCTGCCTCGCGGGAGTTGATCGCCATGCGAGAGAGGGTGAGTGAGAGTAGCTCCCGAATATCGGGTTCATCATCGACGATCAGGGCAAGAGGCTGTTGGATGTGGGTGTCAGACATAGCGTTACTCTATCGTTCTACGCTGTTTGGGGAAGTGTAGACGAAAACGACTAGGATGCTCTTCATTCGGCTCATAGCGAAGTTTTCCCTGATTGCAACTGGCAAGCTCCTGGGCGATATAGAGTCCCAGTCCTGTACCGCCGGGTTCGGTGGTATAGAAGGGCTCAAAGATGTGGCTGCGCGCCTCTTCACTAATGCCCGGTCCATGGTCGATGATATCAATATACCCCCACTCCTTATCCTGGCTGCCCGCCACAATCTCTACTCTGGGATTGCTGGCGGATGAGGCGTGGCGTAAACCGTTTTGCGTGAGATTGGTGAGGATCTGGCGCAGGTGGTTGGGGTCAAAAAAGATGCTGCTCTCCGGCGTGTTCATGCGACATTGTAGTGCCTCTGCTGGAACCCCATGTCCCTGCAGAAACTCGGTACAGAAGTTCTCCAGCCAGACTGAGAGGTGAAAGAGTTCGCCGTGTGATTGATCACGGCGCCCCAGTTTAAGCACATCCTCAATAATGGTATTGATGCGCTGTGTGTGGCTTTTGATGATGGCGAGAAGGCGCTGATCGGCCACTGCCAGCTCTGGTGCCTCCGCCAGCAGGTCGGCGGCGTGACTCACCGCGCCAAGGGGGTTGCGGATCTCATGGGCGATACTGGCGGTAAGTCGACCCAGTGAGGCGAGCTTCAGCTGTTGCGCCTGCTGGGCAGTCGCACTGGCATCCTCAAGAAAGATTAGCGTGCCGGCGGAGTGATTATCACCAATGTACTGGAACTGCGGCAGTAACTCGCAGTCGTGTTGCGGGCTTAGCGTGGTTCCGGATGAAAGTTTTCCCTGTAGCCATTGCTTGTGCAACTGATCAAGTTCTGGGTTATATAGCTCCAGCATTGAGTGGGTAGGTACCATCGGACTGCTCAGTAGTCGCCAGGCGGCGCTATTAATCAACTCAACCCGACTATTTTTATTCACTGCAATGACACCAGTACGCATCTGCTGAATGGTGTAGTCGGCCAGTTGCGCCATGTTGGCCAGGTCGATGCTGCGCTGTGCAGCCAGTGCCTCACTCTCTCTCGCCCGGCGTGCCAGGATGTGGGCGATGATGGCGGTAGTAAAGAGGGCGATGCCAAGGATGCCTGCCTGCGTGTAGTTGATGCTGGCCCCGCTCAGGGTGATGAAGGCGAGAGTCTCTTCGCCTAGAATCATTAAAGAGGCAAGGGCAGCGAAGAGCAGAGGCTCGCGTCCGGCTGAGAGCATACTGGCAAAGGCGACGGTGACCACCAGCAGCATCCCCATCCCACTTGCGACACCACCGCTGCTGTAGAGCAGTGCCGTAATGAAGACAATATCGGCCAGGACGTGGATATTACGTTGCCAACTAAAACTCGGTTTGCGTTTGGCGATAAAGACCATCGCCAGCAGGCTGAAAATCAGATAGGAGAGGCTGGCCAGATAGAAGAGTTTTGGCAGCATCATCCCCAGAGGCGGGGGAAAGGCGCCGTCATTTAACTGATAGATAAGAATAAACAGCGAGGAGAGGGTAAAACGGTAGAGATTGAACAGGTGCAGTGGTCGCCAGGTGCTCTCTACCCCAATGCTCATTGGGGGGGCACTGCGGCTAAAGAGTCGACTCAGTGCGGTATTGGTGCTCATTAATTATCCCGCTTCCAGTTATCTGTGGCACGTTGGTGCTCAATACAGCAGAAGTATCTGCCGTTTTTCTCCACGGCGTCCCTGTATGGGATGTGCAGATCGCACCGCTCACAGCGTACCATCTTCTCTTGTGCAGGCTCCTGGCTCTGGCTAGCCGATGAGCGCCTCACTTTACTCAACAGGTTGAGGATCAGGCGGTAGAGTAGCCAGAAGAGGAGGGCCAGGGCGATCAGACGTATCAGGGTCATCTATCATCAATATCTTGGTTGTGTAGGCCCATTGTATCGGCATGGGAGGAGGGCGCAAACAAGGCTTTTGCACCGACGCCCTATATGTCCCACAATATGCGCCGTTTTTGTCATTTTGTAGAGGCACAGGGGAAATCGATGAATCTCCACGAATATCAGGCGAAGGGGGTCTTTGCCGAGTACGGGATCCCGGTTCCGCAGGGTCGGGTGGCAGCTAGCGTGACCGAGGCGGAGCATGCGGCGCAGGCGCTGGGCGGTGAGCGTTGGGTGGTCAAGGCGCAGGTACACGCCGGGGGCCGCGGTAAGGCGGGTGGTGTGAAGCTGGTCAGCTCGATGGCTGAGCTCAAGTCCGAGGCGGACCGCCTGCTGGGCTCCCGTCTGGTGACCCACCAGAGTGGTGCCGATGGGCAGCCGATCAATGAGGTGTTGATCGAGGGTGTCAGCGATATCGCCCGTGAGCTCTACCTCAGTGTGGTGGTAGACCGTGGCTGTCGCCGCGTCGTCTTCATGGCCTCTACCGAGGGGGGGATGGATATCGAGGAGGTGGCTGCCAGGACCCCGGAGAAGATCGTCACCGTCGCGGTTGATCCTGTCGTTGGGCTGTCGGCCTACCAGACCCGTCAGGTCGCCTTTGCCCTGGGCCTTGAAGGTACCCAGGTACGCGAGCTGGGCGCAATCATGATGTCACTCTACAAACTTTTTACCGAGCGCGACGCATCAATGCTGGAGATCAACCCGCTGGTGGTGACCAGCGAGGGGCACCTGATGGCCCTGGACGCCAAGGTCAATCTGGATGAGAGCGCCCTCTATCGCCAGCCGGAGATGGCCAAGCTGCGTGACGCCAGCCAGGAGGATGAGGCGGAGCATCGCGCCAGGCAGCACGACCTCAATTATGTGAAGCTCGATGGCAATATCGGCTGTATGGTCAACGGTGCCGGCCTTGCCATGGCCACCATGGACCTGATCAAGCTGACCGGCGGTGACCCGGCCAACTTCCTCGACGTGGGCGGCGGCACCACCGCGGCCAAGGTGGCCGAGGCGTTCAAGCTGATCCTCTCCGATGAGAAGGTGAAGGCGATCCTGGTCAATATCTTCGGCGGCATCGTGCGTTGTGACCTTATCGCAGAGGGGATCATCGCGGCGGTGAAGGAGGTCGATGCCAAGGTGCCGGTGGTGGTGCGCCTGGAGGGGACCAATGTGGAGCAGGGGCGCAGGATGCTGGCCGAGAGCGGGCTGGCGATCCAGGCGACCGACCAACTGACCGAGGCGGCCAGGATGGTGGTTGCTGCAGCCGGAGGAGCGAAATAATGGCTATCCTGATCGATAGAGACACCAAAGTCATCTGCCAGGGCTTCACCGGCAAGCAGGGCACCTTCCACTCCGAGCAGGCGATTGCCTACGGCACCAGAATGGTCGGTGGCGTCACCCCCGGTAAGGGCGGTACTACCCACCTCGACCTGCCGGTATTCAATACCGTGCACGATGCGGTCGCCGAGACCGGCGCCGACGCCACCATGATCTACGTACCGGCCCCGTTTGCGGCCGATGCGATCCTTGAGGCGGCCGATGCCGGTATCGAGACCATCGTCTGTATCACCGAGGGTATTCCGGTGATGGACATGCTGCGCGTCAAGCACGCCCTGCAGAGCTGTGACAACGGCCCGCGCCTGGTCGGCCCCAACTGTCCCGGCGTGATCTCCCCCGGTGAGTGCAAGATCGGCATCATGCCCGGCGCGATCCACCAGAAGGGCAAGATCGGTATCGTTTCACGTTCCGGTACCCTCACCTACGAGGCGGTACACCAGACCACTCAGGCCGGTCTGGGCCAGTCGACCTGTGTCGGTATCGGTGGTGACCCGATCCACGGTCTCAGTTTCATCGACTGCCTCGCCCTGTTCGAGCGCGACCCGCAGACCGAGGGGATCATCATGGTGGGTGAGATCGGCGGTACCGCCGAGGAGGAGGCCGCCGAGTTTATCGCCAAACACGTCAGCAAGCCGGTGGTCTCCTACATCGCCGGTGTCACCGCACCCCCCGGCAAGCGAATGGGCCACGCCGGCGCCATCATCGCCGGTGGCAAGGGAACCGCTGATGAGAAGTTTGCCGCGTTGGAG
>JAOUQQ010000159.1 GCA_029879245.1 Chromatiales bacterium | reverse complement strand
AGCTGAAGAGCACCCCGGCGATATGCAGCACCACCAGCAGCAGAGTGAGGTTGGCGAAAAACTCGTGGATCTCCTCCCAGAATTCATCCCCTTGATCACGACCTTCACGCTCATCATCATCGTCATCGTCGGCCTGCGCCACAGCGATCGGACTGAGGTTGATCTCGACATTGGCGAAGGGTCCGGCATTTTCCTCTACCGCATAGAGTTTCATACCGCTCAGGGTGGTAAGGGCCAGTGAGGCAAGCAGCGCCAGCACCATCACCCCTCCCGCAGGATTGTGTCCCAGATAGCGCTTCTCACGCAGGGTGACCATATCTTTGAGATAGGCGATTACGGTAGCGGGGCTGTAGATGAAATTACTAAAACGTGCGTACTGTGGACCGATAAAGCCCCAGAGAATACGAAACGCGAGCAGCCCGGCAACAACGTAACCGGCCCAGACGTGAAGATTCTGCCACTCATCTTCCGTCACATAGGCAATGGTAAAGGCCGCTACCAGCGACCAGTGGAAGAGGCGGACCAGTGGGTCCCACACTTTGACTTCGGTATCACTCGACATTGTCATCACCATTAAATGAAATTGCTATGGTGATGTTATAGCCCACAAAGATGAAGGGAGGCTTAAGCCTCCCTTCACTTTAACAAAATATCTCTTTCACTCAGTCGTCAACATAACCCGCATAGTGGCTTGGCCATGCCATATCACGTCCCTGCTCTTCGCTGAGCCCCTTGATGAAGGCCTCCGCGGCGCCCTTGTCCTCAAATCCCATAACCCTGACTCGATACCAGGTCGCCTTGCCCTTGGGAACCTCGCGGATCTGAGCATCGATCCCCTCCTCCTGATAGATCCGGGTGAGGATCTCGGCATCGGCGCGGCGATAGAAAGAGCGCAAATTCACCGCCCACCCCTCAATAAATACCTTACCCTCGATTGGCAACGCCGCCACAGGCTTAGCCGCCTTTGGCTTCACAGGTGTGACACCGGGCGCAGGCTTGACACGGCTTGCATCGGGCTTGACCACCTGTTTCGCAGGCTTTGCCGGGGTAACTCCCGCTGTCGGCTGTGCCACAGGTTTAGCCTGAGCCACTACGGGTTGCCTTATTGCGGCGCTCTTTTGACTCTCTGCGACCGCTGGAGAGGACTGAGGCCTGGCATTCGCCTCAGCAACAACCGGCACCAATGATTGTGCAATATTGGAGCTTTCAATAATCCTGTTCTCAATACGATTTAGCATCGCCTGCATACGATTCATCGTCGCGACGGCCTCATCACTCCCCATCTCCGCCTGCTTCTCCACTTCAGCCAGGCGCTTGCGCAAGGATGCCAGATCACTCCTTAAGCCCTGTAGATCCTCAGCGCCCTTTACCGGAGAGACCGTCGCTACAGGGGGCGTGGTTTGTAGGGGGCTATTAAGGTTAAACCAGAGGGCGGCACCACTAACGGTCACTGCCACCAGTGCAAGGAATGCAGAGAGCCAACCCGGGAAACCTCCCTGGCGCTGACCATTATTGAGCGTTGGAAGAGGTTTCGCTTCCACCGCCGCCAGCTTCTCTTCCAGCTCATCCAGTCGCGCACGTGCCAGGGCATTTGCCTCCGCCATCTGACGCGCAGCAACTTCTCTCTCCCGCGTCTCACGAGCCTTTTGCGCCTTCAACTCCTCTTCACTGGGGGTGACGCTGGCAGTCAGTTTTTCCAGTAACTCATCCTCAACATGATCACTCTCATCCAGTACCAGCTTATCGGCCGAATGATCGAGCTGTTCCGCCTCAAGATCGACAAAATCACCCTCTCCTTCAGAGAGGAACTCCTCATCAATATCAAATTCATGCCCATCATCGCTGGCGGGACCCGCAGAATCATCTCCCCCCTGCTCTTCCTCTCTCAGGGCAGCCATCAACTCCTCTATCTTGCGGTCCGCATCATCGGGCAGAAGCGGTTCGTCACCATCTCGATTCTCGCTCATCACCTGCTTCCCTTGTTATTTTCTTTAAGTAGTATATTTAGTTTTACTTCTAACTACCTCATATTACTAGAATATTATGAAAGTGCAACAGCCTCGACAAGCACAAAAAAGCCGGCACAGGGCCGGCTCTCTTGCGACAGGTGGCAGAGTTAGCTCTCGCTGCCACCCGCGGCAGCCTGCAACATCGGCTGCAACTCACCCTTCTGGTACATCTCCATCAGGATGTCATGACCACCGATCAGCTCACCATTGACGTAGATCTGCGGGAAGGTGGGCCAGTTCTGGTAGCGTGGCAGATTCTCAAAGATCTCCGGGTCGGCCAGTACGTTAACATAGGCAAACTCAACACCGCAGGACTGCATCGCCTGGGAGGCGCGGCTGGAGTAGCCGCACATCGGCATCTGCGGGGTGCCTTTCATATAGATGACGATAGGGTTGCCCTTTACCTGCTCGTCGATACGCTCTAATACATCCATCTAAAATACCTCAAATGCTTACTCTGGTTGGGGGAATATCGGATACATGGTGGCAGCGGCTCCGATTTCAAGCGTTAGAAAGGGTATCAACATGGCTCTGCAACCACAACTCCAGCAGCGCCAGGTGCCACAGCTTGGATCCACGCAGGCGGGTAAAGTGGGCCTCGTCGTCCGGTTTCGCCAGCAGTTTCTCCACATACTCGCGGTTATAGATCCCCCGCTTAATGCACGCCTCAGAGTTGAGGATGCCGCGCATGAATTCCAGAAACTCGCCACGCACGTACTTCAGCGCCGGCATAGGAAAGTAGCCCTTGGGGCGGTCGATGACGCTGTCGGGGATAATGCCGCGGGCGATCTGCTTGAGGGCATACTTGGCATCATTACCGCCAGGACCAAGCTTCATCGATGACGGCATACTCATCGCCAGCTCCACCAGTTCGTGGTCGAGGAAGGGGACGCGTGCCTCCAGTCCCCACGCCATGGTCATGTTGTCGACGCGCTTTACCGGGTCATCAACGATGAGGGTTGTGGTATCGAGGCGAAGCACCTTGTCCAGGTACTCATCGGCCCCCGGTTCGGCGAGGCGCCCGGCGATGAACTTTGAGGTATGGTCCTCACCGCGATAGTGTTCACTTACTGTCTGTAGAAATTCCGCATGGTCGCGATCGAAGTAGTGGTTGGCGAAGCGCTCTAAATCAGAGCCCTCGGCGGCGGCCATCTGCGGGTACCAGAAGTAGCCGGCGAAGACCTCGTCGGCCCCCTGCCCGCTCTGCACCACCTTCACCTCTTTCGCCACCTGCTCGGAGAGGAGGTAGAAGGCGACCGCATCCTGCCCCACCATCGGTTCGGCCATCTGCCCTATCGCCTCGGGTAGCCGTTTGAGCACCTGGTCGTTGGGGATGTGGTACTTGTGGTGGCGGGTGTTGTGCATCGCCACCACCTGATCGGAGTATTCAAACTCGCTGCCAGACTCCTCGGGCTGATCCTCGAAGCCGATGGAGAAGGTGAGGATCTCCTCCACCCCCTGCTCGGCCAGCAGGCCTACCAGCAGGCTTGAGTCGAGGCCACCGGAGAGGAGCACCCCCACCGGCACATCTGCGATA